>JAYVRW010000113.1:0-24828 GCA_043775925.1 Blastocatellia bacterium
GAACCGACGCGACGCCCTTACTGCGTGCGGGCTTCTGCATTCTGTTGGACAATTGCACGAACCCTTTCTTCTTTGACCATCCCATCAAATTCTTTCGGCTCACGCACAAAAGTCCCAAAGTGAAAATTGTGAATTCCTGCCTGTTTTTGTAAAGTAATCATTATTTCATCTGTCATTCCACCTCCGGCAAGAATTGAAATTTGAGGACTTGCAGCTTCTAAGCACAGTCGAAAATTCTCAATCTTTTCTTCTCGATGACCTTTTCCACCACTCGTCAAAATACAGTCAACAGCAGGGAACTGCTTTAATTGATGAATGGCAATGCCTGGATTGCTGAGTTCTTCAAAGGCGCGATGGAACGTGAATTTCGTCTGTGGAGCCGCAGCTATTACACGCTGTAGCACTTCCTCGTCAATCGCATCCTGAGCAATAAATCCACAGACAATTCCATCAATCGGCAGTTCTGCCAGAGAAGCCGCCAGACCACATAGTTGTTGCCTTTCGTCTTCGTCCCTGACCTGAAAATCTTCGCTGGCACGTAGCATGACACGCACCGGAATTTTCACTGCATCAGTCACAGCGCGGACAAGTTCCAATGATGGCGTCAATCCGCCAACCTCAAAATGAGAAATCAATTCAATACGATCTGCCCCGCCGCGTTCAGCCGCGAGAGCGTCTTCGATTGTTGTAGCGATTATTTCAATCATTTTTTACTCGTTAATTTATTAACCCCTATCGCTATGATTCCAACGATGAGCGCAGGAATCCACATCCATAAAAGTTCGGTAAAAAACACGACTGCGCCCCAGCGTGAGAAAAATCTGCTGACGCTGAGCGGGAAACCTGGATCGGTCGCCAGATGAAAAAATAGCGCGTTTGATCGAATGGTGTGAAGAAGGCGACGCCGTGTCCGCCGTTGGTGAGTGCGTCAAAAATTCCGTGCGAAGCCGTACACAGAAATAGAAAAATAAAACATGCAACGGGTGATAAATTTGTCCGTTGGCGCAGGAAGCCAAACACGATGATGGAGCTTAAAAGGGCTGCAAATAAAAGCGAATGACTGAATCCGCGATGTCCGAAGAATGATTCGTATTTGATCCCGAAGAAGAATCCCCCGACATCAAAATCCGGGACGATGGTGCAAAACGCGCCGACGAAAAACATCCATGGCGGGACACGGAAACGTTGAAAAACAGGAGCTAATCCAACGGCTACTGCCGGATGAGAAAGAATAGATGGCATAAGCTTAACAGGTACTCCTTTCATTGAATCAGGATGCAGTCTATACTTTTATTCTACCCGCTGATGGCTTTTGTTACTAATTTTTCAATGAATTTATGCGGTAGATTCAGGTTGAGTTATGGGCTGAACGGAAACGCTATCGTTACCGTCGTGCCATGATCATTCGGAGCAATGCCAATGCTGCCACCGTGAGCCGTGATAATGCTGTGGTTGACGGCTAAGCCAAGTCCGGTTCCTTTGCCGCTGGGCTTGGTCGTGAAGAATGGATCGAAGACACGCTCAAGATTGATGGGAGAAATGCCGACGCCGTTGTCTCTGACTTCCACCAAAACTTCAGTATGTGATCGCAGTGTTACGATGGTGATTTCCCCCGGAGGTTCCTGATTAAGGCAATCCTGAATCGCGTCGCGTGCATTGAACAAAAGATTCAAAAATACCTGTTGCATCTGATCCGCATCAAGCTGAAGCAAGGGAAGGTTCTCATCAAAATGACACGTCACAATTAATTGTTTGAACTGCTTATCAAAGCTCGCCAGTTCAATACTTTTCGTAATTAATTGATTTAAATTACAGGCTCCACGAGTTGGAATCTGAGGACGCGCAAAATCCATTGTACTGCGCAAAACATTAGAGATTCTGGTGATTTGAGACAAAATTAACCGAAGTGTCTCGCTGTCACGTTCGTCTTTACTTCGCGCGAGTTGTGATTGAACCAGCGAAGAAATTGCCGCCAACGGATTATTAATTTCGTGGGCGACACCTGCTGCTAAGGTTCCCGCTGTCGCTAGTTTTTCCGTCCGAATTAAGGCTTGATTGATTTCTTTCAGACGCGCAATGTCTTCCGCCATCTGTGTACTCATGGAGTTGAAGCTTTTGGCGAGGACTCCGAGTTCATCGTTGCGCGTCAATTCGATTTGAGCGCCATAGCTCCCTCTGGCAACTTCCAAAGTTTTTTCAGTCAACTCTCGCAACGGTCGGGAAAGAATTTTCACAATTACCAGAATCAAGATTAATGATGGAATCAGTCCGGCGAGCGGTGCGAAAACAAGAAACTTTTGCCATCCCGGATCAGCATTATTGAAAGTCCAAATTGCGACCGGGACTTGCAGTAAAAAGAAACCGAGTAGCCCGGTCAGCGCAACTGCAATGGTGATTTTGTAAGTCACCGGAAATAATCGTAGTTGGTCGAGCGCGGTTTGCAAGGAGAACAATTTAAAATTAGAAATGGCATAAGCGTAAATCAGAGTGCCAAGCAAAATAAACACCGAGCAATACGGTAGCAGTGAGTAAATTCCAAGCGCCGGCAACAGGTTTCCGGCGGGTACGATTAACGTTCCAGTGGTCAGAACTCCGAGGATGACAGAGGCTAATTGCTTACCCCACAGTGTGCTTTTGTATTTACGATATTTAAATAAAAGCTGCGAGATTCCAATGGAAAGAAGGGCAAAATTATAGACCCCAAATAAGTATGCAGGCCAGCGCAGCTTGATGCTGAATTGACCTTCAATGATGGTTAGATGTTCCCACATTGCGCCCGAAAAAATCATTGGTAAAAAGACCAGCATGGGTAGCGCAAAGAGCGCTGTACGCTTCCAGCGTGGCTGATAATTTTCGGGAAAAACATCGGCGAACAGCAGTAGCGCAAATTGCAAGCTAATGCCAATGATAAAGCTGAGCATGCCCCACCAGACAACGTTTTCGTGATTATGAGGAAAGCACCAGAAGGCAATATCTTTGATGATCCAAAGCGTCATCATTCCGATGAATGCTGCAAACGTGCGATTAATGGCTTCATCAGGAGCGGTGATGATGACGTAAAATCCCAGCGCCAGTGTCAGCACCAGAGAAGACAATAAAATTGCCAGTAACATGTCAGTAAAGATGACAGGAAGGCGGCGAGAAGACAACTTTTTTGAGAAAATGAAGAAAGGACGGCTGAACGACCCAAGCTTAGCAACGGCGGCCACGAGGCTCGCCGATTGCAACCGCTATGGCTCGCCGCGCATGGTTAGGCGACGTTGGATCACTTGGGCCTCATCCTGCAATCAGGATTTGCTTTCCGCGTAGCGGCTGAGGCGGTTAGAAAGAATGAAGAATGTCGGCGCCCAAAGGCCTACGAAGATACCGAAACGCTCCGCGTGCGCCTGTGATTCTGGTGAGGTGCCGCCAGTTAGAAACCAGATCGCGATTGATCCGGCGATGGAAGCGAAGCCTAGAAAGAAACAGATACTGCTGATTTTTGAATATTGTGTAGATTGCATATATTTGCTCGTTTGTTGGTTGTTGGTTGTTGGAGAATTGTGTTAGCCGCCTAACTCTTACTTCTACTCCCTTTTCTCGTCCTCAATGTGTCAGGGATTTTACTATCATCACTATTTCTGGCTCCAATTCAAAATTTACTTTTCGTTGTAATGATACATTCAGTGGATAAGCGATCTCGGCTTCGTTGAGAATGCCAAGGTTTTTGAGCATATCGCAACGTCCGGTTTTTAATACTCCACGTGTTGTATTCGTCGGAAGGTACGCTGTCTGCTGGCTGCCGATAGTTCCGTCACGTCGAGTAAAATGATCGGTCGTTTGAGTTCGTTGATGATTCAAAACGCTCATTCCGGTGTCAGCAATTTCAAACAAAGAATTCGCCCACTGGCTTTGCGAACTGAGACGGTAATTGTGGTAGCGACCACTCATCGCATCCATCGAAACCTGTAAATCAATGGCGCTGACATGCCAGGGGTTTTGAAAATAATGACGCGCTGTAATCGCTGAAAATGAACCGATAGAAGTGCCGAGCAACCAGTTGCGAAAGGCTCCACGATAATTCACCTGCAAGCGGTAATTGATCTGCTCGAAGCGGTGCGGACTGGAATCCTGAAAGGCTTCGATGCTGAGAACAGTATTTTCTCCCAGATGAAATTCTTCCGGGACAAGTTCGCGGACGCGCTTGCTGGGAATCAAATATGAAATGACGGAACGATGCTGAAGCTCCGTTGCGATGGTGACAGACTTGGAAAGCGTGAACGGTAAATTCTGAACGGCAGTCGGTTGTTTTTGAAAATTCAAGTCAATCATTTCTATTCCTCGCATTTGTAAGTGCATTTTGTATGCCAGACATACCATTCAAATTTAGAAATTATTTTTAGCCCGCGAAGCGCGGCGTTAGCAGGTAGCCCCGTGCGTGAGCGCGGGGGAAGTCGAGGTGAAAGATAAGAGCCTATGAAATAGGCGATAGTCGCTCTGCCGCCCATTTTATGGGCTTACGGCTGATGTCTCCCGCTACCCCGCGCTTACGCAGGGGGCTATCGGCTTACACCTGCTTTGCAGATTAAGAGGCCGAAAAGCTGACTGTGATAAATGAAGCGACAGTTTCGCAATCTGCTAAGAGGCTTGAGGTGTTTCGCAAAATGCAAATGTTCAGAGCTGTTCAGCGTTACGCCTTCAGGCGTGAAAATGTCCGGCTCACGCCTGAAGGCGTAACTCTGAACGTGATTTACCGCAATAAAAATTCCGAAGATTTTTCCAGAAAGAAATCAAGTTGATCGTGATGCAGCCAGTGTCCAGCCTTTTCTACTGCGACTAATTCGTAATTTTTTATTGCCTGTGCCAATCCATCGGATTCAGGATTCGTCATCCAGCTTTCTTTGCCCCAGAACAATTGTGTCGGGCAATTGATGTGGCTGAGCGTTTCAATTAAATCTTCTTTTTTGCTGCCAATCGGCGCGAAATTGCGGACGTAATTATCGAACTTCCAAATCAACGAAGCGTCCGAATTCCAATTCGTTCCGTGGAGCGTCAGATGTCGCGCTACATCATTTGAGAGATGTGGATTCGCTTCCCGCATGCGAGCGACTGCCGCGTCTAAATTCGGATAGCTTTTGGCTTCTTTCGTTTCACTTTTGCGGACGCCTTCAATCCATTCGCGCAGTCGTTCGGCAAATGGACGGCTCATTCTCTCTCCCATCGGCAATCCCAGACCTTCAATCGCGACAACTTTTTTTACCCGATCAGGATAAATTCCGGTGTAGTGCAGGACGATGACTCCGCCCAGCGAATGCCCCATTAAATAAATCGGGAAATCGCCAATAATATCAATCAAAGCTGATAAATCGAGGACGTGTTCGACGAGACTGTAAAGTGCTCCGGGCGCGTGCTGGCTGTTGCCGTGACCGCGCAAATCAATGGCATACACGTGGAAGTGTTCGCGTAGCGTTCGCGCTACCCAATCCCAATTGCGGGCGTGATCCATGCCGCCGTGAACTAAAATCAGCGTAGGTTTGCCTTCCTGACCCCAATCCCAGAATTGAAGTTTCAGACGATGCGAATAGAAATAATGTGAAATCGGTTCCATACGCGGAATTATGAACGATGAGGGAGGAATGATGAAGTGTGACCGCGAGAGATTCACGTTTTATTCTTCCTGTTGTACACTCGCTCAGTCTTTTTCAATCTCGATTACAAATGGTTAGCCACGAATTACACGAATTCACCCGAATTAATTTTTCGAGATATCTCTGAAATTTTCATCAAGTCTCAATTCGTGAAAATTCGTTTAATTCGCGGCAAAAAAATAATCTATTCAACACCCAAAACCTGACTACACCTATGAAACCAATCACTCGAATTCAATTAATGCTGATGATGTTCCTTATGTATTTTATGTGGGGCGCTTGGTACGGACAGATGAGCAAATACATGCTTTCGCCCGCCTTTAATGGCGGCAAAGGCGCGACCGGAGATCAGGTCGGCAACGCTTATTTAGCATTTTCGATTGCGACCATTGCCGCTCCGTTTTTTGTCGGAATGATTGCAGATCGTTTTTTTGCGGCGCAAAAAGTCATGGCGATCCTGAATATTGCGGGAGCGATTGTCCTGTATTTCGTGACGCAAGTCACTGATGGCGCGCCATTCTTCTGGGTCATTCTCGCGTATATGTTGTGCTTTGCGCCGAGCATTGCGTTATCAAATTCGATTGCGATGAATCAGATGACGAATCCTGAAAAAGAATTTCCCGCGATTCGTGTGCTCGGAACGATTGCGTGGATTGTTGTGACGAATATCGTTGGATTTTACAACTTTGGAGGCGATGTCAGAATCTTCCAATTAGCGATGGTGACTTCGATCATTTTTGGTATTTATTGTTTCTTTTTACCTGACACTCCGCCGAGAGCCAAAGGTGAAAAAGTATCGTTTGCCAAGATCATTGGAGCCGATGCTTTTGTTTTATTAAAAGATCGCTCGTACCTGATTTTCTTTATTGCTTCGGTGTTGATTTGCATCCCGCTGGCATTTTATTACGGTCTGGCGAATCCTGCGTTGACGGATTCACACATGACCAATGTCGAAAATAAAATGTCACTCGGACAGGCTTCAGAAGTAATCTTCATGCTGATTTTACCATTTGTTTATCTCAAATTCGGTGTTAAGAAAATGTTGCTGATTGGATTAGTCGCGTGGTTGGTACGCTTCGTCTGTTTTGGTTTCGGCGATGCGCGAACGTCTGAATGGCTTTTGTATATCGGAATTTTGTTGCACGGCGTTTGTTACGATTTCTTCTTTGTGACAGGACAGATTTACACCGATATCAAAGCTGGAGAAAAAATCAAATCTTCCGCGCAGGGCTTGATCGTGCTTGCGACGTACGGCGTCGGCATGGGCATCGGATCAAAGCTGTCCGGGCTGGTATTGGATTGGTATAAAACGATTGATGCGACGACGCAAAAAGCAGTTTATAACTGGACTGCGGTGTGGATGGTTCCGGCGGCGATTGCGGCGGTTGTATTGGTTTTATTTTTACTGTTTTTCTCAGAGAAAAAAGTTGAGCCAATTGCGGCGTAGAAAATTACTAAAGTCAGTGGCAGCATTTTACGATTACCTATAAGGAGACAGGTATGTTAATAGTGATATGTTCGCTTATTCTATTTTTCCAACAAGGTGCGGCAACTGGCGCAAGTGCCTCTATCTTCGAAGAGAAGATGCAGGCGGATATGTTGCATAGATCGGGTAAGTACGAGGAAGCAATTAAAGCCTACCAAAAGATACTAGAAAAAGACCCCAGGAATAAATCAGTTTTGATAATGATGGGAACTTCACTTGTATTATCAAAGAAAGCTGAAGAAGGGCTTATAGTTTTTAAGAAATTAGTGGAGTCCAACCCCGATGACGCAGAAGCGTATGGCAGCTTAAGTTACGGTTTGCTTGCGGTGCACAAATATGATGAGGCGAAAATTGCCGCACTTAAAACCATTGAACTAGACCCAAAACACTACACTGCATACAGCTACCTTGGGAGTGCAGAGAATAAGCTTGGACATGTAGATTTAGCAATTCAGTGCCTATAAAAAATCAATCGAAATCCATCCTCGAATTGCTTCGGTTTATAACAATTTAGGTTACATTTATTCAACTAATAAGCAACTGGGTGAATTAGAAAGTCTCTTGCTCGCAGGAATCAACTATTTTCCAAATGACGTGTCTATGCTAACCGGATTGGCGAGAATTTATTATCGAAACGAATCGTTTGATAAAGCATCGGTATATTTAAGAAAAATCACAGAGATGAAAAAAGATGATGCAAATAGCTGGTTCATGCTCGGAACAATAGAGTCGCAGCTCAATCATAATGAAGCTGCTTCAGATGCCTTTGCCACTGGATTGAAAATTAAACCTAGTGATGCTCAAGCCTGGGGACTGAAAAGCCATGCAGAGATTAATTTGTTTCATGGTTATGCAGCCCTAGCCGATGCCCAGGAATATTTGACGCTTTCAGGGCCCAGTGACAATCATTATCCTTATGTACTCCTTACTGTCTGGATTGGAAATAAATTAATTAATAAGCCTACTGAAGCGGACTTTGCACTCAATGAAATACTAGGGAAAACCGATTCCGTTTCCTGGCAAGCAGAGATCGCACGTTTCCTTTTGAAAAAGACTCCCCGTGAGGAATTTCTGAGTAAAGCTACCGATATTGATAAAAAAACGGAAGCCAATGCCTATATTGGAGTTGACTTAATTTTGTCAGGGCAAAGGGAAAAAGCATTACCGTATTTGAATTGGGTCAAAGAAAATGGAAATAAGAAATTCGTTGAGTACAGACTTGCTCTCGCATTTTTGAATCGTTGATAATGGACTGGCGTAAACTATTAAAATAATTAATCAGGAGAAAATTATGTTAACACTCGCAGATGCACGAAGAATTATCGCAGCCGCTGAAATCAAAGCGGATGAAATTGGTCAACCGATGAACATTGCTGTTGCTGACAGTGGGGGAAATCTCATCGCGCATGTCCGCATGGATAAAGCGTGGATTGGCAGTATTGATATTTCGATTAAGAAAGCTTACACCTCAAACGCCTTCAATATTTCGACGAAGGATTTGGCGACGCATTCACAATCCGGTGATCAGTTTTTTGGCATTCACGCCTCGAATGATGGGAAAATCATGATCTTTGCCGGTGGAATTCCGCTCAAGCAGGATGGTGAATGGGTTGGTTCCATTGGCGTCAGTGGTGGTTCCGGCGAACAGGATCACGCCGTCGCTGAAGCCGGAGCCGCAGCTCTATAAGGGTAAGATTGGCGTCTCGCCTGTCCCGCTAAATTGGATAACAGATTTTCTGGAAAGAATTTCCGGTGTCAGCTTTTCAGCAGGCGGGATGCCTACTGTACCTTGATTATTTTTTAAGCCTGCAAAAGAATTGTAGACGCGCCAATTCTTCAGGCGTATATTCTCCCTGTTCAAAAGTAATAAAAGTTTACGAGATTGATTCTGAGCAGCTTTCAGCCAGCCTTCAGAATTAGAACAAAACACAGTCATTGCTCGCCGCTTTCGTGTTCTCCCCAGCTCGCAGCGTGTGAAGATTGAAGAACCTTCTCCCCCGAAGAAAGGAACAGCCCATGTCCGTGCAAAAGCTTGAGGAGCAGGAAACTATCAACAAAGTATCTATTCACGATTGGTCAGCAATTGTGAGGGATAAAATACGCCGTAAGAAAAATGTCATTGGTCAAAAAATGGTGGGATGGTTCAATGTTGGTCAGCTTTTTCGAACTGCCAATGAGGTTGTGATCTCCACAATTTTTGGACGACACATGGATCGTCGCGGCTATCAGGCATTAGAAAATATTGATCGAAAAGTCTTTGATTATTCGGTCAAAGCTGAAGTCACAGCCGGAGATTTAACCATTCCATCTATTAGAATTGACCCACATCCGAATGGCGTTGAGCCAATCATTGTGACGGATAGAAAAGAACTTTGGCTTGATTACATCAGCGATTTGGGAGACGGATGGGACTCGACTTACTCAGTGGCTTATTACGCAAATCTGCCTGCCTTACAATTGACCGAAAAAAATATTAATCGTGGTGAGGTCGTCATTTTTGGTGGTGACGGCGTTTATCCAACGGCTTCCAAAGATGATTATGAAAGCAGATTGGAAAGACCTTACCGAAGCGCGTTGGAAGTGACCGACGAAGCTCAGGTTTCTCACCTCTATGCGATTCCTGGCAATCACGATTGGTACGACAGCCTGGTGAATTTTTCCAAGATTTTTTTAGGCGAGGATTTTTTTGGAGAGAACCGTTGGCGGACTCCGCAGGATCGCAGCTATTTTGTCTTGAAGCTGCCACATCATTGGTGGTTAGTGGGCATTGACCTGCAACTGGAATCAGATATTGATGGCGGACAAATTGATTATTTGAAGCAGGCTGCAAAATTGATGGAAGACGGCGACAAGATTATTTTATGCAGCCCGGAGCCGTACTGGATTTATGGCGATCTCTATCGGAATACCAAAATTTATGAACGCAAACATGCGGATAATCGCCTGTATAATCACTTGCTGGAAGACAAGGTTTTTACGACGCGTGACAGTAATGGAGACGTGACGAAAAAGCAGGAGATTGCTGTTTACTTAGCCGGAGACCTGCATCATTATTTTCACCTCGAAAGTTCTCCGAACATTCATAAAATAACGGCTGGCGGCGGCGGTGCTTTTCTTCATCCAACACACGGTGACATCAAAAAAAAATTCCCTGAGAAAATGATTCGTGCGGCCTTTCCCACGTTTGAAGATTCGCGGCGGCTGACACGACTCAATGCTTTATTTCCTTATCTGAATCGAACGTTCGGATTTCTGACTTCGCTTTTATACGTGTTGGCTTCGTGGACAGTTGTCGCGTTTGTGAATTTCAGTGAAGCAGAAATTATCCAGCTTAGAAATAATATTATTCAATTTAATAGCTTGCCGGAATTGGTGCAGCATATTCTGAAAGAGCCAATGGACACTCTGCATAAATGCTGGCTATTCATTTCGTTTGCCTGTCAAAAGACCTTACTGGCGGGGATGCAAACTCCGGCGGTCATTTTTTGGGTGTTGGTAATTGGGGGAGGATTCTGGCTTTTTACAGATACAGAATCCAAACGCTACAAAGCTTATGCCGGGCCTTTGCATGCAATCATTCATGTTATTCTCACGTTCGTCATTAACTGGATTGTGTTTTGGCTGACAGTAGGGTTTCGTTCAAAAGATTTTAGTTTCATTGAGTGGATTAGCTTAGCCACAATCATCGCCGTGGTTGCCCTTGCGTATCTCTGGAACGAAGGAATTAACCTTCAAATTTCACTGGGATGCGCAGTAGCGTTTCTGGTTTTATCTACGTTTTTCATGGCGCAACATCATAACCCATTGGCGAATCCATTTAGTTGGGGCTGGGATTTTAAAACACCATCACAGCTTTTTTATTCCGGGCTTTTGGTCTGGCTTATCAGTTATTTCGTCAGCTCGTTTGTGATGGGTTTTTATCTTTGGATTTCACTCAATGTGTTTAATCGGCACTCCAACGAAGCCTTTTCATCATTAGGGATTCAGGATTGGAAAAACTTTTTGCGAATGCATATCACCGAAAATGGAGAATTAGAAATTTATCCGATTGGAATTCGGCGCGTGCCTCGAAAATGGGAAAAGGTGCCTCTGAATAATGGATCGAATACCTATACTCCGGCTGATGAAGATGCCACACCACCACATTTAATCGAAGGCCCGGTCATCGTGCCGCCTTCAAGTAATTTCAAGAAAGGAACAATCTCATGAGTTCTCACAAAAAAGCCTTAATCCTCGCAGGCGGTGGTATCAAAGTCGCCTTTCAAGCCGGAGTCTTACAGGTTCTACTCGACGAAGCTGGACTCGAATTCGACTACGCGGATGGAGCCAGCGGCGGCGTTTTTAATTTAGCGATGTGGTGTCAGGGAATGAGCGGAACGGACATTGCGAATAATTGGCGCACCATGAATCCGCGTACCGGCGTTGATTTTAACTGGCAGGAATACGCGAAGTTATTTTATGCCAAATCACTTTTCACGCTTGATAACTATCGTGAAAATGTTTTCACGGGCTGGGGGTTGGATTGGCAAAAGATCAATGCGACCAATAAACAAGCCTCTTTCAACGTCTATAATTTTTCAAAGCATGAACTTGAAATTCTTACACCAGCGCAAATGGACGAAGACTGGCTCTGTGCTTGTGTGTCGCTGCCGATGTGGTTTCCGCCGATTGAAAAAAATGGCAGTACCTACATTGATCCGGTTTACAACACCGATGCTAATCTGGAAGAAGCCATCAAAAACGGAGCCGATGAGCTGTGGGTAGTTTGGACGGTCAGCGAAGAAGGCATCTGGCGTGATGGCTTCGTGGCGAATTATTTCCAGACGATTGAAGTAGCGGCGAATGGACGCTTCAAACAAATTCTCAAACGCATTGAAGAAAATAACGAAGCGATTGCTAATAACCAAATCGGATGCTTCGGACGCCACATTGAAGTGAAGCTCCTCAAAGCAGAAGTGCCGTTGCATTATCTCATCAATTTCAGCACGGATCGTCTGGGCGAAGCTGTTAATCTTGGCGTTAAATATGCGCGTGAATGGTGTCAGGCGCAGGGCATTGAACTGGTGCAGCCATTGGTTGATTATCCAATTCCGGTGCATACGGCGCAGACCAAATTACAATTCACCGAAGAGATGAAAGGCTTTATTTCATTAGGTGAAACTGATTACGATCAGGGATTCCGGCGCGGTAAAACGATGAATGATGCGCTGATGTTTCACCTCGACATCAAGATTGATGGCGTCAATCGCTTCGTCGTGAATCCGCGTCACGAAGCAGCGGCGGAAGGCTACCTTGAATGCGCCGCGTTGGGCGGAAAGCTGCCCGTTGAGCATGGGGTTTTCAATCTCTTTGTCAGTGATACTGATCCGGCGCATAAGAAAATGCTCTACCGTTTGTTCTTCAGAGATAGCAATGGCGAAGCGTTGACGTTGAGCGGATTCAAGGACATCAAAGACGATCCCGGCTTCGATATTTGGGCAGATACGACGACGCTTTTTACCCGAATTTATCGTGGTCACGTCCAGGTGAACGATGAAGCAAAAAGCGAACTCATCGCTTCTGGGATCATTCATATTTACTTGCTGGATTTCTTGAGACAACTCACGACCTTTCGTGTCGAAGGGCCGACTAAAGAAGATCAGGCAGCGGCCTTCGCGCGGTTTGGAAAATTATTCATGGGCAAACTGTGGGATGTGTATGCGCGTGAATTGTTGAGTTATGGAGCAATTTGAAGAAGTTCGCAGTAGGAAAAGTTCGCAGTTCGCAGTAGGAAAAGTTCACAGTTTTTAGTTCACAGTTCGCAGTGAAAGCAGTTCACCAGATTCTTACTACGAACTTTCTTCCTGCGAACTGCGAACTTTTCCTACTGCGAACCGCGAACTAAAAACTGTGAACTTTCTTCGCTGCGAACTGCGAACTAATTACTATGAACTATGATTTCATTATCATCGGCAGTGGCTTTGGCGGGGCGATAACGGCTTGTCGTCTGGCGGAAGCCGGAGCTAAAGTTTTAATCCTTGAACGCGGTCGTCGCTGGGATAAAAAATCATATCCCAGCGTCACTGAAAAAGATTTTGTCTGGAGCCACGAAGCACCTGAAATTTTGAATGGGTGGACGGATATTCGCGCCTTTAAAAATATGTCGGTGATTCAAGGCGCAGGCGTTGGTGGCGGCTCATTGATCTACGCCAATATTTCGACGGAAGCTCCGCCGCATACGTTCAAGGCTCCGTGGTGTGAAGAGATTTCTTACGATGAATTAAAGCCGTATTACGACAAAGTTGCGAAGTTCATGAACGTGCAGCCAGTGCCGGAAGCGCAGTGGCCCGAACGCACCAGATTAATGCAGGAAGGCGCTAACGCGATTGGCGCGGGGGATCGCTTCAAGCCTTTAGATTTGGCTGTTTCCTTCGACCCTGATTTGAAATTTGCTCCGCATGATCCACCAGTTTTTCCAACTCCAAAAACCTTCATTAACGCGCAGGGAAAAGAACAGGGCTATTGCGAGCATCGCGGCTTGTGCGATGCCGGGTGTCCGGTGGACGCGAAGAATACGCTTGATCTGACCTACATCGCGCAGGCCGAAAAGCATCACGCTGAAGTTCGTCCGCTGCACATTGTGAAATATATCGAGCCATCGGATCATGGCTATCGCGTCCATTTTCACCGGATCGAAAATGGACGATTAATTCCCGGGAGTGAAACGGCTACGAAGGTCATCATCGCCGCCGGATCATTAGGCTCAACAGAGCTGTTATTTCGCTGTCGTGATGAATTTCAATCACTGCCGAAGATTAGTAATTTCCTCGGAAAAAACTGGAGTAGTAATGGAGATTTCCTGACGCCAGCGCTTTATCCGTTGCGCGAAATTTCTCCGACCAAAGGGCCAACGATTACCAGCACCATAGATTTTCTGGATCGCAGTCAGGAGGGACAATCGTTCTGGATTGAGGATGGCGGTATCCCTGATTTGTTGGGCTATTACGAAGAAAATTTAACAGCGAAAGTCGGAAAATTTTTGCACGCAGATTTTCTAGTGAGCTTCATTAACCAAACACTTCATCGTCGGACAGCGTTTGATAAAATTATGCCGTGGTTCGCGCAAGGTGTAGACGCTGGCGATGGACAATTTGAATTCAGTCGTCGTTGGTGGCAATTTGGGTTCGGGAAAAAACACTTCAATTTGAAATGGGAAATTGACCAATCCAAGCCTGTCTTTGAAGAAATTTTCCGAATGCATCACAAGCTCGCAAAAGCGACCGGAGGAATCCCACTTGATTCTCCGCTCTGGAAATTTTCAAAAGACCTCATCACACCGCATCCGCTAGGCGGCTGTAATATGGGAAACTCCGCCAGCGAAGGCGTAGTCAATCATCGCGGCGAAGTCTTTGGTTATCCCAATTTGTACGTCGCAGATGCCGCGATTATTCCGACAGCCCTCGGCGTCAACCCTTCACGCACGATTGGAGCCTTGGCGGAACGGATTGCAGCACTGATGAGTTAGTTTCGAGTTTCGGGTTTCGAGAAAACCAGGTAATTCGGTTTTCCTCGAAACTCAAAACCCGAAACGCGAAACTATGTATATCTTGCATCTCAACGCCGTGCATGTTTGAATCAATCCTTACTGAAAAATCTTGATTGATTGAGAGCCTTTCTTGCTGCGCAAAATCATTACCTCAACCAAACTTCACTCAGGCGTAGTCTTTGACGTAGTGCGTGACCTTATCCGTGAAAATTCCGGTAACGAATATTCACGCGAAGTTGTCACTCATTCCGGTGGCGCAGGCGGTGTGGCTTTACTTGCAGACGGCAGAATTGCGCTGGTCAGGCAATACCGTCATCCGGCGAAAAAAGAATTGCTGGAAATTCCGGCTGGGAAAATTGATAGCGGGGAAGCGCCTGGAATTTGTGCAGCGCGTGAGATCGAAGAAGAATTAGGATTGCGTCCGGGTAAGATGCAGAAGTTGACGGAATTTTATTCAACGCCTGGATTTTGCGCGGAAAAATTGTATCTTTATCTCGCTACCGAGCTGCAACCGACACAGCAAAATCTTGATCATGATGAACAGGTTGAGATCGTGTATGCAACGCTTGAGGAAGCCTTGAAAATGATTTCCGGTGGCGAAATTGAAGACGCGAAAACGATTATCGCGCTGCTTTTGGTGAAGCAACTTTATGGTTGATGTTTTACGTTCCTGCTTCGTGATTCCATTAATTTATTTGTATACGTTCGTGATGGCGATCCTGTCGTTTGTGCTGTCCGTCTTTGATAAAGATGGGAGCTTGCAGCATTGGTGCGCTACCACGTGGTGTCGCCAAATTGCTGTCACTGCCGGAGCCAAAGTGACTGTTCACGGTCTCGAAAATCTTCCGAAAAATTCTGCGGCAGTGTTCATTTCAAATCACTCCAGTTACATGGATATTCCGGCGATCTGGGGCTATCTTCCGGTTCAGTTTCGGATCATGGCGAAACGGTCATTATTTTATGTTCCGTTTATGGGATGGTTTTTGTGGCGGGCAGGACATATTCCCGTAGATCGTGGTAATGCACGCACCGCCGTCGCCAATATGAATCGCGTCATTGATAAGCTTCACGAAGGTTGTTCGTTGGTCGTTTTCGCCGAAGGACAACGTTCACCGGAAGGCGTTTTGCAGGAGTTCAAATCCGGCGGATTTAAGATGGCGCACAAAGCCGGAGTCCCGATTGTTCCGATTACGTTAATCGGAACGCGACACGTTCTCAAAAAAGATTCACTGATTTTTCACCCCGGAAAGATTGAAGTTTTTATTGATCGTCCGTTGACGACGGCAGGATATACAAGTTCGACTTTGCCGAAATTAGTCGAACAAACGCACGCGATTATTGCACAGCGACTGGTGGAGCATTCACGCCAGCCACTCAAAAAATTTGAACTGGTACAAGGATAAATCATGCAAGAAGAATTCAGACAGCCCAGCTACAGCGATGTCATTAACGAATACGATTCAGATCCAAATCAGGTGACGTGGGGAGTGCCTATCGCCTTTTTTAATTGGGTGATGAGTATTGTCTTTGCGCTGATCCCCGCCCTGATTTTAATTGGAATCTATCTGGCGATGCACCCCGATTTGATGAAAGTGATCTTATCTAAAGGAGAAGCCGCGCAGAAAGCTTTGACGGATTCAGAGCCGCTTTCTTTGTTGATGTTTGTTGGGACTTTCATCGGGGAAATTCTGGCGGTGTTGTTGAGCTGGGCGATAGTTTCAGGGTTTGGAAAACGCAATGGCATTAAAGCGCTGGGACTGGAGTGGGGGAAATTTAAATGGTACTACGCCATCGTTATTGCGGTTGCGATGCTGGGTTTAGCGGCGTTACTGCAATATTTGTTACCACATCATGAAACTGATCTGGAGAAATATTTGCGGATGGGTTTACCGGTCAGATTGTCATTGGCTTTGGCGGCAACGTTAGGTGCGCCGATTGCTGAGGAGATCGTTTATCGAGGCGTTTTTTATTCAGCTATAGATAAATCAATTGGCAAAGCCGGAGCCATCACCATTATTACGATTCTGTTCTGGGGCGTTCATGTCGCACAATATTACAAAAGTGTCGCAACTTTAGTAGCGGTTCTGATTTTAAGTTTTGTGCTGACTTATCTGCGCGCCTGGTCAGGTAAGCTTCTGCCCTGTATCGCTGTCCATTTTGTTTTCAATGGAATTCAGGGCATCGGTATTTTGATGGGGGATAAACCCACAGCCAGCGCAGAACCACAGCCAGCCTTGATAATTTTTGAATTGATAAAGGGAATTTTTTCAGCAGGGATTTTTTAATAACAGACTCCTGTCTCCGCGAAAAAACAGGAGTCCGCTTGATCTTCATAAAGCAACCTGAGTCAGGTTGTCGGGGGATCAATTAAAAAAAACTATCTATTCCTGTGGTGCTGGTCTTTTGAAGGTGTATTTGACATAGCGACTACTGGAAAGAAGTTCTTCACCTTTGTTGGTTTTATGAACAGTATAACCGTCCACATAAACGCCAACTAATTCCCAGCCTTCACCGCCAATGGTATTGAGTCCGGCATCAACGTTCGCGTCAATGAAGTCCTCTCCCGTAACTTTTGCGCCAATTTTCCGCACTTCGCCCCAATCAGCCGTTCGATATTGCCATTTAGTCATATATTTTCCTTTGTCTCAGAGTATTTTACCATCATTCCCTTGAATATTACTGGGGTAAACTATTGCAACTAGTGCTTTCCAAGATTTGGTAGAGGGGGGATGAAACATCTTGTAGAGCCATCTTGTGAAGATGCAAATTACACATCAACTTAGTAGCTGCACTTCCAACTTACTAATCACCGGCGCCTTACGATTGATGGTAAGGAGCAAGATTTGATCTTGACCTTGATTTATTTTATTTATACACATCTTTTTAATCTGGCTCAAGTGCCAGTCTCAAATTACGCATAGTTATTAATAGAATAACCGTAAATATTAAGAAAAAGATACGCAATAGATGATTATTTCTTTTCAAAACGCACCTGCATGGAGCAGGCAAAATTGAAATAATCAGCAACGAAATTTTGCAGGTCATTTCTGGAAACAACCGAGTCAATCATGCCATGTTCCAAAAGAAATTCGGAGCGCTGAAATCCTTTTGGTAATTTTTGTCGAATGGTTTGTTCAATGACTCTGGCTCCGGCAAATCCGATTAAGGCTCCCGGCTCAGCGATGTTGACATCTCCCAGCATCGCAAAACTGGCCGTGACTCCCCCGGTTGTCGGGTTTGTCAGCAAAGAAATAAAGGGAAGTTTTGCTTCATGCAGGATCGCTAACGCCGCAGAAATTTTCGCCATTTGCATTAACGATAAGGCGCCTTCCTGCATTCGCGCTCCACCCGAACACGAAACAATTACCGCTGGCAGTTGTTGTTCAAGGCATAGCTCAATGCCGCGAGTGATCTTTTCTCCGACCACCGAACCCATACTGCCGCCCATGAAATTAAAATCCATCGCGGAAATAATCGTCCGACGCCCTTGTACCAAGCCATCGCCGACGACGACTGCGTCAGTTAATCCGGTCGCTTTTTGAGCTTTTTTAATTCTCTGAGGGTAGGGAATTGAATCCACAAAACCAAGTGCATCAACTGGTTGTAAGTGCTTGAAATGCTCTTCGTAGTTTCCTTCATCAAAGAGCAATGACAGGCGTTCACGCGCCGTTAGGCGGAAATGAAAATTGCATTGTGGGCAGACCATCAAATTTTCTTTGAGGTCTTTGCGATAGATTGTCGTTCCACAATCAGAATTTTCGCACTTGACGAAAATTCCTTCCGTTTTGACCGTCCGTTCTTCAATCGGAACAATCTCCGCAAGCTTATCTTCTTTACGTTTGAACCACGCCATAAAATAAATCTATTTGTAATAAAAACCGCTCTTCACTGGTGTAAAGCATCATCAACTAAGTTCAATTAACTGTCAAATCCGTGGGTCAGCCAGGCTCCAAGTTTTTTAAGGTCGACATTGCCGCCCGAGAGGGTGACGCCGATTTTTTGTCCAGCGAAATCTTTTTTATGATGCATGACAGCGGCGGCGGCGGCGGCTCCTGACGGTTCGACTAAAACCTTCATGCGCTCCAACAAAAAGGTCAAGGTGCTAACCAGTTCAGCCTCGGAAACCAATAAAATTTCCTCGACTAAAGCCTGCACGATTGGAAAGGTGAGTTGTCCCGGAGACGATTGTTGCAGCCCGTCTGCGATTGTATGCGGAACAGGAATTTCTACTCGTGAGCCGGCTTGCATTGAGAGCCAGGTGTCGTTGCCCGCTTCCGGTTCGACGCCAAAGACTCTGATTTTCGGAAGGAGATGTTTCGCCGCAGTCGCGCATCCGGCAAGTAATCCGCAGCCGCTGCTGCATACGACTAAGGCATCAAGGTCAGGAACGTCTTCGATTAATTCCAGTGCGGTGGTCCCCTGACCCGCCATTATTAAATAATCATCGAAGGGAGGAACCAGCATCAGGTCGCGTTCGGCGCAGATGCGCTGTCCAATTTCGTTGCGCGATTCGCTGTAGCGATCATAAAAAATCACTTCCGCGCCATATCCGCGAGTCGCTTTTATTTTAATTTCAGGCGCGTCCTGCGGCATCACAATAATGGCTGGAATGTTAAAAATTTTCGCAGCGAGTGCGACCGCTTGCGCGTGATTACCCGATGAATAGGCCAAGACTCCGCGCTGGCGCTCGATGTCGGTCAACGAAGCGATTTTGTTGTAAGCGCCGCGAAATTTAAAGGCTCCGGCGCGTTGGAAATTTTCAGCTTTAAAGAAAACTTCTGCGCCAACTTGTTCGTTAAATTGTCTGGAAGTTAAAACCGGAGTGCGATGTGCTACACCGTTCAACCGCTTTTTTGCAGCGATAATCTCATCAAATGTCAGCATAGGATTGGATATTATCACCAACTCTAGTAAAATAACTACGTTGTGCGAACAACCAAATCCTGAAATCAAAGCAAATCATTCTGACTACTACTAAATTATGATTACGATAGGCATTCACTATCTGGACGATATTGCATCCGTAGATATACGGGGAAAATTCATCAAAGGGCAAGGCGGCTTTCAGCTTCAAATGCTGATTAGTAAAGTGCTCCTGGCGGGAACCACCAAAGTTTTACTGAACCTCACCGACGTTCCGATGGTGGACAGCATGGGGATTGGTGAAATTGTTCGAGCGTTTACGACGGTGCAGGAAGCTGGTGGTACTTTGAAATTGCTCGGATTAACCGAGCGAGTGTACGGCGCCTTACAAATTACCCGTCTTTTAAGCTTGATCGAAAACTACAAAACGGAAGAGGAAGCCGTCACCAGTTTCGGTAGCGAGAAACCCAAGCCGCGTAAACGTAAGAAAAAAGTTGAGACTGAATAACTAAATTCTTATCATCCTCATCAAGGTTCAGCAGCTAAAAGTTTAGAAATTGATCTTTTCCAAAACTTCAACCTGTGAAAATGGGAACTCCGGCAAATTAGGTAGAAAGAGAAATTGGTATGTTTAGGCGAAATCGGTTCTTCTGGTGGAAAAGCATTTGACTATAGTTCGTATAAGACCGCTTTCAAATCCATGCTCGTGATTGAGTGCTGAACACTTGTGACCTTCCTTGGTGTGGCGCAAGAGATAGTGCTACTTGCGGGAAACCCGCTGATCAGCGGGTGCGTTTTGGGGGTTTCTTAGGGGAGTTGTAAAAAATATTTCTATAAATAAGCTCTTTTATTGTCGGAAGGTTATGCTCAGTTGGGCCAGGCATTGAGTATCCAGTTAATGAGTAAATCTTACCCAGCCGCTTGACAGGTAAAAATCTTTCCGCTAGATTCGCGCCGTTCCATTAACAAAGTTCGTTCTAAGCCAATTGGCAAATAATAAATCAGCAATCCGCTGTTGCTACAGTTTTAGGGGAGGGAGGGTGCATGGTTGAAAGCAGAGCTACAGTACCATCAAATATGATCGTGAGAGATGCTGTTCGCTCATCCGTTAGTCAATCCCCCCCCAGCAACTTCCGTGCCAGAGTAACCCAACCATCATCAATAAAATCAGGACTGTCGCGCATATTTTGTGCGAGCAGGGATAGGTGTGGAGCCAGGAGAATCTATGAAAACCGCTACTTTCCGTTCACCGAAAGCTTTTCTATCGTCAGACATCAGAGTGAATCATTTGCATCGTTTTATCCGTCAGGCAGTTAGTTTGTGCTTGATAATTATCATGCTGGCAAATCCATTGCTGGCAGCACCGCAGGGCTTGATGGCGTTGAGCCATGAGACGACGCAGGCAATCTCTTTCTGGTGGGTGAATAGCGGCTGGGCGAAAGTGATGGCGAAGTATTTGCCAAACCAGACGAAGCCGAGTGACACCAAAGGGTGGGACGGCAAAGGTGCACCGCCGAATACGCCAACTGAACCTGCGCCGGAAGAAAGACAAATGGATCGGGATGCCAAAGTGTCAAAGATTGAAATCACGCCGCGTGAGGTGACGATTGGCACGGGTGAAAAAGTGATTTTTGCCGCAGTAGCATATGACCCCAAAGGCAATATGATTCCTGGCGTCAAGTTCAACTGGGATGGCTTGAACGAAAGTAACAACCATCGCCTGACGGTCACGCCACGCGGTGAATTTTCTGCGCCGATAGCAGGAGCTTATAAAATCAGTGTGGAGGCTCTAGGGAAAAAAGATTTTGTCAAAGTGACAGTCGTTGGTGAACAACTCAACCCAAAAGATAAAGGATCGCAGGGTGATCCCGTGTCATCAAAGGATGAGCCAAAACTACAAAAAATCGGACGCCTCAATGCAGTTCCAACTACTCCCAGAGAAGCTGCGCCATTGCGTCAAAATGAAGCTGATAAATTGGCGAAGCTGACGGATAAATCTACGAAGGCAGCAACGACAGCAGCGATGGCAATGCAAACGAACTATGATTATTACCAATGGAATGCCTCTAATTACACCGAGGTAGATGATCCGAATCAGGAGCGAGGACAAGCCGCAGGACAGGCGGTAGATGGCGGAGCCGGCAGCGGTAATTTTCAATTCTCTGCGCCGCTCATGGCGATGGACGGACGCGGGATAGATGTGAACCTGTCCATGATTTACAACTCGCAGGTGTGGCATAAATCCGGCACAACGATGTACTTTGACATTGATAAAGATTACATCCCCGGCTGGAATTTTGGCTTTGGCAAAATCATGACGGCAGGCAGTGGCTTTGTCCTGATTGACGGCGATGGCACCCGCCACAGCTATGGCGGCAATACCTGGAATTATTCTGCGCCGAACACTTCGTTGCAGGGCTTTGATGGTTACACGAAAGACGGATCGTTTATTAATTATTATGCGCGAGGCTACAAGCCATCCTTCAACAGCACGATTCTGGAAGCCTGGGCAAAATTGCCGAATGGCACCAAAATCACCTACGGCGCATCTACCAAGCTGACGGCGTATCCGACGAACATTACCGATGCCAACGGCAACTTTATTACGATTACCTACCTGAACAATCAGGGGCCGAACATTGACACGATCACGGATACGTTAGGGCGTCAGATCAAATTCAAATACGTGTATTTTAATGGGCAGAATGTCGTGGTGGCAGTCACTGCTCCCGGCTTCAATGGCGGAGCAGATCGCGTCATCGCCCAGTTCGCTTATGACACCGGAAATTTAAGCAACGCTGGCGCGAATTATGGATTTAGTGGCGTGACGCCGCGAGTGCTCAGCAGCGCTCCCACCCGACTCAAAGCGATTTATTATCCGGCGACGAATACGGGTTATTGGTTTGGCGATAGTGATTCTAATTCTCCGTATGGCATGATCCGCAAAGTCAGCGAACGACGAGCGATGGTGTGCAGCAATCCAAATGACATCACCGCGCAAGCGAACATTACGAATGCCGGAAATATGTCGCGTGAGATGGTGTATAGCAGTGGCACAACAGCGAGTCCGCAGGCAGGTTACAGTGGAGTCACCGGAGCCTTGACCGATGTGCCAACCTTCTCACAGATGACGGAAGATTGGGCGGGACGACAATCAACTGTTCCGCAACCCGTCACGGGATATTCCGTCGTGAAAACCTCGACTCTTTCCACCTCAAAAGTTACCCGTTTCGCGCCAACTACAACAGATGGCATCACGAGTGTGCAGATCACCGACAATAATCCGGCCTCAAACACCTATGGCTTACTACTGGAAGATTACACGCTGACGAATAAAAATGATGTTTACACCGCAGCCCTGCGTCATTCCAAAGTCTTTTGGGAAGTGCCGGATTTGAATGCGTATCCGGCGCATTATGGATCGCCGCGCCCGAATCATACCGAAGTAACGGATGAGCGCAATCAGATGACCACGACAACTTATGCCTACGGCACGAATTACAATCAGGTCGCGGATGTCAGGGAATATGGCTGGACGGGATTGCTGTTGCGACGAACGCATACCGATTACATCAACACCACGAATTACATTGGGTATTGGAGCAATAATCCGTATGGCAGTTATATCGGACGCCATATTTACAGCCTCGCCAGCGCGGTAGAGGTGTACGCTGCGGACGACTCGACCAGAGTTTCCCGCACGGAATATCAGTACGATCAAATCTCAGGACAGGGCTTGTATGACACGCTGTCTGTGCCGCAGCATCAGGAGGCCTCGAATCCATTTTCTCCCGTCTATCAAAATTGCTATTATCAGTACAACGATTACACGGGTCAGTATGATTATATCTGCGATCCGCCATACTCCGCTTATGACAGCACAACGGATGCGCGTGGCAATGTCACCAGTGTCAAGCGGTATGCCGATGCGGTGAATTATACCACTGATGCGATTCCCGTCGTGGAAACGCGCAATTATGACATTTGCGGAAATCTGCGCGTAGCCACGACTTCCTGCTGTGCGCAGACCAGTTTTAATTACACTTCCAATACGGCGTATGCCTGGCCTTCCTCAGTAACACGCGGTTCGGCGAGCGATCCGAACCAGCAGAATACAAGCAGTACTGTTTTTGATTTCAATACTGGCTTAGTTACTTCGGCGACGGATCCAAATTCAAGGGCTTCAACGGTCACATATAACACGACGACATTACGCCCAACGTTCGAATATTCGCCGACCGGCGGCTATGCCTATCACGAATATTATGACGACGCGATGATTGTCGTAGATTTCGTTTATCAGGCGGGATCAAACGGGTCAAGTTGGTCAAATCGTGTCGATAGATATCTGGATGGAGCAGGGAGAGTCGGAACAGAAATAGGCTTCACTCTTGTCGCAAATACCTATGCTATGGACGTGGTGGATTCCGTCTATGACCAATGGGGACGGATGCAGAAACAGACCAGACCTTATCGCCGCAACGCAGATTGGTCAGTCAATGAAACGCCACGATGGACGAATTATAACTACGATACACAGGATCGCATTAGCAGCGTCGTGGCTCCTGATGGCAGCACGACGAATCGCTATTACAACGAATCCAGCTACCCAACTGTCGCTACCGCCGGAGCCGCAACCACCATCCGCGTCAAGGATGCGTGGAATCGGGAACGCTGGGCGAAGAGCGATGAGCAGGGACGCCTCGTCGAAGTCGTCGAGCCAGACCCCGCAGGCACTGGCGCAGTTGCCACCAATGGGTTAAAAACGAATTATGAGTACAACACACTTGGCAATGTAACGAAAGTCACGCAAGGTGCACAAATCCGCACTTTCAAATATGATTCTTTGGGAAGGTTGACGAATCAAAAGCTTGCCGAGCGAGACGCCACACTGGATGACAGCGGCAATGCCGGGACTGCGTGGAGCGATTTTTTCAAATATGACAATCGTGGAAATTTAATTGAGCGACGGGATGCGCGACGGGTCAAAACGATTTTCAATTACAACAATGACCCGCTCAATCGGCTTTATCAGGTGAGCTATGACAAATCCGCTGCGCCGAATGCCACGAATATTTATGACGCCGCTGCGGTCACGTACACCTATGAAACAGCGGCCGGCAAAGATAAAGCACGACTGTTGAGTACGAGCCTGACGACTGTCAATGGCTTAACCGCCGGCTTTGGCAATCAATCCTTCGCTTACGACACAGAAGGCAGATTAAGCAGCGCGACGCAGAGTTATGGTAGCAGCCGCAACGCTACCACGAGCTATACCTTTGATTCGTTGGATCGTGTCAGTCAGGTTTCCTATCCGGCGCAAAATG
>JAYVRW010000114.1:0-24748 GCA_043775925.1 Blastocatellia bacterium
CCCGGCCCCGGCGTAATGCTGGAAAAAGCAATCGGAACTTTGGATTGAACGGCGCGCACTTTGGCGACAAACGTTTTGAAATCTGCCAGCACGCGCTCAGCGGTTTTGCCGTTGTGAACATCGTTGCCTCCGACGTGCAATATGATCATGCGCGGCTTGTAAGGCGTCACGAGGCGATCATAGAAATTGAGAACATCTGAAAATTGAAACGAATCAATGCCGCGATTGATGATGATGTATTCGGGCAAATCTTCGCTCAGTGTCTTCCAGCGAAAGAATTGCGAATCCCCTACGAACAAGATCGCGTTTTTCGGCGGTGGCGCGGTTTTGTCGGCAGTTTCGTAAGCTTGTACTTGTTTCTCAAAACGATTTTCTGTCGTTTGCGCCTTATCGCCGGTGGTGAATAGCAACAGCAGTACGAGTATTGCCATTGCCACAAAGATTTGTCTGATATTGAAGGGAAAGCTCATTTTATTTTCCTCATATTGGGCATAAACCAAGATAACACTGGCGAAGAGTGCGCCCACGAAATAGTGCCGCGAACTGCATCATCAACTGTTGTGCTACAGCGAAGAAATTTGCGCAGGCGTGATTTCTTTTCTGTAAGCGCCTTCTCTCAAAACGGGTACACAATTACTTACGTTCAGCTCCGCAGCCAGCACAACGTCTTCCTCTTCTCCTCTCGCCAGCTTCTCCTTGCTTGAGCCACAACTTTTCATCTGCTCAATGATGGTTGATTGCGAAGTCTCGAACACAGCAAGCGCTGCTCTTGCTTCAGGTGATAGCGTTCCTTGCAGGTGCTGAATGATTGCTCCTGCTCCTAAAAAATCCTCAAAGCACGGACGCAGCGTGCCGTCACTCCATCGCTCACCGGCTGGAATTACTGCGATGTTTTTGCCTTGCCTCAGGGCCGCTACTGCGACGGCCTGGCAGTTTCTTAAGCAGCCCGCCATCGTTGGCGTCGCGCCAGTTGATAAGCTAAGCGCCGAGCCATTTGGAGAGGGCAAGACCAGGCAAATATCCGCCGGCAACACTTGCAATGAAGCAGGCGACAGATGATAGCCGTGCGAGTTTTTCCGATCTGCCACTTCAGCGTGAACAGTGCGGGCGAATTCATGCGCCGTGTGATCTTTCCAACGATAGGGATAGACAATCGCGCCTTGGTTGGTGGCGATGTCCACAGCAGTTGAAAAAGAGAGTACATCAACGATGATAATAACGTCGCTGATGGGGGCAAGCATTGAGACGGCTCTTTCGCCCCACTCACATCGGATATTATATTCGGCTTGATCGAACGTCATTGTATTGCTGAAACCTTGCCTGAGCGATGCGGTTCGCTTACAAATCGCACCGATTGACCAACGGTAATGGTGCCAGTCCGCACTACCGTTCCATAAATGCCCGCGTTGCCTTGATTCAGGCGCACGACTGTTTTGAGCACGGAGGAGTCTTGCTTGGCGGTGTCAGGATCAATGTTAATCGTATTGCAACGCAGGTCGCGCAACGTAACGCTGACGGCTGCGCCCGCGTCCTCATCGCCGAAAATTAGCGTGCCGCCGACCCATTCATCTTCGCAAAATATTTCGGGCGATATTGTTTCCAACACGATATTCGGACGAAAGCACCGCTGATCAATTTCTTTTTCCAGCGCAGATGAAAGCCCGCGCATCGTGCTGGCGCTGATAAGCGAGACACTGGCTTCGTCAAAGATGCCGCGTTCGATTTGCATCAACTCAACTTCTTTGCCAAAACGCTGCGACAATTCCTGCCGCAGCTCTTCACTATAAATTTCCAGTATTGCGCCGTCCGGTGTACGCACATGCGTCGGCACATCGCCTTGCAAGATTGGTTCATACAACGAAAGCACAGGTAACCGATTCGCATTCAGCCACGGGAAGCCAACCTTGTCTGTCACGCGACGAAACGCAAATCGGCGGTCGCCTGCAACTCCATGCCAACCCAGCGTTGCTGATTCTAACGCTGTGCCAATCATGGATTTGATGGGGTAACGATAGAGCCCCGCGATGCTGCCAATTTCAATCATTGTACTCATTCTACTTTCCCTTCCTGATAACGTTCCGGCGCATATCGTCTGGCGAGCAAGCCCGTAGCTTTATCAACATTGATGGATTGCACGAGCAAGCCTTCTTGTCCATAAGGCAAATACGCCTGGCATTCGCCGGATGGGGTAATCAAACATGTCGCAGATTCCTGATAGCGGAAAGCGTAATTGACGCTCGCAAAATATATCGTGTTTTCTCGGCTGCGCATCATCATGGCTTTTTCATAATACGGATTACTTGCTGCGCCCCATTCGGTCAGTTGCGTACCTGTTTTATCGCTGCCTGCGGCGTGCGGATGAAAAACAATTTTTGCGCCGCGTACCGCTGCCCAACGCACGGTTTCAGGATAGCGAAACCCTTCGTGACAAATCGCTACGCCAACTTTCACGCCGTTGATTTCAAACATTTGGCGGGTATTGCCGGGGATGTACGGTTGCTCCTCTGTTGGATCAAGCTGGTTTTTTGTTTGGATGCCAATCCATTCGCCGTCTGCATCAAACACGTAAGCAGCAATCTGTCGTCCTGCGTCGGTGATGCGTTCCGTTCCCATAATCGTAGCGATTTTGTATTCCCGCGCCCATTGCGAAACAGTTTTGACGACGAGTTGATGCTGCTCACGATCAAAGGGCAGAACCTCAAAATCCAGCCCGCGCAATCCAGGTAACCACGCTTCGGGAAAGCATACAATTTCTGCTTGCTGCGTTGCTGCTTCAGACAGGAAGTGCTTGACCTTCTCCAACCCTTCATCAATGGATGTAGCGACACGCGGCGTCGCCAAGGCAATAATCATAAGGCAACCTCGAATAGATCAGTGATCTCTCAACCCCACCTGTTCAGTCCTTCAACACAGACAGATACTCTGCCCACGGCCCGACCGCCTCGCGGTACTGTTTGGCCATTGTGCGGGTGATCTGTGTCAGATGACTGAGATCATGCGCGACCCACGTTGCCAGCAATTCTTCCAACCGCACTGCGCCCAGTGCGGGATGCGTACCGCGCCTGTCCAAATCTTCGGCAGCAATGTTCAGGCTGGCGAGAGTGGCAAGGTTTTGCGCACGCAGTTCGGTAAATATCGCCAACAATTCTTCCAGGCTTTTCCCACGGCTTTCTTCAAACTGCGCAAATCGGTCGAATGGGTCGAACGGTTCCGCTTCGCCAGATTGTAGGATGATTTTGACCCGTGGCATCCAATCCGTGCGCTCACCATGAATCAGGTGGCCGAGCACATCAAACGGCGACCACGTTTGCTCGCCTTCGTTATTCTCCGTCCACTCTGACGACAGTCCCCGCAGTAAGGAATTAAGAACATTTGGCGTGCGAGTCAGAATTTCAACGGCTTGATTTAGATTGAATAACATCTTGTTCCTCTTTCAGCTCAAGGCAGAAGGTTATTTCAGCGGCAGCGGCTCACGGAACCCGCGTTTGAGCAGGCGAATACGTTGTGGTGTGCCAAGCTTGCGATCCGTTTCAATTGCCGCTGACAATTCTGTGGTGGCTGTGGCTAAACGCATCGGCAGCCCCATCGCATTGACGGGATTGATGATTGTAACAGTGCGCGGGCTAATCGCTTGCAACAGATCGCTTGCGTCATAGTGATTCAGCACGTCGGGCATAGCTACATCCGAACGTGCCGATTTTGCTGGTAATTACGTCTTTGCGTTGAAAGAGATAATCAAGGCCACGAACGCCATCAATAAACCAATAGCGAGCGATGTGCTGTCCAATAAGCAAAGTCGTTTGATTCGCGTGTTCGTGTTCGCCGGCTGGCTCTACTTTCGAGGTGCCAAGCTCAGGATCAAAATGCTGCATGCGTTCGCCCTGTCCCATCGGATCAATGGACAAAGTCAAAATGCCTGCGCGCACGAAATTCGCACACCAGGTGTATTGACTAGATTTGCCTGCGCCGTGTCCGGGGGCGGTTGGGCAGAGGCAACACTAATCGTGCCGACCAAAAATGCGAAGAGGCATCCAATAACTGAGCAAGTTTTTACCATACATTCCTTTGATTGCTGCGTTTCCAAAACTACGACTTTATAGATAGCTTAACCACCAATCTTTGCGTCGTCGTTTTACGTCAGCAAACCAACGGCAGAGCGGATATAAAAGTAACAGGCCGATCAACCAAAATAGATAAACGACCCACAATTGAAAGCCGAGATTGCCGGGATTCGGGCGCGGCTGACTCAGTAATCCTGCGAACAACCAGGCAGTCGGTTTTCCCGCCAGATAGCTGACTACGACGGCTAATCCGTGTGCTGTGAACCATTGTCCGATGTAAAAAATTAACGGTACACGTCCAAAGGTGATGAAGATGCGTGACAACGCACTGGTTCCCAATCGCTCAAACTGCGACAACGCAAAGATTGCCGTGCCCAGCGTCATCATCAGGAACAGTAATGAAGGCGGATATTTCGAGACATTCAAAAACGAAAGCACGGTGAAGATTGTATTTTTTTGCACGCTCCAACGGCTGGGATCACCGTAAATATTGACGCCGCGCAGCACCACAAACCCGACCAATAATCCCGCACCTAGCTTGAATAAAAGTCGTTGTCGTCGCTCCGGCTCCCAATTATAGATTGTGCCGAAGCAATAGCCCGCCGCTAACACGCCAATCCACGGAATTAATGGATACAGCACCAGTCCATGAATTTTTGGAGTGAAGAAAATTATGCCCGGCTGATGGAGTGCCATCCAAATCCAATCCCCAAACCCCTCTGGCTTAACTTGAATTTTGTCGAGCAGGTTGTGCAGTGCGATCATCGCAATACTGCCAATGGCAAGCACGCGCAGCGGCAAATAAATCAAGCCTGCCAGCGCGATCATGGCAACGCCGATAACCCAAATTACCTGCAACATAAAGGCAAAATGAAAGTCGAGATTGAACCAGACCAGGACGCGAATAATCGTAAATTCCAGCAGGATTAACCACAGTCCGCGTGTGATGAGGAATTTTGATAACTCCGCTTTGCTCTTGCCGCGCATCGTCTGTAGAAATGCGCCAGTTCCGGCAAGGAAGACAAAAATCGGTGCGCAAAAATGGGTAATCCAACGGGTCAGGAAAAGTGGTGTATTGGTTTGGGTGAGATCGGTTGGGTCAAAATTTAACCCCGCGTTGTGGAAGAATTCGCGGGTGTGGTCAAGCAACATAATCACCATGACAATGCCGCGCAGCAGGTCTACGGAATTTACACGTTGGGTGTTTGATTGAATATTCATGTGATTACCTTACGGATTTTCTGCGCGAATCATCGCTTCGACAGTTGGTTGTTCAATGGGGTCTGTCAACACGCGTTGCACGTTCCAATGTTGTTTCTCCAGCAAATGCGCGACTAACAAATTGAAACGCCAATACAAACCTGATTTCGCCCAATCCATTTTCGGATCGTTGGCTAGAAATGCGCGTTTAGCTTCGTCGTAATTGAACGAATTTCCTTTGCCGACATAATCGGCGTAGCCTTCGCGTTTCCATTGTGGCAAGCGATGGTACGCGATGCCGCCCACTGCCTGCCCGGTCAATGAATGAGCAATTTCGTGCGCGATAAAATAATCCAGTGTGCGCTCGCCCGGCACGCGATTTCCGCCGGAACCGATCAAACAATTTTCTTCGATAATGGAATCGCGCAGGAAAATGTTGGTTGTGATTGGATAATAATTGACGCCGCCTACGCCATACTGATAAGTGAAAAAAATGCGTTGTCGCCAGCGTGCATTGCAGATAAAGACCAGATGCTTTTGCTCAGCGGAATAGAGCGGAGATTTTGCCAACTTGGTTTCAACTAATTCCAGAACTTGTTGACCGGACGCTGGTGTGAATGTTTGATCGGAATAGAGCGTCAGATTTGTTGCGCTGACGGACGTGTGAAAAAACGGATACGGAACGCAGAGCAAAAAAAGAATCAAAGCGATGAATGCGGCGATTCCTGCAAAGATTTTCAGGAAGGTTTTCTTTTTGAATTTCATTGTGAACCATTCATTAATGAAATTTTTTATTTCATATCCGTATTGCTGACAAACGCGATTTTCTTGCTGTCGGGCGACCACGAAGGAACGTTGATCGTGCCTTGTCCGCCATATAAATACGCAATCACTCTTGGTTGCCCACCACCAATCGGCATCAGGCGCAAATACACGTGCTTGTAAAACGGATGCGCCCCCGGCTCAATGTCTTTGGGAAACGAAATGATGACGATCCATTTTCCATCGGGCGAAATATGTGGGAACCAGTTATTGAATTCGTCATTCGTGATTTGCGTTTGCTCGCTGCCATCGGGCTTCATCCGCCAGATTTGCATCAGGCCAGTGCGGAACGAATTGAAATAAACGTATTTTCCATCGGGCGTAAATTCCGGCCCATCGTCTACGCCTTTGGTGGTGGTCAGTTGAATTTCTTCGCCGCCCTTAGCCGGAATTTTGTAAACATCGAATTCATCGTTGCGCCTGCCGGCGAAGACCAGCGTTTTTTTATCAGGCGACCAGCCGTGCAAATACGATGGGCCTTTTTTGGTTACTTTCACGGGCTTGCCACCTTTCAGCGGCATTGTATAAATCATTGAGACGTTGCCGTCTTCGGCGCTGGTGCTGCTGATGCCAAGTATCTTGCCATCAAAGGTCAAGACGTGATCATTGTTGTTGCGCTTCACTTCGCCGGTATCAAATAGCGTCGGCGTGTTCGTTGCCAGATCAAAGCGATAGAGCAAATTGTTGTGATTATAAATTAAATATTTGCCGTCACGTGTCCAGTTCGGCGCTTGCAACGAATCTTTGACGCGATACAAAACTTTGCGCGTGTTCGTAGCTAAATCCATGACTTCTAAATTGCTGCCGATGTATTCGCGGTACGGCACAAAATTTTCTCTGGCAGGCACAGTAACTTCGACATCACGAAAGATGGCGGTTTCGTTGACGGTGTTGTTATGTGAACAAACATACAGGCCAACATAGACATCATCACCGAGCGGGATATCAGCGACTTCTTTTGTGATAAATATCTCGCCAAATTTAGCGACGGACATGATGTATTTGTTGCCTGCACGTTCGAGTTGTACGACATCGAAATTCTTTTTGGTATATGCGATTTGTTCGGTGACAGCGCCTTTTGTGCGCCGGAATTGCAGCGAAGTCAGTCCATCACCATGCAAGCTGGCGTTGACGTGCGGCCCGTCTGTATCCAGATTCGGGCGAATAATCCAACCGATTTTGCGATGCGGATCAGTTCCTTTACCAAGAAATTCAGTGCGAGTGCGCAGGATGAAGTTTCCTTTCATGCGCTTCCACGCATAATGAAATTCATCCTTGGTCGCCCACATATTCGTACCCGAAGCCGTGATTGTGTAGCTTTGCTTGTCAGCGTCATAAACAACCGAGCCAGGTGTAGCGACAGCGCCAACATCCTGATGGTTCTCAAACTGACCAACAGGTTTTTGTTGCGCAAGCGCAAAAGTAAAGACAATAGAAATCAGAAAAAATGAAAGGGCAAGTGATCTGAGAAACATGAAAGTAGCTCCTGGTTATTTGAAATGTGTCTGCATGAATTGCAAAAATAAATTGAAATCTGAGGGAATGGTTCCGTGTCCGCCCGCGTGCATGACATAACCAAGCGTATGAAAAATTGTTTGTCCAGCGGCTGGCATGACTTCCGTGTCGAGCGCTTGTTTGCCAAGTAATTTGAAGACAGGCGCGGCGGCTACGGCGGCTAGAAATTCGCCTTTCGGATCAGACCAGAAATCTTTGTCTCCAGTTTGCAACAGGACAGGACGTGGCGCAATCAACGACACCAGCAAATTTCCATCCACCGGAAATTCGTTCACGCGGTCGCCGTATTTGCTATAGTTCGCGGCGAATTGATAGGGGTAGCGCGTTGGCTCGGTTAGATGCTTAATCGTTTCGCCATAATTCCGGCGGCTGAGCGCAGCTCCGCCTTCACCGGAACAACTGGCAATCACCATCGCAAAACGCGGATCATGCGCGCCTGCCCACAGCACAGTTTTACCCAGCCGCGACACGCCAAACAACGCGACACGTTTGGCGTCTATCGTCTTGTCAGTTTCAAAATAATCGAGCGCACGGCTTGCGCCCCAAGCCCACGCAGAAATTGTTCCCCATTCATTCGGCGCAGGCTCAGTCTGCCCCGCTTTGAGATACAGCGAACGCACGCCGTATTGGATTCCGCCGGCAAAATCAGGATCAATATCGCCGTAATAAACCGTTGCTACGCCAAAGCCCTGTTCAATGAATGGTAGCACTTTTAAATTGCCAAAGCGTCCGTCTTTGACGGCAGGAACACGCTTTTTGTCGCGATTCCAAATTTCACCTGGCTTGATGCCCGGATCGTCTACGGCGTTTGAATTTGCGGTGAAGCTAAGCTGAAAAAATAATGGCACAGGCTTGGTTGCCTTCGCAGGTAAATAAATCAGCAAATCCATTTTCGGTCCGCTTTTATTGGGCGAAAAATAAACTGTCACTTGTTTGCGAATCGCTTTGCCATCAAAGACCGGAGTGCCTTTATCGAAGACATCGGAGCTTATTCCGGCAGGTCGTCCGGGGCTGCGACCAAATTGATTTTCTTCATACAAGCGAATAATTTCCGGTCGCCGTTTTTGCATCCACGTTTTTGCGTCGCGCACAGCTTTTCCATTCGCCATTAGCAATGGGTCAGGCAACGTGTATGCAGCAATTTTCGCTTCGTCGTAGTTGACAGGAATGCCTGCGACTTCGGAAGGTGGTGCGGTTGGTGTTTGGGCGAAGACAGAGCAACCACCAATAAAAATTGGTAACGAGAGTATTAGAAAATTTCGGATCAAAGAGTTCATAGGGTTTTTCGTCGCAGCGCGACGCCTGAATTTAACCGTGGTGTTTCAACCCACAGGAAGCGTGTGAAATGATTTATCCGTCGCGTCAGCGACGACTGAATCATCCCCACAAATATTTTTCGTCATATTCAACATCATGTTTTTTCAAGAAGCTCAAATACTCTTCCTGAAACGTTTGCGTCTGATGATGAACTCGTTGGTTTTGGATATACCTCACGACTTCCGGCACATTGGATTTGCTGACAGAAAATGCTCCGTATCCATCCTGCCATGCAAAATCCCGCAAATCAGGAAATTCTTCGTGCATCCATTTGGATGATTCGCCCTTGAGAAATTTTGCAATCTCAAACGGCGCAAATGTTGGGGGGAGCCATTACCAACGCATGCAAATGGTCTTCGACTCCGCCGACTTGAATGGCAGTCATTTTGTGTTTGCGTGTAATCCCACCGATGTATGACCAAACACGTTCTTCAATCTCAGGTCGGATGAGTTCAGTACGGTTCTTGGTGCTGAAAACGACATGATAAAACAACGCAGTGTATGTGTTTGCCATAACGGTTTATGAATTATTCAATCGTCGCTGACGCGACGGGGGCAATAATTACTTGGCTACCGTGGGTTGAAACACCACGGCTAAATTCAGGCGTCGCTCTGCGACGAAGAAATGTTCGGTACTTCGTCTAAAAACTGACCAGCTTAGCCGCGCATTTTTCTATATGTCGCCAAACATTTTTCAGCCGTTTCAAACGCAGAAAATCTGCTGCCTTCCTGCTCAAGCAAATAATTTTCTACGCCGCCTGATTTTTCGGCAGCGGCGAAAATTTTCTGCCACGGTGAATCGCCTTCACCAAACAGCACGCGGTAGCCTTTGTCCGCTTTGCCTTCTGCGCCTGTCCAATCTTTGCAATGTACCGAACGAATGCGCCCCGGATTCGCGTTGATCCACGCTACGGGATCGTAGCCTGCTTCTACGCACGTGCCCACGTCGAGTTGCAGCGTCACATCTTTCGGTGTATTCGCGGCGAGGATTTCAATCGGGCGTTTGCCGTCAATCGCTTTGAATTCTAATTGGTGATTGTGGAATCCGGCGCGCATGCCGAGTGGTTTTAATTTCGCTGCTGCCATCGAAAGTTTTTCGGCTACGCCTTTCCATCCATCAATGCCTTCGACAGGTCCGGCGCTTGCCATGACGAGCGTTTTGGAGCCGATGATTTGATTGAGTTCGATAGCCTTCGGCAGATTTTCTGGCGTGAAAACAGTTGCGCTGTTATGCGTTGAGAGACAACGAATTTTTAATTCGTCCATCAGCTTGCGAACTTCTTTGGCGTACTCCGGTGTCCATTGATAATAGGGTGAGAAAAACTCTACAGTTTCGTAACCCTGCCTGGCGATGGTGCGCACTGTACCCATCAAATCTTTGGCGAGTTCGTTGCGCACTGAAAATAATTCGATGCCGACGGGGATGCGTTTTTTGACGACAGGCAAAGCCAGCGCGATTGAAGCGGAGGCGGTGAGTGATAGAAATGAGCGACGGGAAAGGGAAGTAGGTGATGTCATGGAATTTCCTCGGTTGAAGTATTCGCCGCAGCGCGGCGGCTGAATTTAGGCACGTCATTTATGGCCTGTAAATTGTGTGTAAAGTTTTCGCGTCGCGTGAGCGACGATTGAAAATAAATTCTGAAACTCAATCGTCACAACGTGACGAGAATATTTTTATTCCGAGCAAGCAGGCTTTGAAAAACCTGCCTAAATTCAGCCGCCGCGCTGCGGCAAAGAAAAATTCTGCATTTATTTCATTCGTGGATGGCAATACGAGCAGCCTGTGCGTGCGCCATTAGCTTCATGGCATTTGATGCAATCGGGCATGTTGATATTTACGGCTTTGTACATCTGCTCAAATTCGGCGACGTTGCCATGACACGTCACACACGCGCTGTTCGCTGCTAAATGCGAACGATGATTGAACCGCACATACGATGGAACCTGATACACACGCCGCCATCCAACTTCTTGTTTTTCGTTTGCGAGAGCCGCTAATTTTTGAATCGAAGGGCTATCAGCTTTGATGTCCGAATGACATTGCAGGCACATCGCCACGGTTGGGAATCCCATCTTTGCGCCGGGATCAGCATTTTTGTGACACGTCGCGCAGTTTAATTTTTGTTCGCCTGCGTGCAATTTGTGACTGAAGGGAATGGGCTGTTCCAGCCCCGGCAATTTTTGCGTTTGCGCGAGAGCCACAAAAATACACGCCACTAATACACAACTCAGGCGAACCACTCTCACAGATTTCCCTGTCGCCATTGCGTCCGGCGATAACAAATTCCACGAACTGGCAAGTTGTCCGTTACCCTGTGAACGGCGAATTTTCGTCAGCGTCATACCACGTGATTTGCCTGCGGCGGCGAAGCGAAGTGCCGCGCCAGAATCAGGCGAAGTAAACCATCGGACAATCGCGCCAGACCTTCTTTGCGACTAGTAATGCGAAAGATCGCACTTGCTGTTCGCACCAGCGCAGCAAAGCAGCCAGCAGACTGAATCGCTATAGATTTTCGAGACGAGTGTTCGAGTCGCCGAAGCGCTCCAATTTGATCCCCATACGATCCATCAGCGAGAGGTAAAGGCTGCACGCCTTTCGGTTCTCGTTGCCTGCCTTGACATAATCCAGCGTACGGCCCGTTTGGAGCGTGCCGCCAAGTCCGCCAGCGAGCACCATCGGCAACCGCGAGTTGTCGTGCGCTCTCCCGATCCAAAGGTTGGATAGAAACATCAGACAAGAATTATCCAAGACGGTGCCGTTACCTTCCGGCATGGCATCGAGCTTCGCTGCCAGATACGCGAACTGGCTGACGTGCCAGCGCGTGATGCGTTCGTATTCGTCATTGTTGTTGGCGTGCGAAGCTCCGTGGTGCGCCTGTTTGACGTCTAAGAATGGGTAATACATTGCTGAAAGGTCGCGCGAGATCAGCAAGCTGGCCACGCGCGTCTTGTCGGTCTGAAAGGCGATGGCGATGAGGTCGAGCATCAGCCGCGAGTGTTCGCGGAGGTCTTCCGGCAAACCGTTAGCGGGCCGCTCCAGACTCCAGACTGGTTGGTTCTTCAGCTTCGCCAGGTCATCCGCTTTATCCTTCGCCTTGCGCATACCTTCGACGCGCTTCTCTACTTCGCGCACGCTCGTCAGGTACTCATCCAGCTTGGCGTTGTCGGTTGCACTGATCTGCCGACTCAAACGTTCGGCACGCTCTTTCACGCGATCCAGGATGCTGAGGTTGAGCAGGCTCCCGCGGTTCTCAAACAGCATGTCGAAGGCCAGCGAAGGATACATTTCGTTGGGCACCGGCGAGTCAGGGCTTTGCCATGAAAGATGTGAACTGTAGGCCAGCGAAAAATTGCTTTCGTGAAATCCGGTGATGGGTTGTTCGCAAGCGAGTACCAGGCTCGGTTGCAGGGTTTCCTGTCCGACGTGGCGGGCGATCATCTGATCAACCGAGATGCCCGAATGCAGCACCGCGCCTTTGGTCAGTGTCGCGCCCGTCAGCAGGCTGCCAGTTTGTGGCGGGTGAATTCCCAAGCCCGTCGCGCCCTTATTGAACAGACCGTGAATCACGTTGATTTTGCTCTTCAAGGGTTCGAGCGGCGCGAGCGACTTGCTCAGCTTCATGTCTGCGCCGTTTCCTTCTGATCCCCAGTGATCCTCGTTGACGCCGCAACCAAGAAAGACCACGCCAAATCGTTTCGGGAACGCTTCGGGGCTTTTCGTCGCTGCTTTGGCAGCAAAAGATTCGAGCCACGGCAAAGCCAGGGTGACTCCTGCTCCGCGAAGAATTGCGCGGCGGGTGATTCGATTGGTAGATGGATTCATTTGATCAGTCATCTTAATCTCCTTTTTTCTGAAGAGTCTCGGTACTCCTCTGTTGACTGTACTCTGAATTTCGTCTGTTCAGGAACTGCGGGCTAGCGATAATGGTTTCGATCAGCGCGGACATTTTGTACCCGCTCGCCACCAGCTTCGCATGCATCGCTTCAAGCAGCGGTTCATCAGAAATTATGGGCGAGCGGCCAAGCGCATATACCAGCATTTTTTCGCTCAGGTTGTTCAGGAAATCTTTCTCGCGATTAGCACGGATATAGGTTTGCAATCCCTCAAGCCCGTCGCCCTGACTACCGCCCGGAAACGAAGCGTGAACGCCTACCGCACGTCCGGCAAGGTCTTTGGATCGGCGTTCGCCGACGGGACCGTACCCTTCAAACGCCAGCCCGAAGGAATCGAAACGGGCGTGGCAGGAGGCGCAGAGCGTGTTTTCGCGGTGTTTGGCCAGCAGAGCGCGAACGGGTAAATCCGATTTCGATTCATCCTTGGGTAGTTCTGGAACCACAGCAGGCGGGGGCGGAATGGCTTCGCCCAGCACGCGGCGAGCGACCCAATAGCCACGCTTTACCGGACTGGTTCGCAGACCGGGGGCATTCCGGGTCAGAAACACAGCCATCGGCAGCAATCCGCCGCGCCCATATTTACGTGCGTTATCCACCCGAAACCATTCGTCCTGACCGGCGGGCGCAGGCATCCCGTAATGTTCGGCCAGCGCGCGATTCACAAACGTGTAGTTGCCATACAACATGTCCAGCACCGGGCGATCATGTTGAATCACCTCGGCAATGAACCGGATCGGCTCTTCGAACATCGCTTCCCGAAGCTGGTTGGTGAAAATAGGGAAGCGTTCGCGGTCTACTGCGTTGTGATCCTCGAACCGGCGGAAGTCCAGCCAGTTACCTGTGAATTCAGTGGCCAGCCCGTGCGCACGATCATCTTTCAACATCCGGCGAACCTGCGCCGTCAGCACAGCAGGTTTCCCCAGGTCACCGGCGGCGGCGTGCGAGAGCAATTCTTCATCGGGCATGCTTGACCAGAGGAAGTAACTCAACCGACTCGCAAGCGAGTAACCAGAAAGCGGACGGGAAGTTGAGGCTGCGGGTAGTTTCGCAGATTGGGCAGATGTGCCGCGACTGGCGCTGACCAAATCAACCCGATAGAGGAAATCGGGCGACACCAGAATGCTGGCGATTGCTCCGCGCATGGCCTCTTCGTGCGTCAGGTTGCTCTTCTGACGAAGCTGGTGATAGTAAGCCAGGATGTCGTCGCGTTCCTCCTGCGCCAGTGGCCTGCGATAAGCGCGGGCCGCGAACTTCAGCAAAGCGTCCAGATGCTGCGGTTCTGCTTCCACGCGCGCCTTTTCCACCCACCTGATTTGGTTGTTGGCATTATCAAAGTAGTATTTGATGGCTTCCAGGATCAGCGGATTGGTCCCCTCAGGCGCTTTTTCCAAATACTGATCTCGCATGCGGAACATCGAGGCTTGCGAAGCGAAATCATTTGGGCCGGGGCGATCCACCGCAATCCTGCTGCGCCCGCCATCGCCGCCGTTAAACACGAATTGCGAGTACGTGCGCATGGTGTAATCAGCGATGAAGTCGAATTCATGCCAAAGCCTCTCGATTTCCAGTTTCCCCTTTTCATCAAGGATGAGTTCGATGAGCGGCGTGTCATCGCGGAAATAGCCCATCACGTTGTGCAGACCCGCGCCCAGCAGGCGTCCTTTGTCCATTGTGTTGATGGGATAGAAACGGCCCCGTTCCCGCAGGCAGAACGCCGTAGGAAACACAGAGCTAAAGCGCGAGAACGCAGCTTCATAGCGGGCGCGCTCCGCGGCTGGAACCACCAGGTCGGCATCCTCCTGCCGCTCCTTGATGTAAGTGGCGATGCCTTTTTTCAGTTCCTCTACTTCCCGGCCACCAAATGTAGGGCCGCGAGTTACGACGAAATCCTGTGGCGGCAGGTCGCCTTCCACCCGCAATGCCGAAGGGTCGAAATCTCGGCGATGAGTTGCCAGCAACCAGTTCCGATACATGGTGATCGGCTGAAAGTTGGTGTTGAAGCTCGGCGCTTCCAAAGTGGGATACAACTTCTCAGTATGGCGGCGAATTTTCACGACGAACTCGCGCATCTGCACACAGGCTTCACGGGCTACATCGGCGTGAGCAATGCCGGGCTGATTGCCTTTCGGGGCGGGCAACTGTCGCCACATCGCCTGAAGCTTCACGAGCGGGCCTACTTCTTCCTTCGTTTGCTCCAAGGTCTGCCAGACCATCGCAAGATAACGAGGCGACACTTTGGTCTGTGCCGCGATGCTGGGTAATGTCGCCGATGGCTGCCCTAAGACGGCGCGATGTTTGTAGCGCCATGCAGCCTCGAAGTAGTCGGCGAAATCGGTGGGCTGGCGATCATAGAAATTAACGATCCGCTGAATCGTGTATTTTTCACGATCCGTCTCGACCAGCATGGGAAAGGGCGCGAAGCTGAACCCCTCCGGTTTGATAACCAGGTGATCCACTATTTGCCGCGCCGCGTCCATATATTTCGACATCAACGCGGGCGAGATGGCGAGCGATTCTCCAGAGTTGTCGAAACCGGCCTGGTTGGCGGGATCAATCGGGAACTCGCGCGCCGGACGGAGGTCAACTCCGGTCAGATCGCGGATGGTGTAGTTGTACTCGGCATTACTCAGTCGCCTTGCCAGCACCGGACCGGGATCGCCAGGATGCTTGCTTGCTTCACTCCTCCGCACTGCATTGATCCACGCAATCACTTGCTGACGCAATTGCTCCGGCGGCGGCTTCATCTCCTTGGGTGGCATCTCCTGCGCCGTGAGCTTGCTGAGCACGAGCGTCCAATGACCGAAGTCCTCAAGCACCGATTCCATCGTCGTGTAGCGTTTGAGATCAAAGCTGGCTTCGGACGTGGGGCCACTGTGGCAACCTATGCAATACGCGGTCATAAAAGGGCGGATCGTTTGGGTGAACGTCCGCGCCAAATCAGCCTCAGTATCGGCATAAGCGGGATTGGCGACATTCAGCCAGGCAATCCCACCCGCTCCTAGTATTAACAGCAAAATTGTTAGTCGTACAAAACGTAGCATCTAAACTCCTATGCAGGCACATCGCCACTGTTGAGAATCCCATTTTTGCGCCGGGGTCAGCATTTTTGTGACACGTCGCGCAGTTTAATTTTTGTTCGCCTACGTGCAATTTGTGACTGAAGGGAATGGGTTGCTCCAGTCCCGGCAATTTTTGTGTTTGCGCGAGAGCTGCAAAAATACACGTCGCAAACACACAACTCAGACGAACCAATCTCACAAATTTCCCTTACGCTTTTGCTCGACAATATATTCCGAAGCCCGCATCGAAAGAGACAGAATCGTCATCGTCGGATTCTGTGAACCTCCGGTGACAAAGCTGCTGCCATCCACGACAAATAAATTTTTAATGTCGTGGCTTTGATTCCATTTGTTCAGTACGGATTTCTTTGGATCATCGCCCATCCGACAAGTACCGACTTCGTGAATGCTGTAACCGGGGGGGTGCATTTTGTCGTTGCCGTTCAGCACTTCAAATCCGGCTTCGTGACAAACTTCGCTGATTGTCGTCACGGCGTCTTTTGCCATGTTGAATTCGTTGTCGGTGTATTTGCACTGAATATTCAGGACAGGGATGCCATATGCGTCTACGACTTTTGGATCAATGCTGACGTGGTTTTCAAAGCGCGGCAACACTTCGCCCATGATCGTAGTGCCAATGCACGCGCCACGATGACTATTGATGTCTTTTTCCAATTGCCCGCCCCACGAAGGAAAATATTTTGCATCTGCCGAAGCTCCTGGATAGAGGTCGGACGCATAGCCGCGCAGGAAGTTTTTCTCTTTCGTTTTCAGATTGCGAAAGCGTGGAATGTAGCCCGAACCGCCCATTAATCCCTTCGGAGCCTTGCCGTCTTTCGCTTCGGGAACAACCGCGATGACGCTGTTCGAGATGTAAAACTGATCGTGCAAATAATGTCCGAGTACGCCGCTGGAATTGGCGATTTTGGAATTCAGCAAAAGCCGTGTACTTTCAAGGCAAGCGGCGCCGACGATGACGACTTTGGCTTTCGCGTGCATTTCGCGCTTGGATTGACGGTCTACGAAATTGACGCCATTGACGAGTCCCGTGTTTTTATCCGTGGTGATTTCACGCGCAATCGCATTGGAGACAATCGTTAATTTTCCTGTTGCCATCGCGTCCGGCAACAATAAATTCCACGAACTGGCAAGCTGTCCGTTGCCTTGTGAACGACGAATTTTTGTGAGCGTCATGCCACGTGATTTTCCGGCAGCGGCGAAGCGCAAAGCCGCACCGGAATCAGGCGAAGTGTCGTCTTCAAATAATCCATCGGGCAATTGCGCCAAGCCTTCCTTGCGACCAGTGACGCGAAAGATCGGGTCTACGCGGTCGTAGAATGGCGCAAGCTCGGCGTAGCTGATCGGCCAGTTTTCACCAAAGCCGTCGTGGTCTTTGCCTTTGAATTCATAGTCGCTGAGGCGATACGACATCCGCGCCCAGAAATTTGATTTGCCGCCCATCATCCGCACGCGCACCCAGTTGTAAGGACTTTTCGGATCGTGCGTGTAGGGCACTTGCTGTTCGTCTACCCACTGGTTCGCGTTGAATTCGCTGGCTTGTACAACGTGCGAAAGTTTGCCGGGTTTACCAAAGCCGCGATACGGTAATTCGTAGACTGGCTTAGCGCCGCGCTGCCGCGTGAAATCAACTTGCGGGCCAGCTTCAAGCAGCAAACAATTGATGCCGAGTTTGGTGAGTGTGTAGGCCGCCATGCCGCCCGAAGCGCCAGAGCCAACAATTAAAACGTCGTATTCTTTCGATGCCATAAAAATAATTAAGAAGTTAATTGAAACGCAAGGGGTAAAGGGTCAAGGGAACAAAGAGATCAAAGTCATCCAAAGTTTTCTTTTGTCCCTTTGCCTTTTTGATCCCTTGCGTTAATTTCTTTTAAGTTAATCAATTGGATACCAATATTGTCCGGTTCCACCGCGTCGTCCGCCGGAAGTATTCCATTCACGTGAATTCATCGTCGCGGTTCGTACATCGGCTTTGGCTTCGCGCAAAAATCGGGTGAGTGGATCAGTCGGAGGTTCATACGTCCACGCGACACGCAGCGGAGCGAGCAATGTATTCGCCTGCGCTTCGTCTACATCGGCGAAAGATTTTTTGAATTGCTTCGTGGCTTGCGCGTTCAAAATATCCAAGCCTGTGCGATAAATTTGCTGACGTTCAGCAGGAGATTGGCTAATTAAAAAATCCAGAAATTCCGGTGCTGCGGCTTCGAGTGCGCCGGGATTTCCATTGAGCGCAGGCATAATAATTTCGCTCAATTTTCGCAGCGCAGCGAATTGCGGAGCTGTGAAAAACTTTGGCGTGTATTCCGCTGCCGCATCCGAGACAGAAGTTTCCAGTCTTGGAATTTCCGGCATCGGTGGACGCCCTTGTGCTGGTTGTTTTGCCAGCACAGGCGCAGCCGGAATCGCCAGTGCCGGAGCCGCCGCCATCGTTTGAATAAATCTTCTTCGTTTCATAATTAGTCCTCAAAATTAGGGATTCAGAATTCTGGTTGTCGCTTCGGTTGATGTTAGCACTGGAAATACTTCAAAATCTACGAGGTCTTGCCAATTCGCCATCCATTGCTCAAGTAAGTTGCGATCATCAGTTTCCATCAGTTGAAAACAACGCTGAAATTGCTCGTCCACCCAACTGGAAATGTAGGTCAATCCTTCAGGAGCCAGCCGCCCACGCTCACGAAACCGTTGATAGACGGGCGCGGCTTCTTGATGCCTGAAATGTTCAATAATCATATAAAGCATAACTCATTGGGCGCGACGGATAATCCGTGCGCAACGCCACGCTCCCCATCCAAATAAGAGCGCGAGCAGTGGAAAGACAATCGCGCCAATATATGCGCCCTGCCTGCCAGCACGAGTTGTGCGCAGCAGGTTTGTGACATACAAAAGCCGCACCGTATAGAACACGAAAAACGCGCTGGCTAACGCCAAAAGAATTGCTGCGATGCCGAAGATAACAGAGCGCATAGAGTTTGATGATGAAGCCATAGCGCCTCGATTCTAATGACTGAAAACTTCAAGGTTCAAATTATTCTCGCCGCCGCTTTTGATCTCAACTACATAATCGTTTTTGTCGTTTGGATGCTGACGGCGAAAGACACGTTGATTTTCGATGCTCGGCGACAGGTCGCGTTTGCGCAGGTATTCGCCCCATTCTTTGCGGTCGGCATCCGTTAACGTGTTGTCACGTTGTTTAGCCGTAATCTTAATCATAAACGGATCACGCGAATTGCTGGTCCAGCGTGTCGCCTCTTGTCGCACTTCAACGCGATATTTGCCAGCAACTGGCCCCTGATTCTGCGGAATGATGAACGAACCTAAGGCGCGAGTATGTGCGTTCGTAATGTAGGTCACAACGGGCGGCGCATCAGGCTGGTCAACAGGCGTTAAGATGACGATGCCTCGTAACAACGGGGAGCCATCAAGCTTGACCACACCTGACAAAGCCATTTGCGGTTTGTCGGTCAGAAATCCGCCAGCGGTCATCCAGGTGTGTAAGAGTTTCGGCCATTCGCCCAGAATTGGATCCCCTACAGCGAAGCCCGAACCGTGTTCACCATTCTGAAAGAAATGTGCTTCGACTGGAACTTTCGCTCTAAACAAACTTGTATATAGACCAAGCAAACCGCCCATACTACCAGCATCTTCGACCGTGCCGTACAAAAATGCTGGCGGCACTTTGGCAATGGTTGCCTGATCCAATGACGCAGGCATTTGCATTGAGCCATAAGCCAGAATCATTACATCCGGGCGCGTTGAGAAACGATCCAGGGAGTCCTGAGCATCGGCTTGACCGGGCAGCGAATTAAATGACATGTCGGCTGCCAACTGTGCTCCGGCAGAAAAACCGACCGCGCCAACGCGATTCGGCGAGATATGATACTCAGCCGCATGGGCGCGAACGTATTGCATCGCACGTTGCCCATCTTTCAGCCACTCGTTGCGCGTATAGAGCGGTCTGAGCCGATACCGCAGCAGAAACGCCGTGATACCGTGAGCCTTGAACCATTGCGAAACCAGTACGCCTTCGTGATCGGTCGCACGAATCGTAAAACCACCGCCGGGAATCACCAGCATCGCGGCTCCATTACTTTTTGCTGCGTCCGGTACAAACGGAATAAGCGCGGGCTTGTCTTCATCTGAAGTGCCTGTCGCACCCGGAGCGCCGTTAGGCCAAAGCAAAATTGGATCAGGTAATTTTTGTGCAAAAATTGATGACGCCAGTACGAACAAAATAAGCGTCGTAAGCAGTGAATATAGGGGCTTCATGTGATTGACCTTTCAGTGAGACAGAAAATATCGCGAAGAGACAAAGCGGCCAGGAAACAAAGATTTATTGATGAATATTCAACTTTGACACTTTGCTACTTTGTCTCTTTGCGTTGAAAAAATGTTCTTTTAGATTTCATTCAGCCCCTGCAACTTGCCAGTGCTGTCACCGAGCTTTTCAGTCGGCACGCCCATTTTATCCAGCAGCGTCAGGAACAAATTTGTCATCGGCGTTTCGGGATACACAATGTGGCGACCGGGTTTTAATGCACCGTTGCCGCGTCCGACTACGATAGTCGGCAGATCAACGTGCGAATGCCGATTGCCGTCGCTGTGGCTGCTGCCATACACGATCATGCAATGATCCAGCAATGTGCCATCGCCTTCCTGAATAGATTTTAGCTTGCCGATAAAATAAGCAAATTGTTCTAAATGATAAGCATTAATCTTGGTAACTTTTTCGACCAGTTCAGGAATGTAGCGGTGATGCGTGATCGGGTGATGTCCGTCGGTGAAACCAAGTTCAGGATAAGCGCGATTGCTGCCTTCGCGGCTGTAAAGCATCGTCGAAACCCGCGTGATGTCGGATTGAAATGCGACGATTAACAGGTCGTGCATCAGGCGAACATGGTCAGCGAAATTTGCTGGGATGCCATTGGGCTTCGCAATCTCCGGCGTCAATTGACGGTTGTCGTTTTCGACGCGGGCAATGCGTTTTTCGATCTCGCGGATGGCGGTTAAATATTCATCAATCTTGCGGCGATCTGTCGCGCCAAGCGTGCTGACAAGTTTTTTGGTGCGCTCATTGACGTAATCCAGCACGCTTTTGCGGTCTTCATTAAGTGCGGCTTGTGTCTTTGGATCAAGACTAGATTCAAGACTGCCATACAAACGCTCGAACACGGAACGCGGATTAATTTCCGGCGGCATCGGCGTATTTGGCGTGCGCCAGGCTAAACTATTTTGATAAGCGCAACTGTACCCCGCATCACAACTGCCAACCATGCGCGTCGCTTCGCAGCCGAGTTCAAGCGATGACAAGCGAGTCTTGTTACCAAGCGCCTGTGCTGCGATTTGGTCAACGGAAATGCCGACTTCAATGTCTGCACCCGCCGTGCGTTTGGGATGGACACCCGTCAAATAATTACCGCCAGCGCGTGCGTGATCTCCTGCTTCTTTTGAAGCTCCGGTGCGATGCGCCAGACCTGTCAGAATTAATAAATCTTCGCGGAATGATTCCAGCGGTTTCAGAATGCGCGTGAATTCAAAATCCTTGCCGACGGCTTGCGGTTTCCAGGCTTTCATCTCAATGCCGTTCGGCACAGCGCCGAAAAACAGGCGCGTTGGCACTTTCGTTTTTTGCGCGGCAGGCGCCAGCGCAGGCGTCATGGCATCCAATAACGGCAGGCCCAGCGTCACGCCCATCCCTTTGAGTAACGTGCGACGTGACAATTGTTTTTTCATTACGATCATGTAGTGCGATCTCCCCTACGCTTTTGAAAGGGCAGGCTTTTTACAATTTCCAGCACGAGGCTGGAGAAACGATATTGATGCGCGGCGACGTTTGTCACAATATTTTTCACTGCCGGACGATCTGCATGTTCGATGCCACGTCCGAGCGCATATATTAACAGTTTCTCAGTCAAAGCCTCAGTGAAAGCGCCTTTTTCTGACTGCAAAATAGTAATTACTTCTTCTGCGTCTTTGAATGATTTTCCATCTGGCAATGTGCCTGATGAATCAATCGGGAAGTTACCATCCTTTGTCCGCCACGCGCCGACGGCATCGTAATTTTCCAGCGAAAAGCCCAGCGGATCCATTCGCGCATGACACGAAGCACAGACCGGGCTTTGTCGGTGTTTTTCCATCTGTTGTCGCAAAGTACCTTTCACGCCAACTGCCGTTTCATCCAGCGCAGGCACGGGCGGAGGTGCGGGCGGTGGCGCATTCAGGATGTTATCCAAAACCCATTTGCCACGCAGCACCGGCGAAGTGCGATTGCCATACGATGAAACCGTCAAGACACTGGCGTGCGTGAGAATTCCAGTGCGTCCGGTGCCAGTCAAATCTACTTTGCGGAAGTCTGAACCTGTGACGCCTTTGAGGCCGTAATGACGCGCTAAGCGTTCATTGAGAAAGGTGTATTTGCCGCCGATGAAATCCAGAATGCTGCGATCTTCCTGCATGACATTTTGCCAAAATAATTCGGTTTCTTTCTGCATCGAAGCGCGCAGGTAATCATCAAAATCAGGGAAGCGATCTCGATCCGGTTGTTGCGATTCAAGGCGGCGAATTTCCAGCCATTGCCCTACAAAATTTTCGGCTAAGGCACTCGCTTTCGGATCGCGCAGCATCCGTTTAATTTGCGCAGCTAAGATTACAGGCTTTGGCAATAATCCCTGATCTGCCAACCGCAGCAATTCATCATCGGGCATGCTGCTCCACAAAAAATATGACAACCGCGTCGCTAATTCGTGGGGGCTGATTTGATAAGACGGAATTATATTCGTTTGGTTACGATCATCAATACGAGTGGATTCGCTCTGCACCATTGGTTTTTCAAGGCGGAAGAGAAAATCCGGCGTGACCAAAATCGTTTGCACGACTAACGCAATACTTTGCTCAAAGGTGCGACCACGTTCTGTGGCTTTGGTAAAAAGGGAAGTCAGTCCAATTATTTCTGCCGGCTCAACCGGACGACGAAACGCGCGATGCGCTAAATTCGTAATTATTTTTTGCTCGCAGCCAGCGTGATGATTGCCCTTCAAATGTCCGCAGGTGTACAGCTTTTGCAATGATTCGGGTGCAGGCGTTTGGACAGCTTCATAAGGGCCGTTGATTTCTATTTCAGCAATAGCCATGCCGCCAAATTGTGGCTTGCGATTACGAACGCGTTCGATTTGGGCTTCTCTGTTTTTGATTTGTTCCGGCGTCGCGTCTTTGGGCAGGGGAGGGAAGTTACGGGCGGGATCAGGTGATGGTAGCTTCGATGGATTTGGCCCACCAAATGAAGTTGGCAATCCCTCAAACAAGCGCGGGAAAGCAGCAATTAACTGATGTTGCCCGGCTGGAACTTTCAACCGAACTTCCATAAAAACTGGCAGCCGTTCATTCGTCTCAGTTACTTTGCTGGGAACCTCAAAACTCTGGACAATTTTGCCGTCCAAATACAAATCCATCATCTGTGGTTCAGAACTGGGCGGCCTCGCGCCATCCGCACGAACGCGAAAATGGTATTCGCCTGTCGTGGGAAAACGATATTTCCAATGATAAGAACCGGGATGTGAAATGCCTGTTACGTCATAATCCTGCATCGTATAAAATGGTTGCTGCGTAATCTGAACAGGATTGATTTCCATGCGGCGCGGGCGCGTTGGTTCAAGGCGGAAAGTTTGCACTTTTACTTCGGAGCCGAAGACCGCAAGGCGGGAGATTTTTTCTGCCGCTGCCATGTACTTTTCCATCAGTGTCGGCGAGAGCGTCAACGCATCGGCAATATTATCAAAGCCGTGCGCCGAATCGTCCTGCGGAAAATCATTAGCGGGTTCGATGTCTACGCCCAGCAAATCGCGGATCGTGTGATTGTATTCTGCGCGATTCAACCGCCGTGCAGTGATGCGACCGGGGTCAGGTTTGACCAGCTTGTCAGCTTCGGCAAATTCTTTTTCCAGCCACAACATCACAGCATCAACTTGCGCTTTATCAGGGCGAGGCATGCCCTTGGGAGGCATTTCACCCGTTTGCAATTTGTGCAGAACATGTTCCCAATGCTCGCGGGCTGAGGCCGGCGAGATAGTCGAAGCGGCGGTTTTGTAAAGTTCTAAATCCAGACCGCCCGCCGGAGATTTGGCGTTGTGGCAACCAACACAATGCTCCGTCAGAAATGGCACAATTGTTTTTTCAAAAGCGTCCGACTTGGTCGTTTTCTGCGCCTGACTCGTTTGCAGAAAATATGCCAGCACGATGAAAAATGTTGTCGTTAGAAAAAGAACTTTGAATGAGCGCACGCTGTACCTCTGCTGCTTATTAACGTCTGACTAAGCGATAGCTCACGAACGATAATTGTTTGCTATCCGGCGACCACGAAGGAACATTCATGGTGCCTTGTCCGCCAAACAATTTCGCTAACACTTGAATTTCTCCGCCGCCCACGGGCATCAATCGCAGCATCACATCTTTGTTGGCCGGATGCCCTACGACATCTTTCTCAAAAGTCACAAACGCGAGCCATTTGCCATCGGGCGAAGGATGCGCAAACCAGTTATTGTATTCATCATTCGTGATTTGCGTTTGCTCACTGCCATCAGGTTTCATCCGCCAGATTTGCATCAGGCCGCTACGCACTGAATTAAAATAAATGTATTTTCCATCGGGCGAATATTCGGGGCCATCGTCTAAGCCATCCGCTGTAGTCAGGCGCGTCTCTTCGCCACCTTCAACCGGAATTGTGTACACATCAAAATTACCGTTACGATTCGCGCAATAGGCCAAAGTCTTGCCGTCCGGCGACCAGCCGTGCCAATACGACGGCGCAAGTTTTGTGATGAGCTTTGGAGTTCCACCCGTCATCGGTAACGTATAAATTAACGATTGTCG
>JAYVRW010000115.1:0-6448 GCA_043775925.1 Blastocatellia bacterium
GATGCCGTTCGCGTCCAGTGCTTTGAGCGGCAGCAGAGAAACTTTCGGATTGACCTCAGTAATGATTCGCGCCATTTCTGTGCCGTGTCCGTTGTCATCGGCGAAGCTGTCAGAGTCGTTCAGGAAGTTCCACCCATTTTTGGATTCGCCGTTCAACCCCGTATCAATCACTGCCACGACCGGAGATTTGGGGGTGACGTTCCCCTTGGCTAACGGATTACGCCAGCTCCGGGATAACGCCTTCCGACCACCGTCCACTGATCCCCGACCACCCACTAAATAATCCGGTTCTACCCACTCAATTACCCGATCCATTCGCACTAACTCTGCCAACGCGGTACTCACATTTTCTTTCAGATGAAGCGTCACCACACTGGCCCCGACGCGGCGTTGCAGCTCCGGTTCACCATAATTTTCAATGATTTCTTCGCGCTCTTCCATCCTCGCTTCCGCCCGGAATTTAATCAGCAACCGATGCTCGGCATGCGGCGCAATCGCTTTCTCGGCGAACTCATTGAAATGTGGCGGGATCAAGGAAACCTTTTTTGCCAGCGGCAGAAATGCCATCGCAGGCATATAAACAAGGGTCATGGCGATAAAATTAACGAGAAATACGCGAAGTGAGATGAGCATGGGTTACGTCTCCAAAAATGAGCAAAAGCAAGGCGCGTTCAGGCGTTCTCACTGCTTTTATCAATGTTAAGAAAGACCTTCAAAACGACTGAAGGTAGTGGCTAAAGAATCGGCTAAAGGAAAAAACTTGTGGACGGAGAACGCCATCCTTAAAAATTCAAGTCGGGTCTCAAATCAGTTACTCTGTATATCTGGTGGACAGCCCGCAGCTTGCTCCCTCTACCTTTTTTTGTCAACTTCTTTTTTTTGCATTTTTCTCTAACCGCCAGAATTTAAACGAATTATTTTTTCGGATGGGGGATTCATTCAAAGAATGGTTTCTTCTCATTTCCGTAAGCGCTTAATTAACCGAAGACCCTATTTCATTAAGAGTGATTGGCGGGCGGCTTGTAGTTCTTTCTGCACCTGAAATGGGGATGTGCCTCCGGTACTGTTTTTCCCGGTCAGACAACTTTCCAGTGAGATCGCCTGATATAAATCTGCTTCAAGCAGGGGAGAGAATTGGCGGTATTCTTCGAGGGAGATTTCGTGAAGCTGTCTATTTTCCTGAAGGGCAAAGACTACGATGCGTCCGATGATGTCGTGGGATTTTCGGAATTCGATTCCTTTACGCACCAAATAATCGGCAAGGTCGGTGGCGTTGGTGTAATCGGTAATGGCGGAAGCTCTGGCTCGGTTAGCGTCAAATTTGATATTTTTCAGGACTGTTGCGATGACGCGCAGGCTACCGGCGAGGGTGTCAATTGTATCAAATAAGGCTTCTTTGTCTTCCTGCAAATCTTTGTTGTACGCGAGTGGTAGACCTTTCGTCATGGTCAGCAACGCCGTGACATGTCCAAAAATTCTGGCGGTCTTGCCACGTACTAATTCCAGTGAATCAGGATTTTTTTTCTGCGGCATCAAACTGCTGCCAGTGGCGATGGCATCTCCGAGCTTGATGAAGCCAAATTCCTGTGTCGAGTAAATAATTAAATCTTCGGACAGCCTCGAAAGGTGCATCATTGTTAGCGCCGCAGCATTGGCGAATTCGATGATGTAATCACGATCACTAACGGCATCAATGCTGTTTTTTGTGACGCTATTGAAGCCTAATTCCTGTGCCATCCATTCACGATCAATGGGGAAATTAGTTCCGGCTAAGGCTCCAGAACCGAGTGGTAAGATATTGACGCGCTGCGCGAGTTCTGAAAATCGTTCACGGTCACGCACGAGCATTTGGAAATACGCCAGCAGAAAATGCGCAAATAAAACAGGCTGCGCTTTTTGTAAATGCGTGTAGCCGGGCAGCGGATCATTCTGATGCTGTTCGGCTAAATCCAGCAAAGCTGATTGGGCTTCGACGATTAGTAAATCAATCGCTTTAATTTCTTCACGCAGGAAAATTCTGGTAGCGGTGGCGACCTGATCGTTACGGCTGCGACCGGTGTGGAGCTTGTAACCTGCGGCTCCGATGAGTTCCGTTAAGCGCGATTCGATGAAACTGTGAACGTCCTCCGTGCCGGCAAATTCGGGGCGATTGACGTAACTTGCGTCCTGCGCATTCGCTTCAATTTTTTGCAATCCGTCGAGGATTTGCGTGACTTCTTCAGATGAAAGAATGCCGGCTTTTCCTAATGCTTTGGCTTGTGCCTGGCAGCCTTTTACATCCGCGAAAAGCAGGCGTTGATCGAAGCGAAAGCTCGCATTATATTCAGCAAAATGTTGATCGGCAGAGCCGGTAAATCGTCCACCCCAGAGATTCATTTCTGTACGTTCGTCCTTTCAGGAAAGCTGTTGGTAATTAATTGAAAAGCCAATTGCGCTTCGTTGGAATCCTTAAATCCAAAGTAGAGCGTATCCGGTTTATACTTACGGTCATTGTGTTTGAAGCTGACGATTTCGCTGTCAGTCGGATGCTTAACATCAGTCAGCCACGAAGTTGTCAAAGCGAAGATGGGAATCTGTGCAACTCCAAATTCTACAAAATAAATTTTGTCACGATAAATTCTAACCCAATCCGTTCGCTGCGCAGTCCAGATATTTTTTTTCGTTTTTTTATCGTAGGTTGGTTTGCGCCATTGACTGTCGTGCAAGATTTTGAAATTTGCCGCTCCACCTAATTGTATGGCCTGCACCATCGCTCGCTCAGCTTTCAGGTAATCCTGTTTTTGCTCGTTGTAAAGCATCCCAAGATATTCATAGCCGCCCGCCTGATTTGGATCATCGTGGATAATTTTTTGAAGTCGTAAAATTGCGTCATCAACTTTATGTTCACCGGGAAGATTGAAAGTTTCAATGACTTTTCGTAATCGCCCTTCGTATCCGGTGACGGTCAAACCGAGGTGATTTATTTTCAGAAAGAACTTGATTGTTTCATTCAACGGAGCGATGGCGGCGAAGCTTAATCGGACGCGATATTTGCCATCTCCGGGCAATAATTTATCGTTCGTGGCTATTTGATAAGTCTTGCTTGCTTTGTCTAGCCTGAGCGGGATTTGCTGGGAAGTTTCATCGAATACTTCCAGCTTCAAACTCGGATTTGAACTGCTCAGTGTCAGGCTCAGAAAATCATCTTCGGTCGAGAAAAAATAAAATTCCTGATAGTAGATGTAAAGCGGAAGTCGCCCCGAAGTTTGCGGATCAACACTGCCTTCTACGTCCTGATCGAATTGAATGGTATCAATTTTATAAGGTTCACGTGAAAGAAACGGCTTCGGCGCAGGCTTGACCGGGACTACAGTTATCGCAGGTGTCGGTTTCGGTTTGGTCGTTGGGCGCGGCTTGGACTTGGTTGAGGTCGGAGGTTTTGAAATCGGTGGCAAATCACCGCTTCCACCTTGTGCAAGAATTTCTGTTGAAGCAAAGAAAAACAGGCAAAGACCGAAGGTCAGAGTCTTGATGATTTTCTGATTTTGAAGAGCTTCTGTCATTTTTCAATTCAGAGAAGACGATATACAAAACGAAGACAATTTTAGACAGGATTGACCAGATTTACAGGATGGGCAAAAAGATTAATGAATAGATTTCTTAAATCCTGTTCATCTTGTCAATCCTGTCTAAGTCAAAATTTATTCGACTACTTACTTTACTGCACATCCTGCGCACAACGAAATCCGGTGGCTGAATAATCGGGAGTCGTTTCTCCCCAATCATTTCTCGAAGCCGGCCAGCCCCGGCGATAGGTGGTTGTCGCCTGCGCTGGTTCACTCAGCCAGGCGCCACCGCGAATGACTTTTAAATTCCTGTAGCCTTTCTGATTGACGGGGCGCCCATTCGGGTACGGCTTCAAGCTGGTGGCAGTCCATTCCCAGACATTGCCAATCATATCAACGGTGCCAAATGGACTGGTCACTTCCTGATAACTTGCGACGGGACGTTTATTATTTTGCTCATTATTTTTACCGGTGTAGACGTTGGCTTTTCCAATCTCAAAATCGTTGCCCCAACTATAAATTCGCTGATCTTTTCCGCGTGCCGCAAATTCCCATTCTTCTTCGGTGGGTAATCGTTTTTTTAACCAGGCGGCATAGGCTGTAGCGTCGTTCCAGGTAACATCTGTCACCGGAAATTGATCCTGCCCGACAGGGAATGAATTCTCTTTCCATTCAGGTGGCGCCGGATAATTCCTGATCTCAATAAATTTTTTATAAGCGAGATTAGTGACTTCAGTTCGGTCAAGAAAGAATGGCTTGATCGTGACCTGATGTGCAGGAGCATCAAGATCGTTGCCACTGTTGCGCCCCATCGTGAATTCGCCACCATCTACGAACACCATTCCGTCCGGCGGAAGCATCGGTTTTGAAATTGAAGCAGGCCGGTTGCCGTTAATCGTTTCTGAGGGTTGTAAGAAAAACCACCAGAAGGCAACGCCGCTCAATAAAATCAAAGTGGCCATCGTCGCGTAGATCGGAACCTTGGAAGTTGATGAGACCGCATCGTCGAACGTAATTTCGGTCATTTGAGTTTCCGAAGCCAGCGATACCATTGAAGGCAGAGTTTGATTAACTGCCTGCTCAAATTCCTGCGCTAATTGCAAGGCGGATTGCTGACGATCTTCAGGCTTTTTTGCCAGCGCTTTGAGAACGACTTTTTCGACGGCTGAAGAAATTTCAGAATTTTTCTCACTCAGGTTACGCGGTTTTTCGGTGACGTGTTTGACGGCGATTCCGGTTGGATTGGTTGAGGTGAACGGTTGCGAGCCAGTCAGTATTTCATACAGCACGACGCCGAGGCTGTAAATATCGCTGCGTGCGTCAAGCTCTTCACCCTGGCATTGTTCGGGCGACATATAATTCGGAGTCCCGATCACCATCCCTGTTTGCGTCAGCGTTACTCTTGGGTCTTGTTCGTGGTCAGGACGATCCAGTAATTTAGCGATGCCAAAATCTAATAACTTTACATGCATTGCTCCATCGGGAGTTTCCTGCAAGATAAAATTATCAGGCTTCAAATCACGATGAATAATGCCTTGACGGTGAGCGGCTTCGATGGCGGCGCAAGCTTGATTGAGCATGGGCGAAATCGCTTCAGCGCTGAGAATCTTATTTTCCCGGAGGACTTCGCGCAGGCTTCGCCCGTCAAGCAATTCCATGACAATATAGGTTACCCCGTCAGCTTCCTGACCAAAATCATGAATCACCACCGCATTTGGATGATGGAGTTTGGCCGCTGCCTGAGCCTCGCGTTGGAAGCGTTCACGCGATTGCGAGTCAGCTACGACATCTGGACGTAAAACTTTGACTGCGACTGCATCACCAATGTTGATGCGGCGTGCGCTGTAAATCGTCCCCATTCCGCCCGAACCGATAGGCGCGATGATTTCGTAGCGACTTCCCAGAATTCTTCCAGTCTCAAGCGTTGCGCCGGGAGCAGCAAACGTAGCAGTATTCGTTATGTCAATGACCGTATTATTTTGATTTGATTTAGGACGAGTGATAACTGAACCGCAGGAATCGCAGCTTTCTCGATCAGGTGGGACAGGTTTTCCGCAATGAGTACAGAACATTTTTGATCGCAATTCTACGGGAAAAAACGTGGCGTAGTCTAGCACAGTAGCTTTTATTAGGCGAATTCATGGCTATCAGTTGAGCCTCTGAATGCTGCCGACAAAAAGTGCTGACGCGATTGGTTTGCAAAAATAGTCGCTCGCTTCTAAAATGTCGCCTTACTTCACAATATTCCGCAGCTTCCAAAGGATTCATAAGGAAAGTAGGATGAAAAAAGAAGAACAAGTTATCTCCGCTGAGGTTGATCCTCTAGTAGTTGGTAGTGATCGTGTGCCTGTCGAGACTCAGCTTGATTGGTATCGTTTAATGCATCAAGCGCGCCTGCTGGATGAAAAAGCCCGAAATTATAGTAAGCAATCCAAAGGCTGGGGCTATCACGCTTCACACGTTGGACACGATGGAATTCAATTGGCTTTAGGGCTGGCTTTCCGTCCGGGCAAAGATTTTCTGTTTCCATATTACCGCGACATGCTGACCTGTATGGCGGGGAGCTTGTCGGTTTACGAAGTGTATTTGAACGGACTTTCAAAAGATGAAGATGTCGCCGGTGGCGGACGCCACATGAGCAACCATTTTGGCAAGCCTTCAATTGGAATTCAGAATGTTTCGTCGGCGACCGGAAATCATGCCTCTCAAGCAGTCGGCACGGCGCGTGGTATTAAATATTACGGTAGCGACGCGATTGCTTTTTCGAGTCAGGGCGATTCTTCCTGCTCGGAAGGCTACGTGTTTGAAGCTTTGAATGGCGCGGGACGCGAACAAGTTCCGGTGATCTTTGTCGTCCAAAATAACGGTTATGGAATTTCTGTCCCGCTGTGGGAACAAACGGC
>JAYVRW010000116.1:0-24740 GCA_043775925.1 Blastocatellia bacterium
GTTTCGACAATTACGGCAACTCCGGCTGGCCCGTAGCCCTCATAGGTAATTTCGTCGTAATTCACACCTTCGAGTTCGCCCGTCCCACGCTTCACGGCACGGTCAATCGTTTCGTTTGGCATGTTTTCGGCTTTGGCATCAGTCACGGCTTTGCGTAATCGCGCATTCAGGGCGATGTCACCGCTACCGCCGGTACGCGCCGCGACCGTAATTTCTTTGATAAGTTTGGTAAAAACTTTTCCGCGCTTGGCATCGAGCGCCCCTTTTTTGTGCTTAATAGTGTGCCATTTTGAGTGCCCTGACATGTTGGTATTACCTCAGAAGTAAATGAATTGATGGACGTAAGCGCGGTACTATACCACGACGTTTTATCAGTTGTCAGCGGCGCAAAGCGGTTAATTCCATTACTTGTAATCAATCACGTGGCGCGTCACTAAGTCATAATACGAATTATAATTATTCGTACTGGAATCAGAATCTTTAATAACACTGTCAATCGTCTGCAATAATTGTACGCTGAAGTGATTTTCAATCGTTAATGGATGCTGATAGGCGTAATAGGCATAATTGAAATAGCTGCGAATAATCACACTTTTTTCGTCAATTGGCAGGCTTTTTAAATTTGTCACAAAGCGATCAAAACTCCCGCTTTGCCGCCACAAATAAAACTCAACATTAGAAACATAAAAGGCTGAAACTTTCTCGCCCGTTTCTTTCAGGTACTTGCCGATTTCTTTGACCGCATGCTCGCCGGATAAATCTCCTGTGACCGGGATGATGCGATTTTCATCCTGCATTTTTTTGAGGAATTGATAATTTTCTTCCGTCGCTAAATAACTGCGCTGCTCATTGTTAAGATCAGTTTCCAGCAGGATGCTGCGAAAACTTGGAAAATACCGATTCGATGGCATGGGACGATCCCGAATCACATAACGTGTTTCCATCCCTGATTGATAAAAAGCCCGATGAATTTTTTCCAGCGCTTCCTGCTCATGATCGGTTAAATTAAAACCAAAACTGTTAATCAGTGGTTTGATTTCGGCGCGATATTTTTCGTAAAGCTTCGGATCAGACGGCGTGCGGTCAATATATTCGACCAGTTCTTTGAGTGGCTTTTTATTCCATTCTTTCGACCTGGGCGGGATTGGTCTGGCGAACATCAGCGACAAATATTCAATCCGGTTATGTGACAACTGAAATAAGGATTTCAATAACAAATGATGCAATAAACAATCACGACGAATATCAATCATGAAAGCTTTGCTCGGTTTGATTGCCGCAATGTAGGTAAAACTTTGATCCGGTCCCACGCCTAGATAAACACCTCCGGTGACTCCCATTTGATTAAGTTTCGGAATCACATGCTGCAAGGAAAGTTCATTCGAGACTAAGTTGTCAGAGCCGAAATAACCGCCAGGTTCAGAAATCCGCTGGCTGAGCTGAACCAGATTAATTCGATTAGATTTCGCCTCAAAAACCGATGGCGAAACAGGAACCCCTGCCAATAATTGCGTCAGTAGGGATACAGCGATTAACTTGAGGACGATAAGCCTGATTTGCGGCATGAAGTAATCTCCTGAAAAGGGCAGAGCCAAAGGTTACGGAACTAACCGGGACATAGAATTACCAAACAATTATCTTCAACAGTTAATGCTGGCGCAACTCCTAAGCTATGTTACACTAAAACTGAGCCAAAGTTCTTTGCGTTCAGGCTTTCCAATTCATCCGCCCCGCCCGTGATCGCCTTCACCAACATTGTCTTGAAAGGGTACTTGTGAATAGCAGCTACGATCCCCTTGAAAATATTATCAGCGTCGAAGTCGTGACAGAAGATATAGATACTGAAACGCCGCCCGTCTGGCCCCCAGGCGAAGCGATGGTTGATGAGCGACGAAAATATGTCGCGCGCATTCCGGCAGAAATTGATTTACACATTACCACTCCAGAAAGAAAAGGAATGGGGCGCAGCCTTGATGTCAGCGTCACCGGAATCCTGATTCAAACATTGATGGAATTGAACTGGGAAGAACGTGTCATCATTACGATTATTCACCCGGAAGAAGACACCCATGTTTGCGCCATGGTAACCCGCGTAGCAGATATTGACCATCCTGAAGAAGGCAATAAATACGGAATTAAAATCATGGCAGAAGATTCCATTATCTGGCAAGGCGCTTTACGGCGACTCATTCTTTAGCCTCCAAAAGTAAAAGGCGTAACCTCTACGGCTACGCCTTTTTGACTGCATACCTGTAAATTTCTAGGGTTTAATAGCAACGGTAAAGACGTTACTTTCGACGGCAGTGCCGGAAGTCGTAGCCTTCACCTTGATATTAAGAGTTCCGGTCGGAAAAGCTGCTGGAAGTAATAAATTGATCTGATCCAACCCAGGGAAAAACTGCTGCGTTCCAGCGTAGATCACCGTATAATCCGTAGTTGTCGCATCAGCCGCAATGACTGTCACAACTACCGAAGCCGCATCCGCGAACCTGAATCCTGTTCCATAAATCAATAAATAACTATCAATTAAAGTTGTGCTGACCTGACAGGGAGGATTTGGATAAGATGTTCCTAACACTACCCCATCTGCATCTTTGGTAACAATTTGGCATCCAACGGAGCCAGCTCCTTTGCCATCACTCGTCACTGTGAAAATTCCCGGAGAAGCATTTAATAAACTAAATGTACCGGATGACAAGACACCGTTATTATCTACAACAAAGGTAACGCCTGTACCTGCGCCAAATCCTTCAGGAACAAGAAAGTTGATTTGACCGGGGGAAATATAAAACAATTTGGTTGCAATTCCACTGATGGTAACACTGACACCATTCAGTTGATAATCCAAATCCGAGCGCGTCGTTGCTACTGAAGAATTCGCTAATCGTGTACCAAAAATTGAAGCGATTGACCCGCTGGCAATTGGATTTGAGGCTGGAGTGGTCGAATCAGGCGAAATAAAACTCGCACCATTGACCATCGCCGCCACAGTTGTATTCGTTTCAGTCACAGGACGAATTCTGGCTCGGACCACTTCAAATGAGGTGTCCGCATTGCTTCCGGTCAAGTTCACATCGTCGGTGAAAAATATCTCCGTACCCGCTGCGTTTGCATTCACCATCAACAAAGCTTCGCGCTGATCCAGAACACGCGGCGAGACGGGAGTATAGGTTACCTGCCTGAACTTCCCAGTAGTTACGTCATATCGAAAAACCTCCCGGCTCGCATCAACGTTGTCTGTCAAAATACCGCTTGTGCCTCCCGAAGCAATTGGAACAATATTAAGAATTGACGAAAGAAAAACGAATTTTCCATTGCCGCTGATTCCCGGAGTAAAATTGTAATCAATTTTCGCCAGGTCAGCGCTGGTCGGAGTCGTGGGGAGATTGGCGTTGCTGGTAATCTGCGTAAACTTTGCAGTTGTGCGGTTATACAGGAAAACTTCGCGCGTTTTGTCAGTATTTTTACCTGTTTCCAAATCACCAGCGGATTCTAAAACAATCAAATTACCGTCGTTACTAATGTGCTTCGTATTTTGATTGAAAAAATTGACGGGCTGGCTCGGCACTAGAGCTGTACCAGTCGAATTAACTGTAGCAGGATACCCTGCAAACCCTGAAGTATCGGTCAACTGCGTAATTACTTTTGTCGCGACGTTGTAGATAAAAACTTCACCATTAAGGTCAGCGTTATTAATCGAAGTCGTCGGTGCATGGTTAAACCCGGAAACAAAAATCAGCGTACTGCCGTCTCCACTGAGTTGGGGGTTCAAATTGAATCCTTTAAAAGCAAAGGTGCTGTCAATTCCATCTACTTCATTTTTGGAAGTAATCTGCGTAAATTTTCCGGTTGCCGCGCTGTAAAGAATGATCTGAGCAATCAGGTCTTTATTAACCACGCCCGTCAAACCAGTCGCATCGCTACGATTACTGACAAAGCCGATCAACGAACCATTTGAGTTAATAGTCGGGTAGATGTTATCAAAGACCTGAATGATGGCTGTCGCTGTGGTTGAAGCCTGTGTATTCGTAATGCGCTGAAAGAATGCTGCTGTGCTATTCAACGGTAACGTAGCCAGAAAAATTTCCTGATTACCATCGGCATTCGCCCCCGCCAGATCAGAGCTATTCGACGAAAACACAATTCTCGTACCATCCCCGCTAAGTGCTGCGTTGTGATTGGAAACCGTTAGTAAAATCTTGGTGGAATCGGTAGGATCAACGATATTTTTGGTATTCGTGATCTGCACAAACGTCCGCTTATCCACCTCGTAAATAAAAACTTCCGGGTTCAAGTCCACATTATTACCAGTAATATCAGCGGCTGATTCAAACAGAACGCGCTTGCCGTCATCGCTGACGCCGCGTACCGCTGTGACAGCCGTGTTAATAATGTTGGTGACTGGCAAAATAGAAACTTCGTCAGAAGTTTGCGCATATTGGGCTTGAACGGAAATGAGATAACCTGAAAGGCAGAACACTGCCATAATGCTGAATAAACGTGCCAAAGCTTTCACTTTATGATGACTCCTCTGATAACGACACGCTGCCAACTTAGGTGCAACGTGGCTGTAAAGATTTAAGAAGGGATGAGATTATAGCTGAGAGGCTATCAGCTTGTCGAACGGCAAAACCGCTACTGAGGTAAAGTCTGTCAATCCTGCGGTAGAAAAATTTGAGGACGCCCCACGTGAAGCGTCCTCTCTAACCATTTTACAGAATGCGAAAATTACCTATCTTAACTACGCGGCCTTCGGACTAATATATTGATCGTAATGGCGTGCTGGCTCCCAACTATGCGATTTCACTTTCTCCGTTTCTGGAAATTTCATTTCCATTTCAGCGACTTCCATAGCCTCTAAATAAACCCGATCAAGGTTTTCGAGCGGACAGCCATTTTTCTCACAAGCTTTCAAATGCCGTCGCACAATGCTAATTACTTTAGCTCGTTTCTTGTCCGGTAAGCTGTTCACTTTTCTTAAGGTATCGTTTGAGATGCTCAATTGCATGATTTACTCCTTCTCAGAAAAATCAAAAGACCAATGTTTAATTCACTTTGACTACTTTTCCCGCCAATTTTAACGAGCGACTGTTGCTTATCTATCAAAGAATTGTGTCAAACCCTTCAATTTCAACCTTTCACCATTTTGAACTAACGATTTTCCTGAGTTATTAGTTGCAAGCCACCCTTCAGGGTTGGCTTGCCTTGAGATTATTTTTGGCTAATCTTTCCAGTGAAAAGAACTTGACCAAGATCGAATGACTAAGGCACACTGTCGCATCTTTTATCGGGAGCTTTCCTCAAAGCCCAAATTTAGTTTATTTGCTAACAATGCCGAAATTTACGCACCATATTTTTATTTGTACCAATCAGCGTTCGCCGGAAAACCCGCGCGGATGCTGTGATTCGACTGGCTTGGGAGAGTTACAGCTCAAATTCAAACAAGAACTTTCCAAGCGTGGCTTGAAAGGCGCAGTGAGAGCCAACAAAGCTGGGTGCCTGGATCAATGCGAACACGGCCCAACCCTGGTGGTGTACCCCGAAGCAGTCTGGTACGGTGGAATTACTGCGGCAGACATCCCCGAAATTATTGATTCCCATCTCGTTAATGGAAACCCTGTCACCCGCTTACAGCTTGACGACGAATGCCTGAACACGAAAACCTGCATTCACCGCCAGTAATCTGTAATCATGAAATCTGAATCCTCATTAAAGTTTGTCGCAATCGGTGGTGGAACCGGTTTATCAACTTTACTAACCGGACTCAAACCTTATTTGAATGCGGCGCAACGTGCCGATGACATCCCGCCACTGGACTTAACCGAAGAAAGAGTGCATCCCTTCAAAGAAAAGGAAGTTTCATTAACAGCTATCGTCACCGTGACAGATGACGGCAAAAGCTCAGGACGTTTGCGCTCTGAATTTGACATTCTCCCACCTGGTGATTTGCGCAACTGCTTAGTCGCACTGGCGCGTGATGATCGTTCCATTAAAAATCTTTTCAAGCACCGTTTTACTGGTAACGGCTCGCTCGGAGGCCATTCACTTGGCAATCTAATTATCGTTGCTCTGACCCAAATGACCGGAAATTTTCTGGACGCGATTGATCAAGCCAGTGATTTATTGGGATGTTCCGCACGGGTGCTGCCTTCAACTTTGGATTCGGTAGATTTAGAGGCGCAAATTGGGAATCAGACGGCGTACGGACAACGCGCAATCAAGGCGTTGAATGCTTTGCGCGGACTTCCAATTGAAAATTTAAAGGTCACCCCTCACGACGCCAAAGCTTTACCCGAAGCCGTCGAAGCAATTCTCAAGGCTGATGTGATTACGCTTGGCCCTGGATCATTATTCACGAGCATTTTGCCAAATCTTTTGATTGACGGAATCACCGAAGCGATGGCCCGATCGAAAGCCAAAAAAATTTACATCTGTAACATCATGACGGAAGCCGATGAAACGGATGGCTTATCCGCCGAGGATCATTTGGTTCAGTTAATGAAAAATTGCCCTCAGTTACAATTGGATTTCGCTATTTTCAATTCGGCTCCCATTTCGACTGCGATGCGCGAGCTTTACGCTGAGGAAGAAGCAATGATCTTGGAACCGCCCCATAACAATTATTCGTCCGGCGGCACAATCAAGTTCGTTTTAGCCCCCTTAGCATCCGAAGCGCGTTCGGTTCGTCATAATCCTGCAAATTTAGCTCGCGCAATTTTTGAAATTCACTATAATGAAGCTTGATTTTATGCCCCACATTTCGCCGCTTCGGGTGACGTTCAAATAATTGCATTCATATTCCTAAAAACCCCAACTATTATTTATCCACGAGGAAAAGTTCAGTGAGCCAGCCCATTAACGTTTTGATTTTAGCTGCCGGACTCGGCACTCGCATGAAAAGTGATCAGGCGAAAGTCCTGCACAAGCTCGGCAGCCAACCAATGATTGCGCATGTCCTGCGCACCGCTGCCCAGCTTAACCCTGAAAAAATAATTGTCATCATCGGCCATCAAGCTGAACAGGTCGAAGCTGCTTCACGCGCCGCGCTTGATCCTAAGATGGCTGAGCGGTTGGTGTTCGTCCTGCAAACGGAACAAAAAGGCACAGGACACGCTGTTATGAGTGCCCGTGAAGTCCTTGAAAAAGCCAATGGGACCTTGATTGTCAGTTATGGAGACGCGCCGCTCGTCAAAGCCTCCACTTTGCAAAAACTGAAAAATACACACGAAGCTGAAAAAAATGCGGCGACGCTCATCACCATGAAAATGGAAGTGCCGCCCGCGTATGGCCGCATCGTCCGCGATGAAGCCGGACAATTCGCCAAAATCGTCGAAGATAAAGATTGCACCCCTGAACAAAAATTAATCAAAGAAGTGAATCCGGGATTTTATTGTTTTGATATTCAGGCCTTGCTTCCGACTCTTGGGCGCCTGACGACAAAAAATGCGCAGGGCGAGTATTACTTAACTGATGTGCCAGAGATTTTACGCGCTGATAACAAAGCCGTCGGAACCGTTTTGCATAACGACGAGATGGAGTTGCAGGGCTTTAATAATCGGGCTGAAATTGCGCTGGGGTGGAACAAACTCCGCCGCGAAAAACTTGAGGCACTGATGACCGAAGGCGTCACCATTGTTGACCCCGCTTCGACCTACATTGATGTCGAAGTGAATATTGGACGCGACACGATTATTCATCCACAGGTTATTATCGAAGGCGCTTCACAGATTGGCAGTCATTGTGAAATTCATTCGTGGTCACATTTGACCCGCGTCGAAATTGGCGATGGATGCACTGTGAATAATTCCTGCGTCATCGTAGATTGCAAGCTCACCGCCAATAATAAAGTCGGTCCGTTCGCGCATTTGCGGATGCACTCCGTGCTGGATGAAGCCGCCATCGTTGGCAATTTCGTCGAACTCAAAAAAACCTTGCTTGGCAAAAAATCAAAATCCATGCACCTCACCTATTTAGGAGATGCCACGATTGGTGAGCGCGTCAATATTGGTGCGGCGACAGTGACGTGTAATTACGACGGCAAAAATAAACATCAAACGATTATTGAAGACGATGTGAAAATTGGTTCTGACACGATGCTCGTAGCTCCCGTCAGAGTTGGGCGCGGCTCAATGTCCGCTGCCGGTTCAGTCATTATTGAAGATGTCCCGGAAGATACATTGGTCGCAGGCATTCCTGCCAAAGTTAAGAAAAAATTAAAGTAAAATTTTCGTACAGGCGCCCGGCTAAGGAAAAAACATGCTCTTGGATACAACTTCTCAAGTCAATACTGCTCACAAAATAAGCCCGTTCGCAAAAACTGTGACAACGGCTTCATTTCAAATTTCTCCACAAAAAATTACCCGTGTCCTTTCCTTCGTTGTTTCATTAATAATCGCGGCTGGTATTAGCGCTCAGTACTTGAGATTTTCTCTGACTGAAGCCTACATGCGTGAGAAACACTATTGGTGGTTAATGGATAAATTTGATCTGGATGGAGAATTTAACGTCCCGAATTTTTACCAGACTCTCTCCCTTTTATTTTGTGGAATATTACTGATGATGATTGCCCGGGCGAGTAAAAATTCCAACAAAAATTATGTCCTGCACTGGTGGGGACTGGCAGCAACTTTTATCTTTCTAGGTTGCGACGAAGCGATTCAGCTTCATGAAATGACCATCCTGCCGCTGCGAAATATCTTTGGCACGGATGGGTATTTTTTCTATGCCTGGGTCATGCTGGCAGCCATTTTAGTCCCGATCTTTGGCTTACTCTATATTAAATTTCTTTGGGCTTTGCCAGTTAAATTTCGATGGCTTTTTATCACCGCTGGCACTGTTTATGTCGCTGGCGCGCTCGGACTGGAAATGGTTGGCGGACAATTACGAAAAATCTATGGGCTGGAATCGGTACAATATGTTGCAGAAACCATCCTCGAAGAGTCGCTGGAAATGATCGGAATCCTGATTTTTATCTATGCTTTGCTTTCATATTTCAGTCATCACGTAAAAGAGTTCCAGTTCCAATTTACTGAACAAAAGTCTCAATAAAGAACAAATAAAGTATCGTTCGTTTGATTAGAAGGAGTTTTTATGTGCGGAATAGTTGGTTATGTCGGAAGTCAGCAAGTCGTAGATGTTGTCATCGAAGGTCTGAGAAAATTGGAATATCGCGGCTATGATTCCGCCGGAATCGCAGTCGTCAACCGTGATGGCGAAATGCATGTGCGTCGCGCTGAAGGCAAGCTTCGCAACCTTGAAACTGTCCTTGCCAAAGACCCGATTGAAGGCGATTACGGCTTAGGACATACGCGCTGGGCCACACACGGACGCCCGACGGAAGAAAACGCGCATCCGCATCGTTCCAGCGATGGCCGCATTTGTGTCGTCCACAACGGCATCATCGAAAATTACCTCGAACTCAAACGCGAGTTGCAAAAAAACGATCATCGCTTTCAATCCGAAACCGACACCGAAGTCATCGCGCACCTGATCGAAAAACGTCTCCGACAAAATCCTGACCTCGGTTTGGAAGGCGCGTTCCGTGCGACGCTCAAAGAAATTCGCGGCATTTACGCACTCGTAGCAATTTCCGCCGACGAACCAAACAAGCTTGTCGCCGCACGTTTAGGGCCTCCGGTCGTGATTGGACTCGGCGAAGGCGAATCGTTTGTCGCTTCCGACATTCCCGCAATTTTGCAGCATACGCGCAACATGTTTTTTCTCGGCGACGGCGAAATGGCAGTGCTGACGCGCGAAGGTGTGAAGGTCGAAAACGCCAAAGGCGAAACCGTCAAGCCCGATGTGCAACGCATTACATGGGATCCGATTCAGGCGGAAAAAGGCGGCTTCAAACATTTCATGCTCAAGGAAATTTATGAGCAACCGCGCGCTGTCCGCGACACCACACAAAACCGCGTTTCACTGGATACAGGCCACGTTTATCTGGATGAAATCAATATTCCCGCCGCTTATTTCCGCAGTTTCAGCGACATCAAAATCGCGGCGTGCGGCACAGCCTGGCACGCAGCATTGGTCGCCAAATATTTGATCGAAGAACTCGCGCGCGTTCCTGTCGAAGTGGATTACGCTTCGGAATTTCGCTATCGCAATCCGATCCTGACGCCGAGCACTTTAATGATGGTGATTTCGCAATCCGGCGAAACGGCGGACACGCTCGCAGCCTTGCGTGAAGCGAAAGAAAAAGCCTGTCGGTCAATCGCAATCTGTAACGTCAACGGTTCAATGATGACGCGTGAAGCCGACGGCACAATCTACACACACGCCGGCCCGGAAATTGGCGTGGCTTCAACCAAAGCCTTCACTTCGCAAATGGTCGCGGCGTATTTGTTCGCACTGTACCTCGCGCAAGAACGCGGCACGCTCACCGAAGAGCAATTAAAATGGCACGTTCGTCACTTATCCGAATTGCCAGTGAAGATGGAAAAATTGCTCAACGATCCGAGCATTGATTACGAAGACCTCTCAAAACATTTCGTGCTGTCGAGCGATTTTCTGTACCTCGGACGCGGCATCAATTTCCCGATTGCACTCGAAGGCGCATTAAAGCTGAAGGAAATTTCCTATATTCATGCGGAAGGTTACGCCGCCGGAGAAATGAAGCACGGCCCGAATGCCTTAATTGATTCGCGCCTGCCCGTAGTCGTTATCAACACGCTTGATTCCGACGACGAAAAATCAAAACTGCGCTACGAAAAAACCCTGTCAAATATTCAGGAAGTCCGCGCCCGCGACGGCATCGTCGTAGCCATCGTCACCGAAGGCGACACCGACACCAAAGAAATGGCGTCCTTCACCATCGAAGTTCCACCTTCCAGCGAATTGCTCTCGTCCGTCCTGTCAACAATCCCCATGCAGTTGCTCGCATATCACATCGCGGTCAGACGCGGATGCGACGTAGATCAACCGAGGAATTTGGCGAAGAGCGTGACGGTGGAATAGCAATCCAAATTGATCAAGGTCTAAATGTTCAGGAATAAAATTTCCGTAGAATAGATAAAAATTATGTAAAATAAATAATAATTATGTAAAATTCTCTTGGAGTCCAAATAGATTTCAGGAGATTTTTGTTTATGGGAAGAAGCCAGTATGAGTGGAACGAGTCGAAGTATAAGCGGTTCCTAAAAGAAGGGCGCGGTGCAGGACAAGGCAAGGATTATCGCCCTTGGCTAACAATTCAAGATGTGTCCTCCAGTGGTCGAAGACATCGAGTTAGGGGGTGGAAAACGGAACGTATTCACCATTTAATGTCCGACCATGAATACCGTTATTTCTGCATGCTTGAATGGTCGGATGGCGTGCGTGACATTCGGGAGCAATTCCCACTTGATTTAGAAGCAACTCAAGAGATAGCCCGTCAAATCAGCGTAAAACATCCAGTTGCAGGGACAGACCTCTTTCCTGTCGTTCTTACTACCGATTTTCATATATCTATTTACAGTGGTCACTCACTCACCGAAGTTGCCCGAACCGTAAAGCACGCCGCCGAATTGGAAAAGCAACGAACTATTGAGAAGCTAGAGATTGAAAGGCGTTACTGGGAAATAAAGGGAATTGATTGGGGGATCGTCACTGAAAAAGACATTCCCAGACCATTTGCTGACAATATTGACCGTATCCAGAAGGATTATTGGTTGGAATCTAGTCAAGGCGCAGAAGCAGCCCGTTTGCTGTCCTTTGCTGAACTACTGAAACAGCGAATCCGCAATGGAAGAGGAACATTTCTGACAGTGACAAAAAGTTTTGATGAAGAAATGAACCTGGATATTGGGACATCCATCAAACTTTTGAAATATCTGATAGCAAGGAAACAGATACGCTTAGATTTCAACGAGAAGCTGGATTTTTCCAAATCAGTTAATTCGGTCACCATTATTGAATCGGAGTTGGTTTATCAACTGAGGTTAGCATGATAGACAATCTCTCCATCAACGCTCTAATAAAACCTACAGGTGCTACAGATGTATTGGAAATCCAAAGACTTTTGTGGTTTAGCGTAGAGCAAGATGTGGCGTACCTTATACCAATAGAAGGAAAGAAAGGTCTCCCGTTTTTCATCAATCTTTCGGTTGTTACGGAGAAACTAGCAAGACGAGAGTTAGAAATAGTTAGCGATGATCCCTGGGCTAGAGCTTTTGAGGAAAGTGAATTGACTGAAGCCGCTTTGAATGTGCGGAATATGGCTTGGAAAGTAATAGAATCCCTCGTTCAGCCGGAAATGGAGCCGGAAATATATCAGAAGCGGATCAGAGGCTCTCTGGTAATTGAGGCCGCTCGGAGCAATCAATTAACGGCGACGGCTGTATACAAATACTTACGAAAATTTTGGCAACGCGGAAAAACAAAAAACGCCTTGTTACCAGATTTTGATAAACGCGGTGGTAAGGGAAAGGAAAAATCCATATCAGAGAAGAAGCGGGGTAGGCCTGGAAAAGATGCGGCAATCTCGCCGTCCACGACCACCGTCAACGTGGATGAGACAATCAAGAGAAACATTAGAAATGCTCTTTCTCGCTATTATTTAACCAAAAAAGAAACACCAATGAAGAAAGCCTACGATCTAATGATCAGAGACTTTTTCCAGGAGGATTTCTATTTCAAAGATGGAATTCAACAATCTATTTTGGTTCCGCCAGTCCAACGCCCCTCATTTGCCCAGTTCAAGTATTGGGCAAATAAATTTCTAAACCCGGAGAAGATTGTCACCGCCCGTAAGGGGAAAGTTGTTTTTTCAAAAAATGTCAGGCCGCACCTCGGCAACTCAACGAGCGAAGCATTTAGCCCCGGGCAAAAATGCCAGATAGATGCGACTGTTGCGGATGTATATTTACGCTCCCGGTACAATCGCCAGTGGATTATTGGACGCCCAGTAATTTATGTGGTGATTGATATATTTAGTCGCATGATTGTTGGTATTTACGTCGGGTTAGAAGGCCCTTCCTGGCTCGGCGCGATGATGGCGTTAGCCAATACATCAGTCAATAAACTAAGTTACTGCAAAGATTACGGCATCACTCTTGAAGAAGGCGAGTGGCCGTGTGAAGGATTGCCTTCGGTTTTTCTTAGTGATGGGGGTGAATTAAAAAGCAAGAAAGCAGATTCGTTAACAGCCAATCTCAATATCGGATTTGAGACGGCAAAAGCTTACGCCCCCGATTGGAAAGGAATCGTTGAAAGCCAGTTCCGCACACTCCACTTGCAGGTAAAACCGTTCGTACCAGGCTATGTAGAAAAGGATGCAGATAAAAGAATCGGAAGAGATTATAGGCTGGATGCCAAACTAGATATCTTTCAATTTACAAATATCATTCTTCATTGTGTCCGCCAACATAACAAACAATATTTAGAAAATTACCCCAGAAATGAGCAAATGATCGAAGCTGGAGTTGAACCTATTCCAATTAAACTTTGGGAGTGGGGAGTTATTAATCGCGGCAGTGGGCTGAGGAAATACAACGAAAACATAGTTAAGCTCAATATCATGCCGACAGCCGAGGCAACGATCACTAAAAGTGGTATTCACTTTGAGAAGATGCGATATAGCTGTGAGCAGGCCATTAAAGAACAGTGGTTTGAGATGGCAAGCCTCAAGGGAAGTAGGAAAATCATGGTTTGTTATGATCCTCGAACAACAAACTATCTTTACATTAAGTCGCCAGATGGCAAGAGCTATGAGAAATGCTATTTGCTCAATGCGGAAGAACGATTTCTTAACAAAGATATTTACGATGTTCGGTACTTTTATCAAAATGAATCGCAGCAAAAACGCCAACACACGGGGCAACAACAACAGGTAAATGTAAATCTGGCAGAGGTTATTGAGCATATCGTCAAGGAGGCAGAAACGCTTACAGACGCGGTGCCTGCTATCCAAAGTAATAGAGAAGCTGTTTCATACATTAGACAGAATCGCGCTATCGAAAAACAGAAATTACGCGAGAAAGAAGCCTTCAATCTTCTATCTTCAAATGACGAAGGCGATCTAATCAAAGGCGTAGGAAAGATTATTCCAATGCCACTCGACTCTAGCACGCCTGAGAGACGCGCTTATCCCAGCAACATTGAGCTGTTGCGGAAGAAGAGAACCCAAATAAAGGGAGAATCCGGTGATGACAGGAGCTGAACTAGCAGTGATTGCGGAGTACAAAGAACAACTCCTATCAGATTATCGCGGTAATCCGATGATTGAAGCGCTACCGCCCATATTGTCTAAAGAGGAGTTTGCCGATAAAGTCACTTCGTATCCGGCCTTTGATAAAAGTGAAAAAAAAGCTATCCTCTGAATTACGTCTGCACTGTGTTGAGAGGCTACCAGACTATTTTCAGCCGTTGGATATTCATATCGAGCTTGAGCAGAAAATCTCCCGTCTTATCAGGCGAGGATATATTGCCAGAAACCCGCTTGAAGGCAGCTTTAATCTACGGCTTAGGCAAATCTCTAATTTACTTGAACAAGCACGCCAAAAAAATGGCTTGCCGATCAAAACAACTGTCAAAGTGAATAGTACAGCCTCTGGCCCAACTTTGATCGGGATATCTGGCATGGGGAAAAGCACCGCTCTTGAGAGAATTCTTAGACTTTACCCACAAGTGATTTTACATGGGGATCACAAAGGGGTCCCACTTAATTTTTACCAAATTGTGTGGCTCAAGGTGGATTGCCCGCATGCTGGTAGTCTAAAAGGGCTTTGTGGTGATTTCTTCAAAGGAATTGATGATCTGCTTGGAACGGATTATCACGATACGTTTTCAGGGAGACGTTACACAGAAGATGTAATGTTGGCGCAGATGTGCTTAATTGCAGTCAGGCATGGATTAGGAATTTTAGTCATTGATGAATTACAGAATCTTAGTCTTGCGAAAAGTGGCGGTGCAGAAAAAGCGATGAATTTCTTCGTTAAGCTGGTAAACAACATTGGGGTTCCCGTAATGCGCGTTGGGACAAGCAAAGCACTCTCAGTTCTCCAAGCAGATTTTAGACTTGCCCGAAGATCAATAGGAATCTCTTGGGATCGGTTTCAAGTTAAGAATGGACGTGATAAAGAATTGTGGGATTTACTAATTGAGGAGCTTTTTTCGTATCAATGGACAAGCGGAGATGCAACGTTTTCGGATGATTTTAATGAGGTACTGTACGATGAAAGCCAAGGCATCACGGACATTGCGATTAAACTATACATGATGGCGCAATGGCGTGCGATTGCGTTTTCCCAAGAGGCGATAACCCCTGATGACATCCGAATCATTGCCGCCGAAAATTTGAAAATGGTACAGCCGATGCTCCATGCGCTGCGAACCAATAATCAGAAGCTGATCCAAAAATACGGCGATATCCAAACGAAAGAAATTGCGGAGCAAGTCAGAGAACACTTTTCGGAATCAGAAGAGTTTGTACGCAGACAAACCACTGTTAAAACTCACCAACAAGAAAAAGCGATAAATGTGGATGCGTCGTCAACTCTGGCAAGGTTGATTAAGGAGTTGATGGCACTGGAAATCTCCCCTGCTAATGCCAAATATCATGCCGAGTCGGTATTTGCACATAGAGCCGCAACAGAAACCTTCGATGACCTCCTGAAAAAAGCCTATACCATTGCATTAGGCGATAGCTTGCCATCCCTTCAAGCACCGCCTTCCATACAGCCAATTAAAAATAACAAAAAAGCGACTCCCGGCGATTTGCCAATGAATGATTTACGTCTAATCCTGAAACAAGCAAAAGAGAATAAACGGTCAGCTTATGACGCATTTAACGAATATAAAATAATTAAACCCCCATTGCAGGATGTTTTTTTTGAAGTAGCTGCCTGATGCTGAAATTCTTCCCTGCCCCATACCCTGATGAACTATTATACAGTGTTCTGGCTCGCTATCATTTGCGCAGTGGAAATCTTGGCGTCAAGGCGACACTCCGCGAATTGTTTGGTTCATTGAGTGTTGTGGCAACAATTGATCTGCCATCTCATCTTGACGAATTGATCGCGTCCCTCCCACCTCTTGCCAGCTTTACCGCAGACAATTTGATTTATGATCAGACTCTCTACCCGTATTATGCGCCATTTCTAAAACCAATAATTGCAGCCCAAATCAAAGATTCAATGAAGGGGCATCACTGGGGAGATATTCACACCAGAAGCGGCATAGTTGCGAGCAATATCAACCGTCCAAATCATTTACGTTTTTGCCCTGCGTGTTTCCGCGCAGACGAAAAAACATTTGGTGAGCCGTATTGGCACCGTGTTCATCAGCTTCCCGGCGTGCTGATCTGTCCAACTCATCAGGTTTTTCTGCACGACAGCAATGTTCACGTCTTTGGCGGGAATCGTCACGAATTTATAGCAGCGGATGCAAAACATTACAGAGCGGAACTACAGTCTATTTCCATTAGCTCCTCGACCTTTGCCAAGCTTCTGCTTCTGGCGCAAGACTCAGACGCCTTACTGAAGCGTCATTTCTTAACCAAAGACCCGTCTTGGTTTCGTCAACAATATAGCGGTTGTTTGATTGATCGGGGGCTGGCAATTGCTTCTGGTCGCATTGAGCAAAAATCCTTTCATCAACAGTTCCAGCAATTCTATGGAAAGGAAATGCTGAATCTTGTTGAGTCACCCATTGAAAAGGGTAACGATACCGATTGGCTTGCCAATATTGTGCGCAAACAACGCAAAGCCTTTCACCCGCTGCGCCATCTTCTACTTATTCGCTTTCTTGACCTTACACCAGAATCCTTTTGGAGATTGGAACTTCATAATAAACCTTTTGGCGATGGTCATTGGGCGTGCTTCAACGGTGCAGCCAATCATTACCGCGAACGCGTTATTAACAAACACAGCAGCTCTTGGTCTACGGACACGAAGAAGCCGCTTGGTTATTTTGAATGTGATTGCGGCTTCTGTTATACGACCAGTGATCCCGATGTTGCGGCTGGCTTGTGTTTGAAGCCATTACGGGTAAAATCCTTCGGGTCAATTTGGGAAAATAAGCTGAAAGAATTGGCAGCGCGAAAGCCAAGACTGAGAGAATTGGCAAGACACTTAAAAGTAGACCCGAAAACGGTTTTACACCAGTGCCAGCGTCTTGGCGTGTCGTATCGCCAACATCAGATCATAGGGCAAAAACAGGCCGTCACGGGTTCCGATGATTCTACTCACGCATTCATACCTGCAAAGGAAAATCGAAGAAGGCAGTGGCAAGAATTATGCGCGCGGTTTCCACAGTCCACCGTGACTGAATTAAGGCGAAAGGCTCCTGCGACCTGGACTTGGTTGTATCGGCACGATAAAGACTGGTTGCGCCAACACGCCCCTATGGCTGTTCGGAGGAAGCCGCAAATTCAGCGTGTAAACTGGCAGAAACGGGATCAACAAATTGCCGCTGATGTGCAATCCGCTGTACTGCAAATTCTGGCTACAGAGCCGTTGCAGCGTGTAACCAAAAGTCGTATCGGAAAAAACATTGGAAAGTTAGCGTTGCTTGAGCACCTGCTGAACAAGCTCCCGCAAACCAAATCACTACTGGAAAAGCATTGTGAATCGCCAGAGCAATACCGAATCCGTCGCATCCGACGGGCAATTCGGCAGCTTCTGCGCAAAAGCCACTTCGTTCGAGTTTGGGAAGTTGTTCGTCTCGCAGGTTTACGAAAAGAATACGCTATCCACCTCGAATCCTTTATTCAGAAAGAAATCAGAATTGCTGCAACCTCACTGCGAAAACAATTAGGGTGAGACTGTGCAATCGCTAAAACTAAGATCTTGGCCTTTCGATAAAAATGAACCTGCTGTTCTGAATTGGATTCTCTCTCCGATACGCAAGGTACGTGGATACGAAATCATTGCTATCTTCAAAACGCTTTTCACCGAAAAGTTGGAACGAGTCCCGCTACCGCTAGGCATATTACCCGCGTTAAGAATCGGCAGAACCTATATTAATGGGAAATTAGCGGATCAATCGCACCAAGCAAAAACCATCCATATTCCGAATATCAGAAGCGGTGTCTTGAAAATTGGCTTCGACATGCCGCGATCTCTTTATAGCCTCTTAGGGCAACGATCTTCAGGGGAGGAGAAGGTTTGGCACTTTGAGATGAATCGTCATAACTACTTCATTCCCTGCATGGAAATGATTAGAGCCTTTTTCATCCACACGAAAGTGCTGGCAAACAAAATTCTTACTCCAAATGGCTTGGATACGTTAATTTTGGATGAGGTAATACTTGGACGTGAATTAACAATACATCTAGATCGGACATATCCACTGAGCCTGCTAAAGACGAAGGAAGCGGAGACGGCGCATCTCAATCATTTGATCTGGTTAAGGCATAATCCCTCAGCGCGTATAGCTTGGGAGTCCGTAGCGCGCGAATTGATGGCACAGGCAATTAAGAATAACTCAATCGATTTATTTCAGGCATTAAGCGAGCGGATTCCTTTACAAGTCATCCCACCGTTCGCTGAATCTTTCGAGCTTGAATATGCTGGCGTCTCATCCGGGAAAGATCATTTGATATTAGAAGTCATAGGCTTTGAGGAAACTACACCTCTTCCCTTTACTCAAGTTAATTATACGCATCCATCGCTCAAGGAGCCTAGAAAAACCAGTGTCACCAAAATCCGCAAGATTCCTGTTGAAGTGGGAGAAGAGATTGAATTGGACACGTCTGGCCTTTCGGCCAAAGATGAATCGAACCCAACTATTGTGGCGACTCCAAGGGTCGAATTTCGACTTTTACATTATGTCCCACTGAAAAGAATTTACCAGGAACGGATTGATGACAATTCCCCCAGGAACATAACAATAGCAGAAGAAACATCGGTACCTTCCGTCGTTAGAAGTGCCAATCCAACTGTTTATGGAGGGCTACAGAAACCACTTGAGTTTGCAGGTCTAACGCTACCGGAGCGCCCCTTGCCAGACTTTCAAGAGAAAGGACTGAATCAATTCCTTGCTGCAATCAATGTGTTGGCCTCATTCTACGAGAATAAGTTGACTGTTCTCCCTTTCATGGGAGAACTAACCTCTGACAAACCGTTCTCGAAAGACGAGCAAAACTGCCAGCGGAAATTCGCTTGGGTGAGTATTCATTCGCGTGATTCAGCAGCACATTGTTTTGTCTTGGAACTTACCCGAGTCGAAGGGCGGCAAATTGCAACGCTATTCATCAAAGCCCCACCAGAATCTTCCAGCCCATTACAAGAAGAACTAACCGAGCATCTGGATAAAAATAATGGACATTTCAACCCGGACAAATTTTCATCCGAACTAGCAAAAAAAGTGGTGACACTTCGGCACTCCACCTTGGGAGACAAAGAAGGAGAAAATGAGAAACGAAAGGCTTGGCGTGAGATTTATCATTGGGCAGATCGAATGACTTCAATGCTGGAAAATTTAGGATTCTAGCTATGATGAGCCTTTGAGAAAAACTTGCAGAGGCATTTTTGTACACTGATCCAACAAGCAAATCAATGGTTGAGATTCTTAACGCACTCAATGCAAAAGGCAGGATTTTCTTATAGAACCTGTTTGCAATTAAGGATGAAATCAGTTTTATCACAAGAATGGCGCACTCAACAGGATCAATTTTGATGCAATTCGAGTGAATACGGCACGTATTCTGACAACCAATTGCGCACATTACAGCGTCGTGTGCGCATCTGGCGGACGCGCATTGCACGCGAACTCGTTTATGGAAAAGAACCGACGAATGGAGCTGGAGCATCCATAATAATTGAGGAATAATTGAGGCAACAACATAAGCGACGAGGCCATTTTTGTTCGGTAACATTTTTTACTGAGGCAACACGGCGGGAATTCTAGTTGACGTTCATCACGGGTTCGCCCCTTGCAAACGACAACCTATGCCGGGCATTAAAATGCTCGCCATGTCCTTGGAGCGTTTTTATTATCTCAAACTCGGGTTTAATACGAACTCTTCCTGAAACCCCTTACAAGATTAGGTGTAAAGGGAGGATCTTCCTGACACTCTGAGATTGCTCCGACGAGCTTGTCATCTCGCTCGGGCTTATTTTTTTTCTTGCCTGTATTTCACTCATGCACATCAACCAATACTTATCTCATATCAAAAAAAATCAAAGAACTTTGTTATCAATACAATCAAGAGCATACTTTCTGATTTCAGGGGAAATATTATGGTTTTGAGTAAGATAATTCTGTATTAATTTAGGCTTTTGTAAATGAGTTAAATGCCCTAAACCATGTAGTGCTGCTGTTTGGCAATGAGCAACAGGCAAGGCAAGTATTTTGGTTAGAATATTGAATATTTCATCAGACTCAGTAGTATTTGCAACGCGCCGCCCAAATGGGCGAAAGCTATCCCACCACATAAAACATACATCGCCTAATGGGTGTTCAATAAAGAAACCTTCGAATAAGGTCAGCATGCTTAGAAAACAACCTTTCCTTATTCCCCAATCTATGCGTGCATCCCATAAGCAGACTACTAATCCCCAATGGACAGAAAGCTTTGAAAATCCTTTTTTCAATTGCTTATATGTATATTTACTATAGAGTAGTTCGGCTTCATCAAACAGCCGCGTAGCATATTTTATTAGAAGTTTTCTTCTGGAAATACTACAAAAATAATCAGATATCCATAGTGAAGATGGAGTCCTACCAGTAAACAATAGATTTTTCCACTCATTGTAAGTGAGACGTTGCTTGTTCATATTTTATTTAAAAACACCATTGAGATCTTTAAGTTCCTTAGCAAATTTGAAATAAACGGTAGTGCTTGAGAAAAGCTTCTTATTTACAAGATGATGTTACACGATGACAGAAATATCGGGTAGAGTTGACAAATGAACCCTGAACACTTCGATTTGTACACCGATTATTTGATTAGTTCCTTTGATCCTCTCACCGCGACGGGGTTGTCTCGTGTGTTGGAAGGGGACATCAGTTACAAGATTTTTCCCTGTGAATTAGGTTAATCCAATTTCGTTTCGGAACTTAATTCAATTTATCTCCATTAAAATACTATGTATAATCCCCCAGCTAAGATCTCCCATATTGTCAATCCAGCCGCTCCAGCAGCCGCAGCACCGGCGGCAGCCTTCCCTGCGGTTGCTGGGTCAATATTCGGAATCGAAATACTTGGCGGTGCTGGAGCCGCAGGTGGTTTTACATAAACAGGTTTCCAAGTATTCTGAGGTACTGGGGCTGGTTGATCAATCATCATTCGGCTGTATTCAACCAATTTACCTGATCCGGGGCCTCCACGCCCATTACACCTTCCCCTATCCCATTTTTTGAGTTCACCCCTTACTTTTCCTGCCCATTCTTCTATTTTTTGTACATGCCCTCCTAATGTACCTCTTCCTTTTCCACCATTGCCAGTAGCTCCTTTTACCTTTTCAATCTGTAATAATTCTTTATCATTTCTCATTTCAATGTGTCTAGTGTATAGCTCAGTGACAAAATCTAGAATTGCACCTAATATTTTTAAGCACTCTCCTTTGGAAATTCGATCTTTTTTGAAGTCGTCCTTATCGGAATTAAAACTGAACCTCATTAAAGCGCCAATTCCAGGGATTACCAAGGGTTTTTCTATCCACGAGTTATTGCCCCCTCTATCCTGCGCTGCAAAATTTTGCCCGGATTGCCCCACCATTCTTGTCTGCTCCTTAGCACGCCCACCAAATATCAACTGTAGGGCACCAATGATCGCTACCGCAGTCCAGAAAATAATCGCTGTGACTGGAGTGGCAGAAGCTTCTGGTGCTAGGACAATTAGTGCAAACAATCCACTCGGATCAATAAAATTGATTGGATCATTATTACAATAAGCATAGAGATTAAGACTCTGAGGATTGCTCAAACTCGTCGCCCCCATGCCAATGGGATCAACCTGTGTGAATCTTCCCTGCGCCGAGGAAAAATGCCGATTATTTGCATAATCCAGCTTCGTCGTATCACTGCGATCATAACTGGTGAATCTCTTCTTCGTCGTACTGCCTGCGAGGTTGAGGGATTCGCCACTGATGTTGGCCCCAAATGGAAGGCTGATATTTTCACTGACGACCGCACCTGTACTACTCGTGACTAACCTTGTCCCCAGCCTTTCAGGATGATGATACTTGGTTTCTGTTGTGGAAACAGAAAGCGCAGATTCAGTCGCCAGCAACCTGCCACCCCAATAAATATAACTCTTCGTCCACGCCATCCCGTTGCCGGCTCCGTTGTATTCCGCGATGACGCTCCCGCCATCCCACGCATACAGCGTCGTTGCGCCTGGTGCACCTGTTTCAACCATCTGCAACCGCTGATTGCTTGCGCCGTAGCTATACGTTGCCAGCGTCGTGCTGCCATCACTCACATCATACAATCGCCCTGCCGCGTCATACCGATAATTTCTGATGAAGCCGTTCTCATTGCTCTGCGTCTGATTGCCCGCTTCGTCATAGACGAAATTCGCCGTCGTGATCCGGTTCGTCGCCGCATTGATCGTCAGGCTGGCAATCCCGTCGGAATCTATCGCTCCGCCACCGGCTAAATTGCCAGTTTTCGCGACGCCTGTCCGGTTGCCGTATTGATCGTAGCTGTAAACCTGTGACCACAGCGCACCATTCAATCCGCCATTGGCTTGCTTTAACCGCCCTAACTTGTCATACGTGTAAGCGCGATTGCGATTCCCGCTGGTTCCTTTGTTGTCTTTGATGAAGGCCAGTTGACCAGTCTTCGCGCCGACATTTCCCGTCGCGTTGGCGAGCGTGTAATTGTATTCCAAATCCACGTGCGTATTCGCTCTTTGCAAGGTGGCGAAAATTAGCGCGATTTTCCTATACCTTCTAAAGTTAGAGACCTTAATTCTTTTTAATTTTACTTTCTGCACTTTCAAGCTGACGAATAACTTCCGTCAATTGGGATTTTACAAATTTATTCATCCGTTGCTTTTCCCTATCATATGTCGCTTGAGCTAACAATAGAGGAGTTTGCCCTGCCTTTGTTTTTATTAAAGGATCAGCTCCGCTCTCTAAAAGTAGTTTCACAGTTTTTGATCGGTAGAATTTTGCTGCGATATGTAACACAGTCATCCCATCATCTGTTTGGATATTTATTTTAGCTCCTTTTTTAAGGAGGTCATTCGTAACACCTACGTCAAACCATTCTGCCGCCCACATCAAAGGCGTTTGACCGTCTAATGTTGCGATATTAACATCGGCACTATGCTCAAGTAGTAATTTGATTCCTTCCTGAGTTCCCCCTGGCCCCATTGATAACATTAATGCTGTCTCTCCGCTTAAGTTTCTAGCATTTACATCAGCACCATTTCCTAGCAAAAGCTTTAAGATTGTAGTATTTTTTTGATTATTACTAGCGGCATATATCAAAGGTGTATCCCCTTTTTCATCTGTTTCATTGATATCTACTCCATTCTCAATTAACTTTTTTACTATTACAGTGTTACCTTTTGAAATAGCCATAATTAGATTATGGACGGAAAGTTTAGGCGTAAAATGAGGATACTGCGCATTCTGCGTAGTTTTTGTTTGTGCAAGTAACTTGTTACTGCTTAGCCTCAAAAAGCTTGAGCCTTTTCCTAGAAAGATGACTAAAGCCATAAGCCCTAGTAAAGAAAATGTAATTTTAGTTCTTGAAAATTTCATAATAAAGCTCATGTTCTATTTGCACTTGTTTCTTCTTACAGTCACATCCTCTTTTTTTCCTCCCCAGATAGCACTGGTTATAATTCCTCTAAACCCCCAAGATGTTGTTGTAATCTCCCCATTTCCCGCTGTGCCGGTAGTTTCTTCATTACCAGTACCAATAGAAACATGTCCCGTATAACCTGGACCAACATGCCCTTGAGAAATCACATCTCCTGGTAACGATGTTCCATCAGTTACAACCTCCCATCCAGGTATGTTTGCTTTTTTGTTTGCCCAATCTCCAGCTTGTGCGGGCCACTTACCCTTACCACCTGATGTTGGTGCTGAGACTCCAGCGACTCCAGCTTTTTTAAGTACTTCGTAAACAAAAAGATTACACTTGTATCTATCAGCCGGAGACGTAATTTTACCATCTTTCGTTGTTCTTTTTCTATCGGTACGCCACGAGGGATCACCTATATTTTTTCTCGCAATTGAGGCTATTAACTCACCACATTTTTTCTGTGCTTGCGTTGGACCAACAAATGCACTTACTGCTCCCACTCCCGATAAAATCGCTGGCTCTATCCAAGCACCACCGTCTCCTGTTTCAATCTGAGCCAAGCGTTGACTTGTTTGTCCAACCATTCGAGTCTGTGATTTGGCACGTCCGCCAAAGATAAGGCGCAAGACTCCAATCACAGCAACCGCTGTCCAGAAAATAATCGCACCTACAGGCGTGGTAGAAGCCTCTGGTGCTAGCGCTAACATGGCAAACAATCCACTTGGATCAATGAGATTGATAGGATCATTAAGACAATATGCGTAAAGATTTAGATATTGAGGATTTGAGAGATAAACTGCACCCATGCCAATGGGATCAACCTGCGTGAATCTTCCCTGCGCGGATGAGTAATGCCGATTGACCGCATAATCCAGCTTCGTGGTATCACTGCGATCATAGCTGGTGAATCTTTTCTTCGTCGCACTGCCTGCGAGATTATTGGATTCCCCACTGATGGTATTCCCGAATGGCAGGCTGATATTTTCACTGACTACTGCGCCTGCTGAATTCGTCACAAGTCTTGTGCCTAAGCGATCTGGATGATGATATTTGAT
>JAYVRW010000117.1:0-6365 GCA_043775925.1 Blastocatellia bacterium
GCGCCGACCGGACGCACTTCCTGTTCCTGTAAAACCCTGAGTAATTTCACCTGAAAAGCCGGAGAAGTTTCAGAAATTTCATCCAGAAAAACGGTTCCACCATTCGCCGTTTCAAAGATTCCGTGGTGTGCGTTGGCAGCTCCGGTAAAGGCTCCGCGCACATGCCCGAACAGTTCTGATTCCAGCAAAGTTTCGGTGAAAGCTCCACAATTCATCGGGACAAAAGGCTTGGCAGCACGCGTCGAATTATCGTGCAAGGCACGCGCAATTAATTCTTTCCCTGTCCCGCTTTCGCCTGAAATAAGCACCGTTGAATCGGTCGCCGCGACGCGCGCAATCAACCGATACACCGCCACCATCGCAGGACTGTTACCCACAATAGCAGTTACCGGAGAAATCGTTTTAGGGCTATTTTGCGGAGCTTCCTGCGATTCCAGGGCACGCGCTAACAGGGCTAACAATTCAGAGTTTTGAAAGGGTTTTCCAATATAATCGAAGGCTTTTTCGCGGACTGCTTCGGCGGCAGTTTCAAGTGAGCCGTGCGCAGTAATTACAATAATGGGAAGATTTTCGCGCATTAATTTCACTTCGCGCAAGACATTCAACCCAGATTCAGTCCCCAGATTCAAATCAAGTAAAACAACTGCTAATTCATGTGCGGTGCAAGCCTGCAAAGCTGCCTGTGCCGTAGTCACCAGCGTCGCGGAATACCCTTCTATTTCGAGTAGTTGCTGAACGACTGCACCAAATTCAGGGTCGTCATCTACAATCAGAATTTGTTTTTGTTGTGCCATATAAAGCTCAGGGTTACGCCTTCAGGCGTGAATGTCTGTGGCATTACACGCCTAAAGGCATAACTCTGAACATCAGCTATTTCACTCCAAATCCTTATTTGAAGTTCAATTGGACGGTATTCGCAGTTTTTCCATCAACGGTTAAAATTGTATCTAACAATCCACTGCCTGCCAGCGTCCGAGGCAATAAGACGTTGACCTGATCTACTCCGGCAAAGAAATTCTGTGATCCGGCATAGACCGCAGGCAGCGTCGTATTTCCAATTTTAACGGCGACATTAGAAAGCGCCGAAACATTTCTGATTCCGGTTCCATAAAGGACTAAATACAAAGAATCAGTTTGGTTTTTCCAATCAATCTGAACCGCTACCCAGGCTCCGCCGGTGAATTGTGCAACCTCTTCAAAGGTTTGTACCTGACCGGAGACGCGCTGTACCTGGGCTGCCGCCAGTCCAGCCCCATTTTGATTGACAGTAAAGACACCGGGCGAAACGCTGGCGACATTCACTGTCCCGGTAGACTGTCCACCGGAACCATTTGTAATGGTAACTGTCGCAGCTCCAGCCGCAGTGCCTGCCGGAATCTGGTAATTTATCTGCCCGGGTGAAACAAAAAATAAAGCAGCGGTGCGGGTCGTATTAGCAGAATCCTTTATGGTAACAGTTGTACCTCCCAAGGTGGTTGGCAATTGGATTCCGGCAGTGTTCGGATCAGTATCCGTTGCCGTAGCGGTTTGTGTCGCTAATTCAACGCCATACGCGGAACCAATTCCACTCGGAGTGAGATCACTCGTAGTGCCACTGGCGCTGTTCTGTGTGACGACATCCGGGGTCGTCGAAGCCGAGGTGGTATAAATGAAATCACCCAGTTGGCCTGCACCGTTGGCAGCATTGCCAGCCGCATAAAACGTAATCTTTCCACTTCTGGTCGCGGGAGCCGTCCATTTCACCTTCCAGTCTGCTTGCCCCGAACCTGCTACGTCTGACGGATAGGTGCTGGTTTGATGCTCAATATAACTCCGTGAAGCCGTTCCCACAGTACCCGGCGTAACGAAGGTCACGGTGCTATTGACATCGGCCAGAGTCCCGATTGAGCTGCCTGCGCTGTCAAGCGCAGTGAGCTGAAAACCAGCGGCTGGCATATTCGTGCCACGCTTCAGCGAGACCGTAATTGTGTACATCTGCCCTGGCACATAACTGGTGGGACCTTTAATAGCGAAAGTGGCCTGTCCATCATTCAAGTTGTTTGTCCCGGTATGACACCCTACAGATGATGAACAAGTTAATTCGGCGGGAATGGATGCGCCAAAAGACGGAGCGCCAGTCCGCGAAGCGGGCGGGCCGCCAGAATAAGCGCTGGCATTCTTTTCAGCTAAATTTATACCAAGCATAAATCCGGCGGCAAGAATGACCAGCAGGCTTAGTTTGAGTGTTCGATTAATCCTAATTTTCATCTGTTATTCCTCCTTGGGGGTTGTCTCAGAACTTCTTGAGATTGCGTTAAGTATTCGCCTCAAAAGGGCAGAACAATTAACCGTTTATTTATTACTATCTGTTTTAGAACAATTAAAATACGGCACGAATGTAAAATCCATTAAATGATGTAGCCCGTATTATGACTAATGTGAGGATTAAAAAATACGCCGTGAGATATTGAACCCAATGGTTAGACCGCCAAAAGATTCATCACTTCCAGGGACTAACGATCTGCGGGTGGCGGATCGTTGCGACATCGTAGTTCCAGCTCCCGTCGTAAACAATAAACTGAACGCGTGTTTGCGTGAGATTGTAGCCTTTTCTATCCCAAATCCAAAGGCAGGCGCAGTGGAACCGAATTTCCCGGCATCATTCAACCGCCAATTGGCTTCCGCCATCAAGGCCACTGTCGGGCGAAGATTGAATGCCCCACCAACGCCCATCGCGTAGGTGGTAGCTCCCGGCAAATCCTGATTAGATTGACCAAACGCCCGATTATTGAAGGAAACAGTTGGGACAAAATAAATCTGTGCGCGACTCGTCAAGCTCCGAGCCACCGTTAATTCAAGACTGGTCGTGAAGTTACGCTGAAAATTATCACGTCCTTCAATTCCAATGCGAGCCATTGCACTAAGAGGCTTGCCTTTATTTTCATCCAGCAAACTCACTCCGGCATAGAGCTGAATCGGGCGTCCCACGACATCCGGTGAACGATAGGCGCCGACATGAATCCGATCCGTAATTCCATACACAAAACCAAACGAAGGAACCGCGTAGCCATCTAACCCGAATAAGCCTCCGGCATCTGTCGCTTTATAATCACCAAACGGAAAACGATGCGTGAACTCACCATATAAAGCGCCTTTTTCAATCGGCTTGGCGGTTGGCAGTCCAATCAACCGAACATCTATTTGTTGATAAACTTTCTCGTCGACGGGGGCTGGTGTCGGGGTCGCTTGAGCCAGAGCTTTAGGAGCTTCGACTTTCACAATTTCAGACGAAGCAGTAAGTTCTTTGACGATTTTTGTTTTCGTATCTATCAAATATTTTTTGCCATTGATTTCAATGGTCGCCTGCGAATCGGAACCTTGCACAAAACTCACCGGTAAATCCGCTACTGCCTGCCTGATGAACCGATCAGGAAATTGCTGGCGTAAAGCTTCACTGATTTTCATCCCGTTCGCGGCGAAGGCTTTGCCAAATTCATTGCGTTCGCCGCCTCCGGCTGGATTGGTATGACAGACTGCACAACTTTTTTGGAGTTCTGGTTTAGATGCCGGATCAGCCGCGTATTTCTTCAAGTATTCTGGAAAAGCTGAAGTCGTAATCGCGTAACAGCAAATTATGAGGCTTAGAATAAGTCCTTTAAATAAACGTGTATTTTTCATGGATAACCAATGCAGGGGATAGTGATAATAGTAGTTGATAATTTTCATTATGCGAAAGGCCTTGCGCATATATGGTTATGACCAAAGGTAAAACGAATAAGTCTACTTTTTTTGGTCAGTGCTTAGAGCTAACAAGCTTACTCAATATGTCATAATTTATCAAACATCAGGCAGAAAGCAACTCATTTGTTGAGTTAATCTCTCAGACGCAGGCATCATTAGCGGCTTATAATTATGAACAGTATCTCGAAACAGGCTACTTAACTTCGTAAAGATTAATTTATCAATACAAAAAAGTTCAGAGTTACGCTGAGGCGCAACTCTGAACAAAACGATTACTTGAAATTCAATTTGACAGTATTCGCAGTCTTTCCATCAACAGTTAAGGTCGCGTCCACTAATCCGCTGCCTGCTAAGGTGCGAGGTAGGAAAACGTTGACTTGATCTACGCCAGTAAAGAAATTTTGCGATCCGACGTAGACCACAGGCAAGGTGGTCAGGCCGATTTTAATTCCGACATTGGGAAGTTGTCCCGAAAAATTTCTGACCCCGGTTCCATACAGAACCAGATACAAATTGTCGGTTTGATTTTTCCAATCAATCGGGATGGCTGACCAGGTTCCGCTTGCAAATTGTGCGATGTCCTCAAAGGTTTGGACATTGGCAAGAGTTACCCGCTGGATCTGCGCCGCTGCCAGTCCCATGCCATCCTGCGTAACGGTGAAAACGCCAGGGGCCACACTGGCAATATTGACAGTACCTGTTGACACGCCACCAGAACTATTCGTAAACGTGACCATCGCGGCTCCAATGGTAGTCCCGGTCGGAATCTGGTAATTGACCTGTCCAGGCGACACATAAAACAATGGCGCATTGCGGGCGGTTCCGGTGGTGTCTCGAACAGTAACGGTGGTGCCTCCCAGAATCGTAGGCAACTGAATGCCAGGCGTAGTGGAATCAGTATCTGTTGCGATGACAGCCTGCGTGGCTAAATTAACTCCGTACGCTGACCCAATCCCACCTGGAGTTAAATCAGAAACTGTGCCGCTCGCGCTGTTTTGCGTGATGACGTCCGGTGTCGTCGAACCCGATGTCGTGGAAACCGAGGCCGTGTAAATGAAATCTCCCAATGCGCTTTTATCACCATCGGCGGCAACCCCGGAAGCATAAAAGGTAATCTTTCCCAGAGCCGTCGCGGGAGCTGTCCATTTCACTTTCCAATCCGCCTGCCCGGAACCTGCCACGTCTGATGGATAGGTGGCAGTGATATGTTCAAGGTACGAACGATAGGCGCCGGTGGGATAAACACCCACCAGTCCCAGCGTTGTATTGTAAATATTAGTATCCGGCACTCCCAGCGTTCCGGCAGATTGTCCGGTACTATCAAGCGCAGTGAGTTGAAAACCAGCCTTCGGCATACTGGCGCCACTCTTCAGCGAAACAGTTAAGGTGTAGTCTTGTCCGGGGACATAACTCGCTGGAACGACTATTTTAAAAGTTGCCTTTCCATCGTTGAGATTGTTTGCTCCAGTATGGCAAGTAGCACAAGTTCGTTCTGCCGGGATTAATGCGCTAAACGCCGGTACACCCGTATATGAGGCGGGCGGACCTCCGGCGGAAGCGCGAACCTGCCTCTCGCCTACATTCATACTAAGTATGAATCCACCTATCACCGTGACCAGCAACCCAATTTTGATTGTTCTATTAATTCTGATTTTCATAGTTCTCCTCGGGGTCTTACTCAACACCTAAAGGTAAGAAACCCCACCCTTTTCTCTGCAAATGACCAAACGTCAACGCAGTAAACCCAGTATCGCCATACTACTAAAATCCCCTCATTTCCAGAAAATTCACGATTAATCGTTAAATAAACTACCAGACAAAGCTCCCACTCTCAGGACTGTTTTTTAGGCAGAGGAAAAGTTGGCTGACCAGACTAAAAAAGCTTCCGAACGAAAATACCAGGATCAATAAAATCACTCTCAATGTATAATAATTAACAGGTAGTCGTCAGAAAGCTATCTCATTTGTTGACTTAAACTCTCCGACACAGGCATCATTAGCGGCTTATAATTATGAATGGTATCTCAGAACAAGCAATCGAAGCAAATTCACGCGAAGTCGAAGCCTTAACTTCGACTTTAAATCAGCTCTCCAGTATTGATCGTTACAATCAGTGGATGTATGAACAATTTGCGGCGTCGCTCGGTCATCGTGTCCTCGAAGTTGGCTCTGGCACGGGCAATATTACCCAGTTTTTGCTGACTCAAAATCGTGAAGTCGTCGCCACCGACATCGTTCCCAACTATCGTCAGGAACTACAGACAAAATTTTCACATCATCCAAATTTTCGCCTGAGCACCTTCGATCTTGATCGCATTATTTTGCCTGAATTCAAATCAAATCCTTTTGATTCGGTCGTGTGCCTGAACGTTCTCGAACATATCGAAGACGATTTATTTGCGCTCCGGCAAATGCATGAAGCGCTCAAACCCGGTGGGAACTTATCAATTTTAGTCCCCGCTCATCAAGTTCTTTTTGGAGCCTTCGACGATGCTGTCGGGCATTATCGTCGCTATAACAAAGCATCACTCCGCGCTCGTTTGATGGAAGCGGGGTTCAAGATTGAATCTCTAAAATATTTCAATGCCGCTGCAACTTTGCCGTGGTTTATCAATGGACGATTATTAAAACGAAATTTTCTACCA
>JAYVRW010000118.1:0-6331 GCA_043775925.1 Blastocatellia bacterium
GCTATCAGGTCGTTGTCGCTGACCTCAACCACGATGGCAAGCCTGATATTATTGCGTTGGCGAGCGGGATGAAAGAACTCATCTGGTTTGAAAATCCGAGCTGGACGCGACATGTCATTATCAACAATGGTTCGCGGATGATTAATTGTGCGGCTTACGATACGGATGGTGATGGCATTCCCGAAATCGCTCTGGTGCAGGAATTCGCTAATGACCCCAGGCAAAGCAGCGGCATTGTTTCGATCCTCAAACATAAAGGCGATCCGGCGCAGCTTTGGGAAGCGACGGAAATTGATCGGCTGCCATCGTCGCATCGTTTGCGCTTCGCAGATATTTTTGGCGATGGAAAAAAAGTACTGGTGAACGCTCCACTCGCAGGCGCGAAGGTCGAGCCGCCGGATTACAAAGGCAATGTGCCGCTGGTATTTTATCGTCCCGATGGCTGGAAGCGCGAAGTGATTTCAAGCGCTCTGGAAGGTGTCTTGCACGGGATTAGCATTCTGGATATTGATGCTGACGGGCGCGAAGATATTTTGACAGCGAGTTTTGTTGGCGTTGATATGTTTCGCTTTGGCAAAGACGGAAAATGGCTGCGCAATAAATTAGTCGCAGGTGATCCGGCTCCGTGGCCGAAAGGTGGCGCGAGCGAAATCGCGGTTGGAATGCTAAGGAAAGAACGATTTCTGGCGACGATTGAACCGTGGCACGGCACTCAGGTTGCAGTCTATCGCTTCGGTAAAAATGATTGGGAGCGGTTGGTCATTGATGACAAATTAATTGATGGGCATACGTTGCTGACAGCAGATTTGAATCAAGATGGGCGCGACGAAATTATTGCGGGCTATCGCGGGGCGGGGCGAAGTGTTTACATCTATTCGTTCGATCCAAAAAGTAAAAAATGGCTGCGGCAGAGTTTGGACGAAGGCGGAATTTCGGCGGCGGCCTGTGCCATTGCCGATTTGAATGGCGATGGAAAATTAGATGCTATTTGTATCGGTTCGGTGACGATGAATTTGAAATGGTATGAAAATATGGGAGCAATCAAGCACTGAAAGCATTAAGAGATTCTAAATGAATTGTTCTGTATTTACTTCTCAGCTTGTTATAAGCTTTCACATCTAATAATGACTTCAATCCCAAATCATTCAGGTACTTTTATGTCTTTTGCAAAACTAACAATAGTTATTTTATTTTTCGTAATCTGTAATATTCAAGTACTTGGACAGAAAGCAAAAGCAGTTTCAAATCAAGAGAGAATTTCGCAACAATTGCGCGCAGTTCAGCTTCTGAATGAGATTTTGCAAGAGGCTGAACAATTAGAAGAAAAGTTTCGTAAGGACGGAACTTTACTTTTCCTTAAGCCTCGGATTGCCGATTTACTTTGGGTGCATGATCAAGCTAAAGCTCGTCAACTATTTATTGATACGTTTAATGCAAAAGTAAAAATACCTGAACCCGAATTACGTATTCGATTACGTAGTGAATTGATTAGCTATTTGCTGCCTCATGATCCAGTTTTAGCTGAAGAATTAGCCACGTCAGTAATCAATTTAATTCACCAGAATAATGAAGAGTATAATGGTTCACAAATGAATGGATTGCGTCAGCAGGCGACATTACTTTTACAAATTGCTGATGCGACCGAATCACCTGAGCATTCTGCTGTATTGATTAAGAGTAGTTTTAATGGTTGGCTTAGTCCGAATCATATTGCTTCACTACAAAAGCTTCGTCTGAAATCGCCGAAGTCTACAGATGAATTATTTCTTCACGCAATATCCGTGGTGCAGCGTAAACCTACGCATATTTCAAATAAAATTAGCATTCTGGCTGAGTATGTATTTCCTAGCTTGAAAAATGAGCAAGTGGGTCAACAACAATCGGCAGACACTAAAATGATCAGTCTATTTCTGAACTTTGTTTACGATAGTTTGGTGTCAAGATCAGTATCAGTACAGGCGAATGAAGATGACGAATTTAGCACATCGTCGTTTGATTATCTGGCTATGCAAAATTTGATTCCATACTTTGAAAAATATCAACCCAACAAAACGAAAGATTTTTCGACCCGTATTGATGAGATTACAACAAAGGTAAAACAACAGAATCGCAAAAGTGGATATGACAGCGAGCGTGATGCCTATCTCGAAATAGCACGTCAGGATGTTTCCGAACTGGTGGCAAGAGCGAAAAAGGAAAATAATAAATCCGTGCGACAATCGCTCTACTTAAAAGCCTTAGATTCTTTAACACTACAAGGAAAATTGGATGTTGCGATTTCTTTGTTTGAAAGCGTGAAGGATGATTTAAGTTGGAAGCCTATAAATTTTCCAATCTTATTTTCAATGGCCGCAGGTTATGCCTATGAAAATGGAAAATTGGATGAAGCTTATGAATACTCCAAAAATATTTTAGATGTTGATGACCGATCAAGATTACTGCTTGAGTTGGTTAAAAAAAGAATCAAAGAAGGTGAGCTTGAGAAGGCAAAAAATATGCTAGAAGAGATCAAACAAGGCACTCTAAAATCTGATAATGAATGGGCTAAGTTAAGAATTATCAGTGAAGTTGCTGTGATTGAGACAAAATTAAATTCGTCTCAGGGCTTCAAATATTTAGAAAGTGTTATCAATATTTTGAATCAATCGGAGGCTGAAAGAAAATTAGGAGGTGAAGTCGGAATTGGTTATGGACCTAATGGCATTCATCCTCCGATGGCTGATTACGATTTAGGTGAAGCCTTGAGTATCATGGTAGAAAAAGATTTTTCCAGGACTGTCGCAGTTGCTAATAAAATCAAAGATAAAGAGCGATCCATCTGGGCTAAGTTAGCAATTTGTAAAACTGTTTTGAGTCCTTCTCAAGAGAGCACTGTGCGATAATATTCCTTCAACATGAAACCTGAATGTTCGAAGTTACTCACTTCATAACTCAGCTCGCACTTTCTTTACTCCTGCTACCATATTACTAAGTTTTTGCTTCGCCGCCCAACGCGCAGTCTGGCTCAATCCGCAATCCGGCGCGAAAGCTAAACGATCCGCCGGAGCATATTGTAAGCACTCGCGGACGCGTCGTGCTACTTCTTCTACGGGTTCGATGTAATAACTTTTCACGTCAATAATGCCAACCGCAACATCCATTTTTTCGGCGATAGTTTTGATGATTTCCAGTTCGGAAAATTCGCGGCTCGCCATCTCTAAATGCATCTCATCAACCTTGATGTCGAGGAACGCGGGATACATTGGTTTATACGAACGCAAGCCGACGGCGCGCCCTTTGTAATTGCCAAAGCAGGCATGTGTAGACAGGCGACATTTTCCTACTACGGTTTCGATACTGCGATTGAAAATGTCTACGAAATGATATGGGTCTTCGCGGTGCGCATAACAACTCATCGAAGGCTCATCCACAGTAATTTCTGTGCAGCCAGCGGCGACTAAATTTTCTAATTCTTTTTTGACGATTGGTAACAAAGCTTCAGTAATTGCAAAGCGATCTTGGTAATTTTCATTCGGTAATAATCGTCCGCTGAGCGTGTAGGGACCGGGAACAGAAGCTTTGAGTGCGGATTGTGGATTGCGGATTGCGGAGTGCTGCGAATTTCCCTCCGCGAGCTGCGAACTGATCCCTGCGAACTTCTTCAGCCTTTGGAACTCTTCGACGACGCCGAGTCCACGTGGAGCTGTGAGTTCGCCGATGATTTTATGTTTGCCGCGTTGGTCGTGTGCGGGTGGGCCGAAGCGTCGTGGTTGTGCGGGTTCGAGTTCGATGCCATCAAGAAATCCGTAAAACGATAAATTGAAATCCAGCCGCGTTTGCTCGCCATCGGTGATGACATCTAAACCTGCCGCGACTTGATCGTGAATCGCAGTAATGACGGCATCGTCCTGCAATTCTTTGCGGTCATCACTGCCAAATTGATCAAGGTTTTGGACGGCAAATTCCAACCAGCCGGGAAAAGGATAGCTGCCGATGACGGTTGTTCTTAATGGTTGATTTTTCATAGTTTGAGAAGAAGAAATTATCCACGAAGGACACGAAGGGACACTAAGAAGGCACAAGACGGAAATTCAATATTTTAGGGTTTAGGTTAAAATGTATTCAGCTCAAAAAACTTCGTGCGCCTTCGTGTCCTTCGTGGATAATTAACTTATATTCGGTTTGATAATTTTCAAAACGACAAAAGTCACATCATCGTCCTGGGGTTTTGTATCACCCCATTCATCACCGATTTGGATAAATTTATTGATGAGTTGTTGCGCTGAAAGTGAACCAGAATGTGCGAGGATTTCTCCCGCTTTTTCAAAGCCTAAAATTTCTCCTGAAGGGTTGAAGCGTTCAGGAAACCCGTCGCTTAACAGTACTACGATGTCGCCGATTTTCAGCGTCGTCGTTTGTTGTTTGTAGACATAATTTTTGATGCTGCCAAGCGGCATTCCGCGTAGCGCAATTTCTTCCACGGTATTCGTTTCAGCCCGATAAATCAGTACGGCGGGCATTCCTGCCAGACTCACCGTTAGCTCGTAGCCATTGAGCTTTGCCATCGTCATCGCCATATACAACGCGCGTAAATTCATGAGCTTCAGTGCGTTTGAAGACTGGCGGAAAATCTCAGGAATGTCATTCAATCCGGCGAGGTTATTGAATAAACTTTTCGTCGCCGTCACGATGGTTCCGGCTTTCAATCCATGTCCTGTCGCGTCGCCGACGGCAATTGTCAGAGTGCCGCCGCTGCCCAAATGAAAATCGTAGTAATCGCCGCCTACCTCTGTTGCCGTTTTCATGTATGCCGCAATATCCAGATTCGGAAGGAATGGGACTTTGCGCGGTAACATCGAAAGCTGGATTTGTCGTGCTTCTTCTAATTCTTTAGCGCGAGCTTCATTTTCGGTTTCGATTTCTTCACGGCGGCGCGCTTCTTCGATCATTCGTTCTAAGAGGAGTGCATTTTCGAGTGCAAATGTTCCCGGTCCTGCGACGCTCATCAGCAATTCTTTGTCTTCGGTGGAGAAGGGCAAATCTCCCAATCGTGAACCGAGCGAGACGATTCCCAATAATTCTGTCTGGCTGGAAAGCGGCAACAAAAGTTCTGATTTGATTTGTTGAAGTAGGGCGATTTCATCGTCAGGAAGTGATATTTCGTCAATGTTAACAGGCTCTCTGGAGTTATGCAGGTGTGAAACAATAGTTGATTTGACGGGTAAGCTGAAATTACTTTCGCAGTGAATGTTACCGCCATCAACAGGATTGTATTCGCAATAATAAGCGCTGGTGTAATCTTTAGAAGCGGCGCCGCGCAACAAAATGGCGACGGATTCTGTTTGCAGAGCGGATCGAATTTTCGTGGCAATTTGCGCTAACAAATTTTTCTGTTCAGTTGTGGTGCGCAACGATTCGACCAGCTCGGAAATAATTTGTTGTGAATCGTAAGATTGACGGAAAAATTTTCGATCAATGATCGGCGCCAGAAATTTCGTGTGAAAGGATCGAGTAAGATTCCAAAAAATTATTCCCACGATAGCAGAAATTGTTCCAATCGTAATTCCTAAAGTTTCCATGCTTCGCGGTTGGAAAGTGGAAAATAACCAGCGAAAAAAGAAGGTTAGAAAAGTTGTAATGGCGAAAAAGAAAACTCCGATTTCTAATAAATACGACCCATGCGAAACAAGTACATAACGCATCCCGCGCCGGATAATCAGACTGATGGGAATGACCTGATGTTTGATGATGGCGTAGGCGAAGGAAATTGGAATCAACGGCAAAGTGAACGTCATCAAAAAGAAAATCCACTCGTGAATCTGAGGATGCGATTTATTAAAGCCAAGAAATTCTGAAAGTACAATTATAAGTAGATTGAAAAAACCAGCACTACAACCAACGACAACCAAATGAAGCTTGCGGCGATCATCGCTTTCAGAGCTTCGATAATTCATTAATAAAGCGACGATTCCTGTGGCTAAAAAAACAATCAACAGCCCATTCGCGGCTGAATAGGACATTCGACGAAAGAGCACGAGCCATTCATTCTTTTCAAAACCAATGACGCCCTGACTTCCCATTCTCTGTAAAAGAAAATATGGCAGGATGATCAAAATAAATGAGCCATAAACAAAATACAAAAATCCAGTCCAACGTTTTAAAAGCGGTGAGGGGCGCGGAAAGACCGAGAAAAAATGGACAAAGAGTGGAAGAAATAAAAAGCTAAAAACACGTGTTAACAATGCTGTCCAAAATAATAGCAGTGGAACATTAGTGAGTTGGAAATTCAATAAACCTGAAAACGTCCCCAGCATCAATGAAAGTAACCACGCCTGCGGATCATCAGCTTTGA
>JAYVRW010000119.1:0-24244 GCA_043775925.1 Blastocatellia bacterium
GTTTTAGATTCGAGACTTGAGGATTTTATTTATGACAAAGCGAAATTTATTCCTGACGTTGATTAGTTTGTTTTTATTGGCGACTACATTTTCATTGGCGCAACAACCGCCACGACAACCAACGCCGAATGATACTTTGAAATCACCTGAAGTCATGTCTGACGGGCGCGTCGCCTTTCGTATTTATGCGCCGAAAGCCAGCGAAGTGACATTAGGTGGTGATTGGATTTCGCAGGGAGTAGGCACAGGTGGCAAGCTGGAAAAAGATGCGCAGGGTGTCTGGTCAATTACGGTCGGACCGTTGCCTGCGGATTTTTACAGTTACTCGCTCACGGTAGACGGCGTGCGCACGCTTGATCCGAAAAATGCGCTTATCAAGCAGGGGACTACCAGCGTAGACAATATGGTTTTTGTGCCGGGTAATGCGGCAGCGTATCAAGACACCAAAGCCGTACCGCACGGCGAAATTCGCAAGGTTTGGTACAAATCTACGACGATGAACGAAGAGCGCCGCTTACATATTTATTTCCCGCCCGGCTATGACAACAGTAAAGCAAAATATCCGGTCTTTTATTTGCTGCATGGTGGCGGCGATGAAGATTCCGGTTGGAGCACGATTGGACGCGCGGGATTTATTCTCGACAATTTGATTGCGGCGAATAAAGCAAAACCAATGTTGGTCGTGATGCCGAACGGCAGCCTGCCGCGCCCGAATTTTGTGCCAGGAGTTCCGCAAGACCCGGCAGCGCAGATTGCGTTTCAGGATAAGTTCACGAGCGAGTTGCTGAAAGACGTTGTGCCGTTCGTCGAGAAAAATTATCGCGTGATGGCAGGCAGTGCGAATCGCGCTATCGCTGGGCTTTCGATGGGCGGCGGACAGACGACGCGGGTAGTGGTAACGAATCCCGATCAGTTTGCTTATGTCGCGGTGTGGAGCGCGGGCGTCAATCCGCAAGTCAGCGCCGACTTTGAAAAACGTAACGAAGCGTTTTTGAATAGTGGCGAGAAGCTTAATAAGCAAATCAAACTTTTCTCGCTTAGTTGTGGTGAGAAAGATCCGCTGGCATTTACCGGCTCAAAAAATCTTGATGAGATTTTAAAGAAGCGCAATATCAATCACGAAATGAACATCAGCAGCGGTGCGCACACGTGGATCAATTGGCGTATTTATCTGAATGATTTTGCGCAGAAATTGTTTCGATAAATGAAGCTTGGGCGATAAACGATTTCACCTCATCACGCCGCACCTTTCTGCTTGGTTCAATGACAGCCAAGCTCGCACAGGAGGTCGAATATTGAGTTGGTCTGATAGTATTTTCATCGCGGTGATAATTAGTAAAAGCGTGATTAGTAGTTACTGTTTTATCCTTATTTCACGGGTACGGAACTTGGTGTGTCCTTATCTTTTACAAAAAATACGAGAAATTTGGCAGGCACAGTATCACTGACATTGCGTGAGACTGTGTGAACATCATCGGGTGATTCATAAAATGTTTCGCCCGGCCCCAGCGTCTGTGTTTTTCCACCTTCGACCTGCATGACAATTGAACCTTCCAGCACATAAACGAAGGTAGAGGCATTATGCCGGTGTTTGTTGGATGAAGCGCCCGGTGGATATTCAACCGTTAGCATGACGCCTTCTTTGCCTGTCAGCCCGACCAAATCTTTTTTGAGCAACGGCGTGACTTTTGTATTTTGCGCCCCAAAACTAGCGGCGAATAAGCACAATATTCCAAGGCAGGCTTTCGGCAATGTAAGTTGTTTCATTAGCACTCTCCTTTGTGGTTGGTTATGACTATTGTTGAGAAAGCAGCGGCAAATAGCGCTCACGAATAATATTCAAATGATGGATTTGATGACCGAGCAGCGTGAACCCCAGCGATGCGACAGAAACTTCAAATTTCCAATTGATCCCGGTGCGGCGCAAAACCTCTTCATCAAAACTATCGAATAATGCTTTGGTAGCGAGGCGTACCGCTTTGAGTTCCTCAACAACCTCAACCGTAGTGTGTGCATTGGCTCGACAATTTTCTGCGAGCAAATTTTCGTCTACGCCTTGCCGCGTATTTTGGTCACCCCGTGCAAACAGCAACGCACGATAGCTGAAAATGCGCTCGAAATCGGTGATGTGCTGAATGATGGTTTTACACGTCCATTTGTCGGGCGCATAAATTTTGCCGTCCAGTTGCTCAAGCTGATTAATGTCGAGCTGCTCCAGCACGGCAAGGCTGTCGTTAAAGGCTTGCGATAATTCTACGTCTGCCACCTGAAGCATGTAGCGGTCGAAATATTCAGGCAGCGGATTGATGTCTGATCGTTTCATGTAATTTATCCTTTGCGGTTGATGTCTGTTTGATTCGGGCTGTAATTTACCTGAAAATTGGATTCCGGCAAAGAGCCATTTTTGCGAGATTTCATAAGACTAATTTTATGCTATAAAATTCTTGCAACTGCCAGGTCTTTGGCAAAGGATTGAAAATATTCAGCTTCCCCATCATAGTAACTGGTACTACCGCTGGAGACTAATCATTCGTGCAGGTTGTTCCAAGCCCAAAAGCCAAAGATCAAAAACCTTTGGTTATGATAACGGGGAATCCCTTGCGAGTGCAAAATAAGCAGGGCTGAGTGGGGGCTGGTACAGTACAAGGAGCGGTAGCGACCTGGTACATTGCGAAGGGAACTAACTCGCTACGGCTCGTCGTACTGTACCGCTGACCGCGCCCATCGCTGTACTACAAAAATAATTCATGGAGTTTAGATTCGATGTTGCTTAAATTAAAGCTGATTATTGCTGGAATGTTGTGTTGTGTTGCGACGATTTTATTGGCGCAGGAACATAAACCTGAAAATGATAAAAATCCATTTGCGGGAAATCCTGCGGCGGTGACTGCTGGAGCAAAGCTCTATGAACAAGCTTGCCAAACGTGTCACGGTGGCGAAGGACGCGGTGGAGATCGCGGTCCCATGCTGGCAGGAGCAACCTTCAAGCACGGCAAATTGGACGGCGAAATTTTTCTGAATATTCGCAACGGAATTCTTGGCACACAGATGCCCGGCTTCAAACGATTATCCAGCGATCAGGTCTGGCAAATTGTGTCTTATATCCGCAGCCTCAACGCTGTCGCCGCATCTTCCAATGAAAAAACAAGTGGCAATATTGCGTCCGGTGAATCCATTTTTTTCGGCAAAGGGAATTGCGCGGCGTGTCATGAAATCAATGCGCGTGGCAACGGTGTAGGACCTGATTTATCAAGTGCGGGGCGTTTTGCTGCTGACCTCTTGCAGCAAAAAATTCTTGACCCGACGACGAACATGAATCCGGGTGAGCGCAAGCAACGGCGTGGCGGCGGCATCAAGATTGCCGTAGTCAAAACCAAAAATGGAAACACCATGCGCGGGCTGGTGCGTAGCGAAGATACTTACACGATGTTGATGACGGATGTGACAGGAAAATTGCAACGCTTCGAGAAACAAAATGTCGAAGTGACTTATGAAACCGGTTCGCTGATGCCGACCGATTACGGCAGGCAATTGTCTGAACCGGAAATTCAAAACCTGGTTGCCTATTTGAAATCCTGCAACGGACGCGATTTTGCCCAAACGGCTAATGCCGAAATTCCCGGCGGGCTGAGTTATGACCGCATTCGCAATTCGCAGGCCGAACCACAAAATTGGTTGACCTATTGGGGCGATTATCAGGGTAAACATTTTTCTTCTCTCAAAGAAATTAACACAACGAATGTGAGCCAATTGCAAGCGCGTTGGGCTGTGCAAATGCCCGGTGATTCAATGCTCGAAGCGACTCCGTTGGTGATTGACGGCGTGATGTATACCAGCGGAATGCCGGGACAGGTTTTCGCGCTCGACGCTAAATCCGGTCTGCAAGTCTGGAAATACGAACGCAAACAAAAGCAGGTGAATCCGTACGAATCCAACCGCTTCAGTCGCGGTGTAGCCGTGCTTGGCAATCGCGTATTTTTTGGCACGCTCGACGCCGCGCTGATTGCGCTTGATGCGCGGACAGGGCAACCACTGTGGGAAGTGCAGGTCGCTGACACGATGGAAGGTTACAGCATCACGTCGCCGCCGCTGGTCGTCAAAGACAAAATCATCGTTGGCGTAGCGGGTGGCGAATACGGCATTCGCGGATTTTTAGATGCGTATGATGCGAAGACTGGCAAACGATTATGGCGTTTCAATTCGACGCCGGGGAAAGGTGAATTCGGGAATGAAACGTGGAAAGGCGAGACGTGGAAATTGGGCGGCGGAGCGACGTGGCTGACGGGCAGTTACGATCCCGAATTAGATTTGGTCTATTGGACGTTTGGCAATCCCGGCCCCGACATGGATGCCGAAATTCGCAAGGGCGATAACCTGTTCACCTGCTCCGTGCTGGCGCTTGATCCCGCGACAGGTACGCGCAAATGGCACTATCAATTCACGCCGAACGACGATCACGATTGGGATGCGAATCAGGATGTAATTCTCGTAGATCGCGTGTGGGAAGGGCAACCGCGCAAGTTATTAATACAAGCGAATCGCAACGGATTTCTGTATGTGCTGGATCGCACGAATGGAAAATTTTTGTCGGGCAAACCGTATGTGAAGCAAACGTGGAATGCGGGTTTTGATGCCAACGGTCGTCCGAAATTTTTGCCAAAATCCAACGCCACACCGGAAGGCAACGAAGTCTTTCCGTCATTGGTGGGCGGCACAAATTGGCAGGCTCCATCATTCGATGCTGCGTCAAATTTGCTCTATCTGACCTTCGCCGAATCCGGCAATCGCTTCGTCCGCGCAGATATGGTGTATGAGCCGGGCAAGGGGTATTGGGGCGGACGCACGTTACCCGCGAGCGGCGAAAGCTACGCCGGGATTCGTGCGATTAACACGACGACAGGCGAGCGCAAATGGGAACATAAAATTTCGCAAGGCTCACTGGCGGCAGGTGTGATGGCCAGCGCCGGCGGCGTAGTCTTCGCCGCCACCCGTGAAGGAAATTTCATCGCGCTCGATGCCAAAACAGGGAAGTCACTCTGGCGCTTTCAAACCGGCGGTACGATAGCCTCTGCGCCGATTAGTTATGCAGTGGATGGCAAGCAATTCATCGCACTGGCGGCAGGTGGCGTGATGTACAGCTTTGCATTGCCGGAGATGCGCGAATAATTAAAAATCATGAGTAGTTACAACTTTGCGGCTGAGCCTTTCCAGTAGGTCGAAGCGGAAAGGGCTACGCCCGTTTTGTCAATTACAACTTAAATTTTGGAGTGCAACTAAAATGTCCAATAAACTTTAAGTACGTGTACTGAAATATATTAGACCAAATTGAAAACTAAGCCTAAGAAAATAAAGGACTTTACTTAAAAGATAGTCTAATTTAATTCAGCACGATTACTTAGTTTGTTGAGGCTTCGCAACAGAGACGCAGTTGCCGAGAAGTGCAACAAACTAAAGTTTATTGGACACCAGAAAACAGCTTCTAAGTAATGACGATCATTTTTGGGCGTAGCCCCGAAGAAGGTTTGACTGTCAGAAAGGCTCAGCCTTTCCGCACATCCGGGCGGCAGAGCCGCGAAGAAATAATAAATTGGAAGCTACCGATTTAGGAAATTTCTCTCTAGTCCGAGAAAAACACTCTTTTGAAGGAACCATTCTGATAAATATCGTAGTAGCCTGATGACTCACAAGTACCACCCATAGGGGCGTCGTATCGCAACTGCTCATGTTGTTCAGTATAGACGATTGGATACGTTTCTCCTTTTTTGCCGAGAGATAAACACTGATATTTAATTTGTTTAGCGAGGCTGTCGTCTAAAATATAAGGCTTGTAATCTGTCCCTTGGCTTACAAACGCAATGATAAAACCTTTACTTTTATTAAGAAATTTTACGGCATAATCAGATCTTCCATCACCATTAAAATCACCCGAAATAGAGGACTTCTGACATTCCTTTGTGCAGCCTTCAGCAGCAGTCGTTAATTTCCATCCAGAATAATTAGTATCAAGATAGTCTTCGATTTTGAGGGGAAGACCGGGAGCTTTTCTTGCTTTTTTAAAGGCAGCATCATTTGAGAACATAACCTGCAACAAAAAAGGCATTGTCTTTGCGTCACTCTGACGGGTGTATTTACCAGAAACAATACTATTTGAATTAATATTTCCATCAAATTGATCAATCAAATTACCATCATTACTAAAACCGCGAAGGGAAAAATTATTAGCCTGATCAATGGTTCCCTCTGCACGAATTGATTCGCCAATGACGCGATAAAAGTAGTTTCCAGATAAACTTGTTCCGCTCTTTTGCAGGTTCATCTCAATATTAATGCGATTGTTTATTTTTCCCTTGAGAATTAAGTTTGGTGAACTATCAGGCTTAGAAACAGGAGCGGGAGTTGATTGACTACCTAGAATTCCTGAGATTGTAACAGGGGGAGCAATCGAATTATTTTGTCGATTGGACAATCCCCAAATAGCTAAGAAAAGTGCTATTGCTAAGCCAGCAATAAGGTACTTTTTATTAAATACATTGGCAGGAGGAGCTTGTTTTACAGATGGGCTAGTTGCAATACCCGCAGCAGATGAGATGTTCTTTATTTGAGTCGGTGTCGCAGTTGTGACAGCCGCAGCTACAGTAGTTGCAGAAGGAAGAGAAACTTGGGCGAGGGATGAGGCTTGGAGATGCAATCCCCGTTGTACTGCAAGTTGGGAAGGAAAGGGATCGCGCCCTTGCAATTGTTTTGTACGTTCACACCAGGGGCATTGACTTAAATGATCTCCGTACCGATGCTGCTCGTTGACTGGACATTTACGCAGGGCATTGATTACCTCACCCAATGTATTCGCCCAGATATGTGCGCTTGGTCGTGCCTGTGGATTTGTATGACCATCCTCAAAACAACACACAAATAACGCCCGCAACTTCGGATGCAATGTTTCCCATGGAGGTGCAAGCGGCATCGGATCATAAGGCACTTGGCGACGCAGACTGTACGTGAAATGCCCTGCGGCAATACGTTTTTCTACCTCAGGTGCTTCGCCATTGCCCTTATACTTGCCTGCAAAGGGATGTGTACCTTCCATTAGCAATTGAAAAAACAGTACAGACAAGCCAAATAGATCGTGTTCAATATTGCGGTCAATCTCAGAGAAGCGCATTCCTTGCAATTCTGGCGGTGTGAATTCTGGCTTACCGACGGTACAGCGAAAGACAGTACCATTCGAGGTCTGCACTTGAAATGAATCAGTATCTACGAGTGTGACAAGTGAAGTCTCAGCTACAATAATATTCGACTCGTTGACATCACCAATCACATAGCCGTGTGAATGTAGCGAATGCGCTGCCGCAGCCAGATTACGCGCTGTATGAAGCAAATAGAAATAATTAAAAAGCGGGAGTTGTTCGCGTCGCGTTTTGGGATTGTAGAAGTCAATGATGGTGCGTACTTTGTGAATGCGCGGCATCAGGAAACCGACGACCTTGTTATCACTGTTGGCACTGCGTACTAGATCGGTAGGCCAGGCAATAGAGATATGCCCCTGCGCTCTAGTAGGATCATCAGGCGGATTAAGCAACATCGCCGTGAGCTTTTTCGTCCGCTCCAATGAGGGAGTCCGATAAATCTTAGCTACTAACGACTGATCAGACGGATGCGCAAAAACTTCGGCTTCGCCGCCAGCACCGAGTCGGAGTGTGTGGGCTAACGAAATGATTTTTCCATTAGCATCTTCTCGATATTGCATCTACTTATATTACCTTGGTCACCAAGAGTTCTGAGTTATAATCTTCGCGCTCTCGCATACGAAGGCAGAGTGGCTTCAGGTATCTTCAAAATTAACATTTGAAACCTATCGAACCCTGCTACTCATTGAGGAAATTTCCGACATAGCAATCAAAAGATTTCAAAAGCGCCTTCTGCAACTTTGGCTTTGTCAATAAAAAGCGCTACTCGATATTTCCCTAATCCCCATTGCCTGACTTCTTGATATCCTCGACCAAAAGAATGATATGAGTTAGTCCAACCACTTTTGATGTATGTATGTTTCTGATCGCTGCTCATCATACTTCCGTCAGGAAAGTAATAAACTGCCTCTATAGTAAAGGCAATTTGACTACGGGGGCTTGGATGTTCAAGATCAAGTTCCCAGTTAATATATCTGGCTTGTGAGTTCGAAAATCTAGTGTAATAAATCCGTTCATTATTTGTTAGCGAATTGACACCGCTCTCAAAAAATTTCAATGAAATTACCTTTGCATTAAGAAAGGGAATATCTACAGCCGCGTTGGTAGCATCTTCTGACAAGGCAGTTGACAGTAAGTTTTTAGTGTTTACCCATCCCTCAAGGCTCAAGTCCTTAGTTTTAATCCTGACCCAGTCTGAGCCATCAATATTTCTGGAATCCTTGAAAACATATACCTCCGTTCCTTGCGAGAGCGTTGTTATTACAGGTTCTGTACGACCTGGAGAAGATCGAAGATTGATGTTGATTGCGGCTACTTTATCAAGACTTGTGTTAGGCGGCGGCAGGGGAGGTGCTGTTGCGCTCGGCTTTTTGTATATAATTGTAAAATAAATAGTACTAGCAATTAGCAACAACGCCAACCATAGGAAAGCTCGTAATTGTGAGCCAGTTTTCACTGGCAAAGAAGGTGTATTTATTCCTGCATTCGTTTTCGAAGACGGCGGTGAGGAGGAAACAATTGAGGGCGCAGACTTACGAGAAGGTACTGATTTGTTAGGTGAAGGGTTATGAGAGGGCGGCAGTGGAGTTTGTTTCAGCGATGGTGAAGTAGCCATTACTGGTTGCAGATGCAGACCCCGTTGCACTGCCTGTTTAGAAGGAAAAGGATCGCGTCCTTGCAACTGTTGTGTGCGTACGCACCACGGGCATTTAGTCAAATGATTCCCATATACATGTTGTTCGTTGACTGAACACTTGGTCAAGGCGTTCGCTGCTTCTCCTAGCGCAGTAGCCCACACCTGTGCGGTTGGTCTTACCTTCGGGCTGGAGTGACCGTCTTCAAAACAACTAACGAATAAAGTTCGTAGCTTTGGATGTATCACCTCAAAGGGCGGCGCATACGGCATTGGCTCGTAGGGAACGCGCCGACGTAAACTATAAGTGAAATGTCCTGCTATAATTCGCTTTTCAATCGGCGGCGGCTCATCGCTCCCTTTGTACTTGCCTGCAAACGGATGTGTCCCTTCCATCAATAATTGAAAGAACAGTACTGCTAAACCGAAAAGGTCATGTTCCGCCCTCCGATCAATCTCAGAAAAACGTTTCTCTTGTAGTTCTGGTGGTGTGAACTCCGGTTTACCAACTGTACAGCGAAAGACAGCTCCATGTGAGCTATGAACTTGAAAAGAATCTGTGTCCACGAGCGTGACCAGCGAGGTCTCAGCAACTATGATATTAGACTCGTTTACATCGCCAATTACATAACTATGTGCGTGTAAAGAATGTGCTGCTGCTGCAAGATTGCGTGCTGTTTGCAACAGGTAAAGGTAGTTGAAGAGCGGGAGTTGTCGGCGACGCGTCAAGGGGTTGTAATAGTCAATGACAGTACGCACTTTAGGAATGCGCGGCATCAGGAAACCAACGACCATTTTGTTGCCGTTCGCACTGTATACGAGATCGGTGGGCCAGGCGATGGAAATATGTCCTTTTGCTCTGGTTGGATCATCAGGGGGATTGATGAGCATTGCCGTGAGTTTCTGCGCACGTTCCAGTGAAGGAGAGCGGTAAATTTTAGCGACTAATGAAGAATCAGAAGGGTGGGCAAAGACTTCGGCCTCTCCACCAGCACCAAGTCGGAGTGCGGGGGCTAATGTGATAATTTTCCCATTGGAGTCTTGCCGATATTGCATCTGGTTATTCAATGACCTTAGCGATCAAGAGTGTTAAGTCATCATCTGCACGTTCTTGAATGCGCGGTGAATTCAAGAACGTGGCAAGTTTTTCATTCGCTTCCGTTCCTTCAGTTGCGCTACCTGAAAATGCAAAGAGTGGGTTGAAAAAAGGTTGATGCGGGGTACCTTCAGGTATTTTAAGCGCCAGCATTTGAAGCCCATCTGAAAAGGCTGCAACTTGGGAGATTTCTCCCTGCCATACCCCTATTTGCGCGGTTTCAAGTGCATTTGGAGAAATTACAAAAGTCGTCTCATTAATATATTCACCACTGCTTGGCACTGTTAACGAATGTAACTGTCCTGCGCTATCACAAATAACGGCTGCTCCATCCCCCACCTGAATCGCTACTGCAAAGTTGCGATGCGCGATTATCAGAATGAGAGTAGTTGCAAAATCACGTAAGTCTACTTGCCTTTTTTCCGCCTCGGCTTGCACCGCTTCGATTACGATTATTAGAGTAGCTTTGAGAACCTGTCTAGCGTTTTCTTCGTCAAATTCAAATCCCTTTTCTAGCTCGGTATACAAAGAACCCACTGCAATTTTGGAAGCGATTTCTGAACCAACTTCGCCTAGCGCCGCCGACCCTGCCCCATCTGCGACTGCAGCTACCAGGATGCCATTGGATGTGATTTTCCATTCATTAGCATCCTGACAAGGTTGACCCGTTTTCTCGTGGCTCAGTCCACGAACGGATGCGGCGAGGACTTTCCATTTATCATTTTTTGGCGAAGGTTCTCCTTCTGAAGAAACTTCTTTGGAGTCCTTGGACATCGAAATTATTGTTTCCATTGTCATTTCCCTAAACTGCTGCCCATCCAGGCGGTGGTAATGCCACTTGTTCATCTGGTTTCGACTGAGAAACCCTTTGCATACTGGCAGAGAGCCAAACAAACAATTCCTGAAAATTTAATCCAGCGAGTTTTAATGGCGCACGATCTGAAAACTCTTTCAATCGCTCCAAATTAGCACCTTCTACTCCAACCGCAAAAAATGCCACTCGTTTATTTCTTTCGGCATCTTTGACTCGCTGAGCGGCCTGTTGAATAAGTACTGTTTCATCCGTTGGTGCCCCATCCGTAATCATAAAGACCCAGGGACGATAATATGAGACCCCATTATTTCGATACTGCGCTTTACGCGCATCAATGAGGTCTAATGACTTATTGATTCCTTCAGCCATTGAGGTAGATCCGCCAGTCACAAGTCGAGGCGGATTAAACTGATCGGCAGTTACAAAGTCCTGTACAACTTCAACAGTGCTATCAAATGTAACAATTGCTACTTCGACGCGCCGAGAGGCTAAAGAATCGTTCGCTAGATTTGACTTGAAAGTCTGCAATCCTGTGTTGAGCGCATCAATAGGTAGACCGCTCATTGACCCGGAAGTATCTAACAATAGGACACAAGGACAACGTGGTTCTGGATTCTCAGCAAATTCAATATCTTCAAGACTTGCCATTTTTCCCTCGCTTATTTCTTAGGTTCAAGTAGTAAGTGCAACATTGGTTAGTTTAGCCAGCTCTTTGAAATAGACCTCATCAGGCGTCTGATAGTCCAGCGTTTTGCGGGGACGGTGGTTGAGTTTCTCTTGCACCTTTTGAATATCCATCTCTGTCAGGGTAGCGAACTCGGTTTGTTTCGGAAAGTACTGCCGAATTAAACCGTTGGTATTTTCATTGACGCCGCGCTCCCACGAGGCATACGGATGGCAAAAATAGAAATTCGCGTTCAATGTTGTCGCAATCTCTGCGTGGGCAGAAAATTCTTTGCCATTGTCGCTCGTGATCGTCTGGACGACCAGATTTTGCAGTTGAGCGCAGATGGCGTCGCGCGTCAGGTCGGCGGTTTTGTGGCTAATTTTCATCATTCTGAGCAGCTTCGTTTTGCGCTCGACCATTGTCACGATACTTTGTTGATGCCCTTTGCCGATGACAGAATCTACTTCCCAATCACCGAGGCGGGATTTTTCTTCAACAACCGCAGGACGCTCGTCAAGCCTGATTTGATTGACCAAAACGCCTCTGGTGGAATTGACGCCGTAACGTTTTTTTCGCTTTCGACGACAACGCAGATTTTCGTGGAGTGTTCCGCCGTGGTGCCTGTCGCGATCAATCTGTTGGTAAATCCATTCAGGACTCGCCGTCGGTTTTCCTTCGCGAGCGAATCGTCCGCTGATTTGGTTTGGACTCCATTGTTGGCGCAGCGCAGCTTCAATGGCTTCCCACGTCGCGTTTGAAATCCGCGTTTTGGCTTTGCCCTGTCGCCTTCCTTGGGCCAGCTCCTGCGCTTTGTTGGGTCGGTAGCCACGCCGTGATTGGTTCCGTTTCAGTTCACGGCTAATGGTTGATTTATGGACTCCAAGTTCAAGCGCTATCGCTGTTTGTGTCCATCCGCTGTGCTTGTGTTCGTAGATTTGATACCTTTGCTCTGGAGTAAGTTGTTTGTCTTTCATTCAACTCTTTCATACTGCTATGAAGGAATTTATTCAAACTTCTTACTCCTTCACAACCTCAAGAGTTGCACTTACTTCTTGAATTCAAGTTTATTAAATAGATTGCGATAAAAAACTTAGCTTTTCATAACGCAATATACCTGTGTGAAATTAAATCAATCGTTCCGTTTGCTACAGCTTTAGTTACAGCAATCAGAACCATAATGGTACTGACAAGGATGGAGCATCCTCAACAATCAATCTGGAAAATACTTTGTAATAGAGAACTCTAAATATCCCCACGGGATACTTAACAACTGGTAAAAAGGACATCAAAACTAACGTGATTGTCCAACAGGGATAAATCAATAAGGCTGCTGGAAGTGACAAGATGAGGCGAATCAACATTTCATCCAGTCGTTGAGAGAGTGCCAATGACATTAACGCGATGAAACAAGCCAATGAAGTAACATTGAATCGCCACCATTTACGCGTTATCCAATCAATAATTTTGGCAGGTGTTGATGTGCCTAGCTGCCCCGCATTACGATGTGGAAATTTAATGTGAAACTCAGGATGTTCCATTTTTATTACCTGAAACCGAACTTAGATGTAAATTACTAAGTAATCGTGCTGAATTAAATTAGACTATCTTTTAAGTAAAGTCCTTTATTTTCTTAGGCTTAGTTTTCAATTTAGTCTAATATATTTCAGTACACGTACTTACTCGTCCTTTGACTGTACCTTCATGTTTTGTTGAGCCGTTGATGAAGACTTGCCCCTCGCACGGATCAATATCGAAGTGTGCTTCTCCGTCGCTATTGGTATACTGACCTTTTGTAACTCCACCTGATAGAAATGAATTGATACCAATAGCAACTCTTTGATCTTTGGCAGGTTTGCCACTATCACGCCAACCAACCTTGATTGAAACCATATTGCAACCTTAGAGTTAATAACCGAATCGGGAAATTGTGTGCTGAAGTGAATGAACAGTTGCCACTCAACTTGAAGTTTAATGGCAACGATTAAATGAGGAGGCAGAGCCAGCAAGAGGTTAGATTACTGAGACCCCATTAAAATGCCCATGTACATCAGGAGAACGAATTATACATGCTTAGAGCAGCAGTTCAACTTGTTTTAGCATTTCAACTGCTAAGGTAAAATAATTTTGCTTTCCAAAAAATAATCACAGTGCGGAAACGTGAATCCTGGTACTTCTTTTTCCCTTGCGAACGGGGCGGATAATAATTTCCACTTCCTGATTGAGCCGCACTAGCAGATGCAGTAATCGGTCTACCGAAAAGGCTGCGAATTTCCCGTTCATCAGGGCGGAGACATCCGGCTGCTTCAATCCCAGCAGTTCGGCGGCTTCTGTTTGGTTGAGACCGCGTACTTTGATGAGGTGGTAAATCTGATGTGTTAGGTGCGCACGGGTTTGCAGGTCTTCCGCGTCTGGCAGCCCCAGATCAGCAAAGATATTCCCCGATCCTTTGGTAACATTTTTCATTTTATATTCCTTCAAAACCTTTCGGCGGTTTGGCGGATAAATGCTTTTCCCCCACAGCGTTTTTGACTTATGTGTTCAGTCTGAATTTCATCAATTGCCACTAGCTTCAGCTAGTGGAGACTGAAGCGAATTCACAGGCTTCAGCCGAATTTGAACAGAAATTTCCTTTCCGAGCCGCTTTAGCTCAAGCGTTTCGGAAGGGGGTTATTTAGTATTTTGGCTGAAGCCTCTGAGTTCTGTGCCTCTTGTTCCACTAGCTAAACCTAGTGGCAAGTTATAGTTATAGTCTCCGCACGTACCAATAAGGCCGCTTCACCGTTTGATGAAATGGGTAAAGTCCTCGACAGCTTTCTGATGAGTAACGGCGTCAATGACCACTGCTCCGGCAGGATTATTCGGTTGACTCATATCCCCACATTTCTCCGCCTCGTGCTGCTCTAATAATCTTGAGAGTGTCTTCTGTTGCTCCACTTACGGGAACATCTTTCATGCGCTCGGCACTGCGTTGAAGTACTGCTAACATTGCTTCATTAAGAGGTTGACGGATTCCGTTTTCTCCTTCAGCAAGCGGTTTTAATAGCGCACTCAGCGTTAGCCCCAACGTTTTCGCTTTCTCTTTTAATTTACGAAGGATGACGGCGGTGTCCTGGTCAACTTCAATCGTGGTCATTCGCATGCTCATAATCTTGTACCTCTATTCTTAGAATACCTTGAGATGATGACGCGGCGCAATCAAAACCATGACTAGGAAACCCCAACCAATTTACTACTGAATCGCTGGCATTTGGCAAAGTAATAAAGCAAAATCACGTACCACTTATTTTTAAAACTTTCAAAAGGATACCCCTGCTATGAAATTCAAAACGTTTGTTTGTTTCTTTTTTCTTCTCGTCACTTCATCAGTCCATGCGCAACAAGCGCAAGTGAATGTAGATTGGAATCCGCACAAAAATATCGAAAACCTTGTGCCCTTCGGAGCGAATGTGATTTCGCCTGAAGTGTCTGATGATCGGATGGTAACGTTTCGCGTGAAGGCTCCGAAAGCACAGGAAGTTTCGATTGCGCCCGGCCCGTTAACACTCGCGTTTGGCAAAGTCGGAGCAGCCATCCCCTTTCAAAAAGGTGAAGACGGAATTTGGACCCTGAAGGCTGGGCCAGTGAAACCAAATATCTATGTTTACAAATTAAATATTGATGGCGCGGTTGTTCCCGATCCGAATAATACCGTGGCGGGCGTAGGCGATCAGCCACCTTACAGCATGTTAGTTGTCCACGGTGACAGCCCCGCGTACTACGACGCACGCAAGGTTCCGCACGGCGCGATCACGCGGCATATTTATCATTCGGACGTGCTGAACGGTGAACGCGAAATGTTTGTGTATACGCCGCCGGGCTACACGGCGAAGAAAAAATATCCGGTGTTGTATTTGCTTGGCGGGAGCGGGGAAGCGGCTTCGAATTGGGCTATCGAAGGTCGCGCCAATTTTATCCTTGATAATTTATTGGCTGAAGGGAAAGCCGTACCGATGATTATTGCGATGCCGAATAATCAAGTGGTTCACCGTTCTCATCCAAAACATGCGGAGCTGACCTTTAATTTATTCGGCGAAGAATTGCGCAAACACATCGTGCCATTCGTTGAGCAAAATTATAGCGTCCAGGCGAATCGAAAAGGACGTGCATTAGCAGGGCTTTCGATGGGCGGACGCCACGCGCAATTGACCGGATTCAAAGCACTGGATTTATTCGCTTCGTTTGGCGTGCTGAGCGCGGGCGATCCTGACACCGAAAAAAGCAGCGCGGAATTTCTGAATAGTCCGACCACGAATAAACAAGTAGATTATTTATTCGTCGGGCAGGGAACCTTTGAAGACAAACCCACAAGCCGAACGAACATCTTTCACGACATTCTCACCAAGTACAAAATCAAACACGAATATTACGTCGGCGGCGAAGGCGCGCACGATTGGGGAACGTGGCGACATTTGCTGTATGCGAAATTTTTACCGGGGCTTTGGCGGAAATGAGTGGAATGCAGAAGCCCGCACGAAGTAAGGGCGTACACGCGACGCCTCTGCGCCCTTACTTCGTGCTGGCTCCTGCATTATTTCAGGTCAATGGCGATGACTTCATGCGCAAGAATTGACGGCACGGTTACGGATAAAAATTCGCCTGAAATTTCTGCACGAATTGGCTTGCCACTTACCAGCAATTGTACCTTCCCAATTTTTTTATCACGCGGCAAACGAACACGAACCTTTTGTTCACTAATCGGAATCAGTTCGCGCATTGGCCCTTTCATCAACATCGGATTCGTCAGATTGACCAAATGCACGGTCATTGATTCTTGCTGTCGCCACACCGTCACATCAATCATCCCGGCGCCAATTACCGTCACGAATGGCTCTTCGTTCAAAGCCCAGCGCACAGCATTGCTGAGCAATTTGCCGTGATCTGGCGACATGACTTCCCAAAATGTGCGATCAATGTCCCACGGAAAATAGACTACGCGAGCTTTGCCGATTTCACGCAAATGAACGCCTGCGATGCCGGAATTTTTGACGCGAGGGTAAACTAATTCCATCGGCAAATCTGGATAGGAAGGAATTACGGTTAATGGCATCGTGGATTTTTCTGTCGCCTCGACATCAACGCGCGAAACGCCATTGATGATGCGTCCTGCGTCTTCGAGGCCTGTCAATATTGGATGAAATTTGCCGGACGAATCTTTCTCCAATTGCAAATATGAATTTTGCATCGGGCTTTCAAGGCGGCCTTTGAATTTCGCGCCGAACAAATCTGCTAAGCCAAAATCTTTTCTTCGCGCTCCCCATTCGTCATACAGCGAAGTTTCATGCGTAGCCACGATACTGCCGCTGCGTTTCACATATTCGCGCAATTGATTGCATTGCGCCTCTGACAACGCCGCAATATTTGGCAAAATCAAAACCTTGAATTGATCGGTATGCGTCGCGTCCAGCAATTTGTCGTGCACCATTTCAAACGGAATACGCGCTTCAACTAATGCGTGATAAAAGCCTTCGGTGTGATCTTCGACTTTGGCTTGGGCACGTGTGCCACCATAAAATGTAGCGGTTTGCTGCGAATAGACCATCGCTACGCGAGCGACGGGCGTTTCGTTGCGCAAATATTTTTCAGCTTTGTAATGCCAGTTGTAAATGTCTTCGACAACTTTCAGCCAGCGTTTATCATAGAGCGTGCCGGAAAATTTTGTAAACCATGGGCGCAACCCATTCGCCGTTCCTTCGGCAACCCACATCCGAATTTCGGCTTCGCTTTGCACCGAATCTTTCCAGCGATACGGTTCCTCTACGCCGACGCTAAAAATTCCGCCAATCGCTTTGCGCCCCATCGTAGCGCGGTATTCCTTGCCGTTCCTGCCATTCGCAAGTGGCGTCGTCAGCCCGCGCCGCGCCTGCTTATCGGAAAATAATGTCGCCGAAATTTCGCCAATCGTTTTCATATCCAATGAACTGAGCGCACCGCCGCCAGAATTTGCAATGTAGCGTGCCTGCGGATTGATCTTGCGAATTTCGGTGTCCCACAATTTCCAGACTTCAAATAATCGTTGTTGTTTCCATTGCAGGTAATTGCGTTGCACAGGGTTTTGCGGATCGTTCGTGCGCGGCAAATCCGTGCCGTAAGCCGCTTTGAAAGTTTGCTGACAATGTTCGCAATAACACATGCCCGAACCCGCCCAGCGATTGCTGAAAATGCCGTCCGGTTTGTACAGCGTCATGATTTCCTGGTGGACTTCGGTCATATACTCGAAATTGTACGGTCCGAGCGCACACGTCACCCACAATTCCGGCGCAGCCCAATGCCGTCGCTGCTTGCCTTCAGCATCTACGGCAATCCAATCAGGATGCGCGTCGTAAACATCCTGATGCACCGCGTGCGGATCGGTACGCGCCAGCACAGTCATATTTTGCTTGCGACAGCCTGCCAACAATTCACCAAACGGATCGGAGCCTTTCATCCACGCGCTGCGATAATGCATGGGAATTTTTGTCGGGTAATAAGCGACCGCTCCGCCCGCACTCAAACACGCAGCATCCGCGTGAATGCGCTTGAAATAATCCAGCCAAAATTGTGGATCGTAGTTTCCCGGATCGTTTTCAACTAACGTCAATTGTGCCCAACGCATCGGACGATCAAACCATTCATCAATATTAGCTGGCGGCGCGGCGATGAGATTGGCAGGCAACGCAGCGGCAGCAGTTATAAGCGCAGAGCTAACAAGAAATTTGCGGCGCGAAACGGAGGATGTGATTTGTTTATTCATTATGTTTTTCTTTGGACAGGACTTGCGAAACCGCGATAAAAATTTCAACGCAAGGGATCAAAGGGACAAAGGATCAAAGAGCTTGCCTGATTGGGTTCCCCTTGACCCTTTGCTGCTTTGACCCTTTGCGGTAATCAATTTTGCAGCCTCCAACTCTCATTAAAAAATCCCGCCAACACAATCTTGCCCGGATAACGAGCATCCGGCGGCGTAACCGTATCCACTACCCCATAATCCGGCAATTTCGGAATTTGCCGTGCGTTATTCAGGTAATCAAATTCGCGGAAAGTGAAGCTGGAATTCAGCACGATATATTTGTTCGGATTCAGCGGATTTGGAAAAATAAAAATCGGCGCATGTGTGTCAGCGGCAAATCGTTTATCGCCAACAATGACGGCATCAGCAGTCCATTTGATCGGGAGTTTATCGGCAATGCGCGCGAGGATTTTGTTACTGCCGGGATCACCCCACAAAATTAAATTGTTCGCGGCAATGTCTGCATCGGTGATTTCAGCGTCTTTGCGCACCTGCGCATCGCCGCGAAAATGACGACGCCATTCTTTGATGGCGCGTTGTTGCTCGTTCGTAACCCACTTCGCTACATTGGGCGCAATCGGAGTTCCAGTCGGCGTTACAAAAACAAAACTATCCATCAATGCATCGTCAATCGGGCCTTGTAAGCCGTGGCGTTTGTGCAAGCCCGCAACAACAGTCGAATCAACCGCCGCCCATTGATTGCCTGTTTTGCGGAAATAAATATTCCACGAACGATCTGACATTGGCCCCGCTACGGTCAGCTTTTGCCCGTCAATTGTGACGACAGGTTTGCGCGTAGCGTCCAACGTGCAACCGCCTGATCCCATGTCAATCGTGAACGCTGTGACGTTCGCAGTCTCGACGTTCACGCCGCTGTCGCCAACCATTTCGGCATTCACACGCGCACGCTCCCAATGCTGTCCCAGCGCGTCAACCGTAATCCATTTCATTTGATTGTAAGCAAGCGTCCACGTAGTGAATTTAATTTTGCGCGGATAAGCTTCGCGCCCGCGCACCGCAACGGCATCAAGAATTTTGTTAATTTCGACTTTGGAATCGGGATGATATTGATGCCCTGTTTTTGGCCCGACTACACGCGTGAGCCGCAACCCTTCGGCGTCCATCGCCTTTTCCATCATATCGGCGGCCTGCTTCTGTCCATCAATTTCGCCGTTGTACGCAACAACAGGCGTATTGAAAAGATTGATCGCGTAATCGGTCGCGTCATACAGATGGAATAATTTTTGTTCCCACCACGGCGGCGCGTTTTCGCCTTTGAGATTGAGATGCAAAAAATCTGCGGATTCGCTAAAGCCCGCGCCCGGCGCAATCGCTGCCCACAGTCCCGCGTAATGCGTGCCGAATTGCCACGTAGACGCGCCGCCCATGCTGAAACCGCGTATGATGATACGATTTTCGTCAATGCGATATTGCTGTTTCACTTTGTCGAGCGTCTCGAACAAATCCACTTCGCCCGCGAATTTATTAGCGTTACAAAATCGTCCGTACAAGTGAACGACGATAGTATCAACGGGCGTGAATTCGCCAATTTTCGTTTCGCGGTCAGCAAGGAAATTGACTTCGCTTAAAGTTTCGCCGCGCCCGTGAAACCATGTGTCTAAACGCCAGCGATGCGGTTTCTCCTGTCCGAACGAAGGCGGCAGCACAAGGCCATATGGCTGCACACTCTTGTCAATTTTAGAAACGTAGCCACGAACAACCAAGCCCGCCGCATTCGTCCAGGGAGCTTTACCTTCTGCTAACTGTTGCGCGCGCTCTGCGCCGTGTTGCAATAACACCTTCGCCTTAGCAATTTCGTCTGCCTTAAAAAATTCGTTGTACTGCAACGCGTAGCGCACGGCTTCGTAATAAATCATCACATCAGGCAACAACAGATTATTGCCGAGCTTATCAATCGCAGCTTTCAGGCGTTGCAAACCCGCTTCGAGTTCGGCGCGGTCAGCCGCAGGCACTTCAACACCAGCGGGCGGAATCGGTTTGATCGGCGGTTGTTGTGCGAATACGGTGGAGAGTAAGAGCAAAAGAGTAAGTAGCGTTTTCATAGTGGTTTCAGCAAAAAAGAAGCAAACAGAAATTTTTACCGCAGAGAGCGCAGAGTTTTCTGAGACAGGATTGACAAGATTTTTTGCAAGATGAACAAGAGCGATTCTGTAAATCTTGAAATAATCTTGTCAATCCTGTCTAACGTTCTCTGCGGTGTAATAACATTCCAAAATTTTCTCTCGTAGAAATTGGTTACGAAATTTTATTCGACCCAGGCGTAAACAGGCTGCTTCCCGTGGAAGCTCCCGGCAGTATCACCATCTTCTCAAACGTTAACCCCAACTTATTCAGCACACGAATGGAGGGCTGGTTATCAGGTGATGTAATCGCTACAACGCGGTTGATGCCGGGCGTTTCTTTGGCGAAAATCATCACCGCCGAAGCCGCTTCAATCGCGTAGCCCTGTTTCCAAAACTCCGGCAAAAACGCATAGCCAACATCAGGATCATCCAGCCCGTCACGTTTGACAAGTCCGCAAATTCCAATCGGCGTGAGCGAGTCTTTCAGCGCGACCAACCATAATCCAAAGCCGTTCACGTCATAACTTTTCATTGACCCCTGCAAAATATATTGCCACGCCCCTTCCAAATCACGGACGCCTTTATCGCCGATGTTTTGGATGAACGAAGGCTCATTGACTAAGCGAAAAATAAAGGCGGAATCAGCTTTTTGTAAGGAGCGCAGGATGAGGCGTTCGGTTTCACAAATGTTCATGAATAAATGGAAATAGAAGTTGGTTGATGCGCCTACGGCATGGTTGCAAGCTGTTCGATGTTTTCAAAATAGCGGCGATGTGTGCGCCGTAACGCTTCTTCTGACACAGCATCTAATAAAACTACTTCATGCCTAATGCCAGCGCGATTAAGGTTAAGCTCCATTTCAAATCTGATATCTGCCGCCTCATTTCTATTGGCGTCCTCAAAGGTTTTGAAAGTAACGATCTTGCCAAGATTACGATTGTACTCAATCAGAAAAATCATTAGTTATCCCCCAATTTTGTAATAGTATTTTAACTCTTATATCACTTATGACTCTATGCATAATTTCAATGATATCGTTCTTGTGTGCTTCCGTTTCAGCTATAATCGGAGTTATTTTCTTATTTGCAATAACTTTCTTCGGAAGCGATATAAGTTCTTTCTCAACTAATTCTATGTCTCTAATACGGTTGGATAGTAACGTCAGAAGGTTTAAAGTACTACTCTCTCCATTTCCGTATTTGACTTGTTGACCATAAAAATCAGCATGTTTTTCTGAAAGTTCTGCCCAAAGATGCTGAAGCTCAGTACGTATTTGTATCTCTATTAATTTTTCTTGCGTTTGTTCAATGACATGAACAGCTCGATAACCATGGCTCGGTTTTTCGCGACGATCAACAACTATAACATTTTCAAAAAAGTTGTTGAGTGATGTAACAAGTTGGTTTTGATTAGCAATATCTGCGGCAATCAAACGACAACCTGCAATATCCTGAATTTGCGTAAGCCGGATACTTTCACGACGCAATTTATCTACAATTGACTGCGTAGTTTTTCTTCGTCCTGTTGCCTCCAATGATAATTGTTCGAGAATTGCTTTGCGCACAATTTCGTAGGCATTATCAAAGGAATGGCGATACTGCTCTAACAATCGTAAGTCAGATTCAGCACTGCTATCTTTTTTCAGACGCTCGCCTAAGCGATCAATTTGTGTCTTTGAGGTTTCTTTTTCCATGCTCCTGAATATTTGTGCTTTGCGCGCTCTACGGCTAAAAATTTATCATACGCCATTCTCAAACATCGCACTAATTTCCTCAAAGCCCACTGCCTCATCCGCAAACGTAAAAGCCCCTTGCTCCGACATTTCACGAGCAGCACGGAGGAAAGCTCCGTACGCGGCGCGGGATAATGCACTGCCGGTGCTGATGCGTTTGACGCCGAGGGCGGAGAGTTCGGCTACGGTGGTTGCGCCTTGCGCTCCCATCAGGACGTTGACTGGGCGAGGCACAGAAGCGATGACGGCAGCAATGTCATCTTTAGTCGGCAAACCCGGCGCATAAAGCACATCGGCCCCGGCTTCTTGATATGCCTGCAAGCGATTGATGGTGTCGTCGAGATCGTGGCGACCGACAAGATAGTTTTCGGCGCGGGCGGTGAGTATGAAGGGGAAATCAAGATTGCGGGTGGCTTCGACGGCGGCTTGGATTCGTTCGACTGCCAATGAAAACGGGTAAATCGGCGCGTCCGCGCGATAGAAATTGTCTTCGATGGAGCAACCTGTGAGACCAGCGGCGGCAGCGAGGCGGACGGTTTCGGCTACGATTTCGGGCGTATCGCCAAAACCGTTGCCGAGATCGGCGCTGACGGGCAAATCAACAGCAGCCACGATTTCAGCGCAATGCGCCAACATTTGCTCGCGGCGTATCGTGTTATCCGTTTTGCCGACCGAAAATGCAAACCCTGCGCTCGTCGTCGCTAATGATTCAAAGCCAAGTTGCGCGAGCAATCGTGCGGAACCAACATCCCACGGATTTGGAATTACAAATGCGCCTGCTCGTTCGTGGAGCGCACGAAAAATTGCGCCTTTTTCTGCTTGCGTTTTCATGTCCAACCTTTCATTAATTTCCCTTTGCAATGGGGCGACCTGACGCGCTTTGTCGCCAGCCGGGCGTGATGCCTTTTTCATTTACGTCTTGCGTATAGGTTGTGCTCCAGCCGCTCCAGCTATCAGAATAATTGCGAATGTTTTTGTAGCCCAGCACGTACGCGTAGAGAAATGTCAGGCTCGAACGCCAGCCGCTGCCACAATAAAAAATTACTTCGCGTGTAAATGTAGCACCTGATTTTGCAGGGATAATTCCAGCTTGTTTCCAGCGTGCAGCAATTTCAGTCGGCGGCAAAAAATGTCCATCCGCAGTTTGATACAACAACGCTTTGTCGTCAGCATCGCCAATTGATATTGCACCAGGGATGCGCCCGCGTTGTTGCAAATAATCGTAGCCGCTAATTTCACCGCGATATTCTGCTAATGAACGCGTATCGGCTAACCACACGCGATCTTTGTTAAATTGTTCCTGCACATACTCTGTCGTTGCCAGCCAATGTAAACGGGGCTGCGCGTGAAACGTTGTTAGTTGCGGAGTATTAATTTTCCCCTCGACGGCAAGACCTGCTGCCTGCCATGCCGCAAAACCTCCATCCAAAATTCGCACATCAGAAACGCCCGCGTAATTCAAAATCCACCAGATGCGTGCGGCGGCGATAGTTTGTTTGCTGTATACAATTACCGTTGTGTTTGGCGTGATACCAAGCTTGCCAATCACGTCTTGCAATTCGCTGACGGGCTTCAAATGCCAGCGCGGATAGCCATTCTCAAACTCGTCGGTATTCAAATACACTGCGCCGAGAATATGCCCGATGCGATAATCTTTCGCTTCGGACAATTTGCCCCAGCCTGTTTCGAGAATAACAAAACGCTTATTTTTGTTATTCGCCGGACGTGCCGTAATTTTTTTGGCGTGAAATTGCTGGACAGAATTGACCCACGCAGGCGTGACAATTACTTCGGGATGCGCGGCGAAAGCAGTGCCAGCGAGTACTGCAAAAATGAAGATACGCAACAAGCCATAATTGATTTTACTACTTCTCATCGTGTTCGCGCTGAATCTGGCTGAGATAAGTTTTCTCGTTCGTCTCAACAAAATTTCGTAGTCCTTGCGGATCAATAAACGGATTCGGCTGCGTGCCGAGCCGTTTCACTTTTTCTTCCATATTAAAAAATTGTGTGTGCGGCCCTAAGAACACATCGCACGGCAACGATTTCATGATGGCAAAGGATTTGGCATAAGCCTCTTTCACACCTGTCCACGTTGGGTTATTTACCATTCGCACGCCGGGGTTGATGGACAAACTGCACGTGAAAACTACGTTATATTTTTTGCCACTTTCTTCAACGGTCATTGACCACGCAGTATTACCTTCGGTATGACCAGGCGTCAGATGC
>JAYVRW010000120.1:0-24183 GCA_043775925.1 Blastocatellia bacterium
CCGCACGAATGCAAAATCGTCTCTGCGCATCGCACACCGTTGTTATTAGCTGAATTTGCGGCGAGCGCCGAAGCACGCGGCCTCGAAGTCATCATCGCCGGAGCAGGCGGCGCAGCGCATCTCCCTGGAATGGTAGCCGCACAAACTCCTGTTCCCGTCCTCGGCGTCCCCGTGCAAAGCAAAGCCTTGAGCGGAATGGATTCGCTGCTGTCCATCGTCCAAATGCCTGCGGGAATCCCTGTCGGTACTTTAGCGATTGGCAATGCAGGCGCAACGAATGCGGCATTGTTGGCAGTGGCGATTTTGGCGAATACGCGACCAGAATTGCGCGAAAAACTCAATCAATTTCGTAACGAGCAAACAGAAAAAGTTTTAGGCGATACGCTTGGGTAGGTCAGATTATGCGAATACGAAAACTCTACCTGAAAGATATTGGACCTTTTGATGAGGTCGAATTTGAATTTAAGCCGCAGGAAGAAGGTAAGGCTGAAATTCATATTTTGACCGGACCAAATGGAAGTGGAAAGACAACTGTTTTACATGCGATTGCCAGCATTTTTACTGATAGCGATCCTTTTAGAAACCCCAATGCAAATAATGCCTTCATAAAAAGATTTCACTCTTCCAGGGTTGAGCAATCTACGTGTTTAACTAGATTGCGTGCTTCTTTTGACCGAGGATTAGATATAGAAGTACAGGTAGCAGAACGCGTAGCTCCATTTCCACGTCTTATTGATTTTGGTTCTTTCTATTCCAACGAGAATATAAAACTATACCGACAAAATAAGTTAATGCTATATGCTAATGATTTTTTTGTAGCAGCGTATTCAGGCTATAGAAAAAAAAGTCATTCATCAGTAAATGCTATTCAGGAGCTTAATATTAACCCGTTTGAAGAAGCACTTACTTTTGATAAAAGTGCCAAGGCGAATTTCGATAACAATCAATGGATCGCAAATAGTATTTCCAAAAGAGCGATAGAAAAAGAAAAGAATAACCCTGAACAAGCAAATAAATTCGCGTCTTCTATGACAATTATGGAAAAAGCGATTTCGCTCATTGCTGACTATGACATTAAATTTGATCTAAAAACTTCGCCATTATCCTTAATTGCAACAACTGGGGAAGCTGATCTTGATTTTGATGTTTTACCTGACGGATTACAGTCTGCTATTGGGTGGATCGGTGATTTGTTAATGCGCCTTGACTTAATAAATTGGAGTAATGATCTTCCCGTAAATGAACAGAGCCTCATTCTTTTCCTCGACGAAATTGAAGTGCATTTACATCCCGCTTGGCAACGAAAGGTTTTGCCAGCGGTACAAAAACTTTTTCCCAACGCTCAGATTTTCTTGTCTACTCATTCGCCGTTTGTGGTGAACTCAATTGATGGTGCTGCGATTTATGAATTGAAAGTAGAAGCTGGTAAAGCCTATCTTGGCGAAGTAACTGAGTCGAAATCTTCTGCAAGTTATCGTTCTGTTTTGCGTGAAGTTTTTGATATTGAAAAACCTTTTGGCGGTCAGACGCAGGACGAGTTAGATAAGTTCCAGCAACAGCGAGATCAAATACTTCGTGGCGAAATTGTTAACGAAAAAGATTTCCTGCGACGAGGCAGAAAGTTAGCCAAACAAAGCGAAGAATTACTTAGCATTATTTCTATTGAGATCAAGCAAATCAATAATATCAAAGGCACAAACTACGAGTTATGATGAAACTTCAGCGCCCTGCTCCGCCAGACAAGCTCAGACAAAACTGGGAAGCCTGGGGCATAGAATATGAGCAGAAGAAATCAGACAATCCGAAGCATGAATTTCAGTGGCGCAAAAAAGTATATTCGCACTTGATTGATCTTTTGTTAGAAATGACTCAGAAGCACTGTTCGTTTTGCGATAGTTCTCCGATGCGTTCGCAGATCAGAGAAACGATTGAACATTTTCGCCCCAAGGAATCGTATCCACGATTGGTCTATCAATGGGAAAATCTTTTCGCCTGTTGTGATAAATGTCAAAACGCAAAAGGCAAAAAATTCGATGAAGCGATCTTAAAACCTGATGAGGTTGAATATGAATTTAAGCGATATTTTTTCTTTGACGAAGCCACTGGCAAACTACTTCCTAATCTCGGAGCTAGTGCTGAAGAACAAAACAGGGCAACAGTAACAATCCAACTTTATAAACTCAACGAGTTTGGCAGACCGGATGCGCGACTGACAGTGCTTGAAATGTCCACTGCTGTTCAGAGTTCTAAACTTACTATTGACGATTTTTCTTATCGGTTCATGTTTTTATGATTCTTCCCGGCTCGACAATTGGCGTTCTAGGCAGCGGACAACTCGGTCGCATGTTTGCGATTGCGGCGCGGCGGATGGGGTATCGTGTGCATACGTTTTCACCCGATTCGGATACACCGACGGGACAGATTGCTGACAAAGAAATTATTGCTTCGTATGATGATCTGGCTGCCGTCAGAAAGTTCGCGGCAAAAGTTGATGTTGTCACGTTTGAATTTGAAAATGTTTCTTCGACGGCGGTGGAAGCGGCGGCTTCGATGACGCAAGTACATCCCAGCGGACACGTCCTGCATACGACCCAGCATCGCCTGCGTGAAAAAACTTTTCTGGCGCATCATGGCTTTCCGGTCGCACCATACAAGCACGTCAAATCTCTGACAGATTTAAAACAGGCAATCGAAAGTATTGGTTGTCCGGCAGTCCTGAAAACCGCCGGATTCGGCTACGACGGCAAAGGACAATCGAAAATAAATTCGCTGGATCAAGCGCCGGAAGCTTACTTAAATTTAGGCAATCGTGAAGCCATTCTGGAGGCCTTCATTGATTTCAAGCGCGAAGTTTCCGTCGTCGCAGCGCGTGGGCTGGACGGGCAATTCGCGCACTACGGCGTCGTCGCCAACGAACATCACAACCACATTCTTGACCTGACTACTGCGCCTGCGCCGATCTCGCGCAAGCTCCAAAAAGAAGCGATTGAAATTACGCGCGGCGTATTGGAATCCCTGAGTGTCGTGGGTGTGATGTGCGTTGAATTTTTTGTAACGAAAGACGGAAAATTGCTGATTAATGAAACGGCTCCGCGTCCGCACAATTCGGGGCATTTCACCTTTGACGCCAGCGTGACCAGCCAGTTCGAGCAACAATTACGGGCAGTTTGTGGTTTACCGCTGGGATCAACTGAACTGATGCGTCCTGCTGCGATGGCCAATTTGCTCGGAGATATATGGCAATTCGGCGAACCGAATTGGGTCGCAGCCTGCGCTTTCCCAAATGTCAAAATTCATCTTTACGGTAAGCTCGAACCGCGCAAAGGTCGCAAGATGGGACACCTCACCGCCTTGGCGAAAACTCCCGAGGAAGCCCGCCTCCAAGCCATCTTCGCCCGCGAAGCGTTGCTCACCCGATAAATTGATTCAATCTTTTTGAACTTGAAATTTAGGGGATTGGTGATTACTATGCTTTCACCTTCCCTTCTTTAATTTGTAACCGGAGCAGTAACGTCTTTGATAGTTGCTCCGAGGGTCAGAGAAATATTTTTTTCTGCTGATGCTCAAGCTCTCAACCTCACATCGTCCTCACCACTGTAGCCATCGCTCTATCTTGAGATCACCGGCAGCGATCTCGAACCACGGAACCCCCATATCCTCGAACAGGATGTGCTTTTTCAAGGAGACCTCAATGAAGCCATTGTCCCAATATTTTCTTATCTTACTGCTGGTACTCTCGCCTGCTTTAACTTTTTCAGCGAAAGCCCAAACCAAAACCCGACAGATTCAAACGGAGAAAGACCGATCACCTCAAATCGGCGAAAGCGCCAAGCAGGAAATTGAGGCAATTCTCGAAGCCAAACGCAATCGCAGTCCAGAGCAACGCAAAATTGATTCGCAATTGTTGACTGACATCAAAGAATTCAAAGCGCAAAAAGACTCAGGAAAAAATAAAGCTGAAAAGCTTGATGACCAGCGAGTGACCGTTGAAATCCATGGGCAGGTCACTGACGAAATGCTTGAGCTGATTAAAAATGTGAACGGTGAAGTAGTTTCCACTTCCGTCAAATCCCAAACCATTCGCGCCAAACTCTCGTTGGAAGTCCTGGAAGGAATCGCTGCCAGAAGCGAAGTGAAGGCTATCATGCGAACTCCGGTCGCCAGGACAAATCGAAAGGATGCGGTAACCACCCCTTTCGTTCTGAAAAACCTCAGCCTGCTGTTCCCCCAGCCCGACCTCGGAGAACCAAAAAGCATCGTCAAACGAATGCACAGTAAATACGCATCTTTCAGAACAGACGATGAGACGCCAATTGCCAATGCTTTTCCGACGACGGGGCCACCCAATTCTCAGGGTGATATTGCGCATCGCACGAAAGAACTCCGCGAAACGTTCAATGCCACTGGCAAAGGTATCAAAATTGGTGTTTTGTCGGACAGTTCACGCGGGTTGTCGGCTTCCCAGGCCAACGGAAATTTACCCAAAGATGTTATCGTCCTGCCAGGGCAAAGCGGAATTCAGACTGATGCCTCAGATTCGGGAGAAGGAACCGCGATGATGGAAATCATCTACGATTTAGCACCGGAATCCAAGCTCTTCTTCGCCTCGGCCTTTGAAAGTCCTGAGCAGTTTGCGCAGAATATTATTGATCTCCGTTTTAAATACGGATGCGACATTATTGTTGATGATGTCATCTGGTCAAACGAAACTCCGTTTCAGGATAACGAGCTGGCTCAGGTGGTGAATGCCGTGACTGGCAATGGTGGATTATATTTTTCTTCGGCTGGCAATCAGGGAAATGACGCTGACGGAACATCTACCACGTGGGAAGGCGATTTCAAAAGCGGTGGGACAATTCCAGTCCTCAGCGGTGCGCCAATTGATTTAAATGACTTCGGCGAAGGTGTCATTTCAAATCGTTTTGTGACCGTCTATACAGGCGGCGCACTGGTTCGCTTGCTCTGGGCTGATCCGTGGGGCGCAGCCACCAACGATTACGATCTGTTTGTGCTGGATTCGACGCTCACGACACTTCGGGCATTTTCAGCCAACGATCAGTTCTCTTTTCCTTTTCCAATTGAAGAGATCGGCAGCGCCAGTATCCGCACTGGCGACCGTATCATCATTCTTCGTTATGGAGATTCTGAACCTCGCGCCCTGCATCTGGATACAGCTTTCGGGACAGCGGATATTGCGATCACGACTGATGGTGGAACGTATGGACATTCAGCCGCTGCTGACGCTTATTCAGTCGCCGCCGTCGCCGCTTCAACGGCTCGTGGTGGAGCTTTCACAGGTGGTGTTGGCAATCCGGTCGAAGCCTTCAGCACTGATGGCCCGCGTCGCATTTTCTTCAATGAAGACGGGACGCCGATCACTCCCGGTAATTATTTATTTGAAACCAATGGCGGACTCGAAAGAAATAAACCCGACATCGCAGCCGCCGACGGTGTAGCGACTTCAGTGACTGGATTCTCTTCCTTCTTTGGAACATCTGCGGCAGCGCCACACGCCGCTGCCATTGCTGCGATGATTAAGGGAGCCAAGCCTGAGATCAAAAATGACGAGCTTCGCAGTGCGCTCACAAAAACTGCTTTGGATATTGGGCCAAGAGGTCGTGATAAGGTTTCCGGCTCTGGCTTGCTCTCGCCGTTGGATGCTTATCTTCAGGCGATTCCTTCACCGTTCCTCGAATTGAATTTGACCGAAGCTTACGAACTTGAAAACGCCAATTTCAATAAATTCATCGAACCCGGTGAACGCGGAGCCTTACGCATTATCTTCAAGAATAATGGAACCAAACGAGCCGAAGGAGTCAGAGCCAAAGTCACGACTACGACGCCCGGGGTCAAAATGGTCGTAGACGAATCGGATTACTGGCAGATTTCTGATGGTAAAGCCGAGGCGAATTTGCAGCCCTTCAAATTCGATCTTGCGTCCAATGTGGTTTGCGGCTCTCGCCTCAACTTCACGGTTACGGTGTCAGATAACAGCGGCTCGAATCCCCGCAGTTTCCCTCTTTCAGTTCAAGTCGGACGCCCTGCAACAGTTCCCCTGAATGCTGCCTACACGGGAGCAGCAGTCACCATCCCCGATGCAGCCAACGATCCGAACAGGTTAGGTGTCAGCCTCAAAGTCCCCGTCACTGGAATTTCAGGAACCATTACCAGAGTGGCCTTCCGCATCAATGGCACGGATAACACCAAGCCTGAAACGACCGGATTGCAACACGATAAAGTTGGCGATTTGGCAATGGCGCTGATTTCGCCGACTGGCACTGCGGTAACGTTAATGAATCTGCCGGGTGGAGCTGGAATGCCGGGCAAGAATTTCTACAATACATTGCTGGATGATAGCGGCAGGACTTCGATTCAAAGCATTACGCCGAGCGGAGCACCGTATACCAATCTCTATCGTCCAGTTGGGTTATTGTCCACTTACATTGGGCAAAATCCGAATGGGATCTGGGATTTACGAATCTTTGATTTCGTCGCGACAGGAACTGGGAAAATGAACAGCTTCTCAATTCTGATTTATACCTGGGATTGCCAGAAGTATACCAGCACGGTGACGACAGTTGATGTAGAACCACAGTAAGACAGATGCTTTACCACAACGGGTCAAAGAGACAAAGAATACGTATTCTTTGTCTCTTTGACCCGTTTTCCCTTTGCGTTGAAAATATTTTTGACTACTTCAACATCGCTTCGCGTTTCGCTTTGAATTCAGTGCCGGCTTTCCATTCAGGCCATTTTTCGCCATTGGCCACATTGAAGCCAACCATAAACAAGGCCTGTAAATCTTCAAGCGCACCCGATAAATCCCAATTCGGTTTCACTTCATCCGTCACGCCGTGATAATCCTTTTCAGTATATTCATCGCGTGTTTTCTGCCCGTAATCAGCGGGCTTGCCAATGTAATCATTGCCGCCATCAGGATCAAGCGCCGGGACGCCCTGCTTCGCAAATTCAAAATGATCGGAGCGGTAGAAAAATCCTTTTTCAGTCTCCGGGTCAGGAATAATGGTGCGACCTTGTACTTTCATTACCTCTGCCAGGACATCATCCAGGGTTGAATTCCCTAACCCGACAACAGTGATGTCTTTGGTCTTGCCCCATTGATTAATGCCGTCCATGTTGATGTTGGCGAGTGTTTTGTTCAGCGGATACAGCGGATGCTCAGCATAATATTTTGCGCCGAGTAATCCTTTTTCTTCCGCCGTGACTGCCAAAAATAAAATCGAACGCTTCGGAGCCGGCGTCAGTTTGCTGAAGGCTTTTGACCATTCGAGCAAACACGCGACACCCGAAGCATTATCAATCGCGCCATTAAAAATCTGATCGCCGGTTAATTTCGGATCGCGTCCCATGTGATCCCAATGCGCCGTATAAATCACGTACTCGTCTTTGAGCTTCGGATCGGAGCCTTCGAGTTTTGCGACTACATTCTGCGAAGCGATTTCGCGGATCGTAGATTTCACATTGATATTCGCCTTCGCATTCAACGTGACAGGCTTGAAATCTTTGCTCAGCGCAGCCTTTTTCAGCGCCATCAAATCCTGTCCGCTCGCCGAAAATAATTCTTTCGCTTTATCAAATGAAATCCAGCCTTCGACCGGAACCCGTCCATTTTCCGAGCCTTTCAAGCCAAAATTTTCCTGCCGCCAACTATTCAACGCCTTGAGCGGATAACCCGCCGTCGCCGTCTCATGCACAATAATGCAAGCCGCTGCGCCCTTCTCCGAAGCGATTTCATACTTGTACGTCCAGCGTCCGTAATATGTCATCGCTTTGCCCTTGAAGATTTTTTCATCAAGTTTTGCGGGATCACTCGCGTCAGGAATTTGCGGATCATTGACCAGCATCACAATCGTTTTGCCTTTGACATCTACGCCCTTGAAATCGTCCCAGCCATATTCAGGAGCGACGACACCGTAGCCGACAAACACAACGTCAGAATTCTTCACATCTACATTGGGCTTGAAGGTCGCCGAACGCGCCAGATAATCATCAGCAACGAGTTTCATTTCTTTGCCGGCAGCATTGAACGAAACCGTCGGATTCGGCGTGTAGCCAATCAACGGAACCTTTTGCACGTAAGTTCCATCAGGATTTCCCGGCTTGAGTCCAGCCTGTTTGAATTGGTCGCTGATGTATTTGACGGAGAGTTCTTCGCCTTTCGTCCCCGGCGCGCGCCCTTCGTATTCGTCAGAAGCAAGTGTTTTGATGTGCTGCAACAAAGCGTCTGCTTTCAAAACTTCGAGCGCAGGTTTCACCGCTTCCGGGAAAGTACCTGCTGCGACAGGTGTTATAATTGGAGTCGTGACCGTTTGTTTTTGATCGCACGCGACAGCGACCGCCATCGAAAGTAAAAGTAAAAATAGTAACGAATTTCTGAACATGAAAGCTCTCCTTGTTGTTGATTGATTCTGACCTGATGGTAAGTATGAGCCGCCTTTAAATATTCATCAAGTAACTCGTGTCTCGGGTGCGATACAGTACGAGGAGCGGTAGCGACTTGGTGATTTCACTGCCTACGCTCCGTGAGTCTGACCAAGTCGCTACCGCTCCCTGTACTGTACCAATAGTACCTGATAAAAATGCAATTTAGCGCACTTTTAGTATAGTAAAACACATAATCAGGCTTACCCCAATATAAAAAGTGTGGTATATTGCACTTTCGATTTAACTTATTAATTCGCTATGACGCAACTTGAAGAAATCGCTACCATACTCAAAAGACGCCGCAATGAATTGGCTCTGACGCTGGATCATTTAGCCGAATTGTCGGGCGTTAGTTTGCGAACGATCAAAGAAGTCGAAAGCGGCAAAGGCAATCCCACATTAACTACATTGAGTAGGATAGCGGATATTTTGGGGATGGAAATAAAATTGGAAGTGAAAAAATCATAAATGAAATGTCTGCATATTTTAAAGTAGACAATTACTTCGACAAGATTTTCAGCGCCAGCGGCGCGACATATTTATAGCATCGGATAGCGCTTCCCTGCCAAGCTCCAGAGGAGCGACATCACATCTTTCGCTCCTCTGGAGCTTGGCGATAATTTTATGCTTTTGCTATAAATATGTGGCTCCGCTGGAGCCGAAGTTGGACTGAACTAATGAGAAAAGCCACTGTTCACCGCAACAAAGAATTGCTCGGAACGCTGACGGAAGAAAGCCGTTCCAGCTATATTTTCCGTTACGATGACCGTTGGTTCGCGGATGCTAAAAAGCCTGCGGTGAGTTTGACGCTGCCAAAATCGCAGCAGGAATATCACAGCGAATTTCTGTTTCCGTTTTTCTTCAACCTACTCAGCGAAGGCGTAAACCGCAAATTGCAATGTAGGCAATTAAAAATTGATGAAGACGATCATTTCGGACTCCTGCTCGCTACGGCGCAGCACGACACGATTGGCGCGATTACGGTGGAGCCAGAATGAGTTTCCCTAAAATACAAGTTTGCCCTGGCACGTTGGCGGAAGGCTTTTCGTCATACAGCCCTTCGTGTCTGCGAAATTTATTTAGCGGCAAAAAAGTGAGCCATATTTTGCCGTTCGATTCACTGCAAAAAAACGAAGAAGACGCTGCGCTATTCATCGAAAATCGCCAACGAATTTCGATTTCCGGTGTCCAGGAAAAAGTCAGTTTACGACTCGAAAAAAACAAGCTCCGACTGACAAAACCGGGCGAATTCGGCACGTACATTTGAAGCCCATCCCGCGTGATCTGAAAAAAGTTAAAGAAGTTCCCGCCAATGAACATTTGACGATGCAAATTGCGCGGCAGGTGTACGGCATCAACACAGCAGAAAATGCATTGATCTTTTTTCAGGATGGAACACTCGCATACATCACGAAACGCTTTGACGTAAAGCCCGACAACAGTAAGCGTAGCAAAGAAGATTTCGCTGTGCTGGCTGGCAAAACTTCGGACAACGCCGGAGCAAATTTTAAATACGATTTCAGTTACGAAGAAATAGGGCTGCTGCTGCAAAAATTCGTTCCGGCGTGGCGCATCGAAATCGAAAAATATTTCTCACTCGTAGTCTTCAATTTTTTATTCTCGAATGGTGACGCCCATCTGAAAAATTTCTCGTTGCTCGAAACCACGAGCGGCGACCACATCCTCGCACCCGCTTACGATTTGCTCAACACGCGGCTGCACGTAGCCGATTCTGATTTTGCGTTGAAGAACGGATTGTTTGCTGACAATTTTAAATCAAAAAAATACCACAGCAGCTTACATCCTTCACAGGCGGATTTTATCGAATTTGCTAAAAGAATTGGTGTTTTGGAAAGAAGGGTTGAAAAACTACTGACTCCGTTTTTAGCCAAACAGCCGCTGGTGGAATCGTTACTGGAGCGTTCGCTCTTGAATCCAACCAGCCAGCGAACGTATCTGGAAAATTATCGGCAACGCAGAAACTACCTCATCGCGTAGCGATACAGGTACAGTGGGAGCGATAGCGACTTGGTGATTTCACTGCTTACGCTCCGTGAGTCTGACCAATTCGCTACCGCTCCTCGTAGCGTACCGGATCATTTAAACTCAAGCGCATCATCCTTGATCCCACCAAAACGAATCATCAACATATCGAACACGTAATTTTGATAAAGCCGCCACGGTAATTTGGAGCCTTGCCTAGGAAACCGATCCATCGCACGCAATACATACCCTGAACTGAGATCAAGCAGCGGTAAATCTTCGACCGTTGAATCATTCAAATACGGTGTAGCCTGCCTGTATCCCTGTTTGTCCATGTAATTCAACAGCCGACAAATATAGTCGCTCAGCAAATCAGCCTTCAACGTCCACGAAGCGTTCGTGTATCCAAACACAAACGAAAGATTCGGGATGCCCGTCAACATTGTGCCTTTATATGTGACCGCTTTATTGATGGCAGTCGCCTGACCATCCACCGTTAATGACATCCCGCCCAAAGCCAGCAGGTTCAATCCTGTTGCTGTGACGATGATGTCAGCATCCAGATGTTCGCCGGATTGCAGCGCAATTCCGGTCGGCGTAAAACTGTCAATGTGGTCAGTCACAATCGAAGCGCGTCTTTCACGAAGCGCGATCAGCATATCGCCATCGGGAACCAGACACATCCGCTGATCCCACGGGTTGTAAGGCGGCGTAAAGTGGCGATCAATATCGAAATCCGGCCCCAGGGCTTTGCGCAATTGCGCCTTGATAAATTTCTTCACCATTTCCGGTCGCCGCTGTGACAACTGGTAAATCAAGATTGCCGTCAAAGCGTTGCGCCAGCGCGTGAAGGCATAAACAAAGCTGTTTGGTAAAAATCGTCGCAACATATTTGCCAGCGCATCTGCGGCGGGCAGCGCCACGATGTACGACGCCGAACGTTGCAGCATCGTCACGTGCTGCGCTTTCTCCGCCATTGCCGGAACCAAGGTCACAGCCGTAGCGCCGCTGCCAATAATGACTACGCGCTTGTTTGTATAGTCTAAATTTTCTGGCCATTTTTGCGGATGAATGATCTGCCCTTGAAATTGTTCGGCTCCGGGAAAGTCCGGCACATAACCATTTTCGTAGCTGTAATACCCGCTGCACACCATCAAAAAATTGCAGACGATAATCGCAACTTCACCCGTTTCCGTATGCCTGCTTTCGACTCTCCAGTTGGCCGTTTCGCTCGACCACGACGCGCTGACAGCTTTTTGATTGAAGCGGATTTTCTGCTCAATTTTATATTCCGCCGCAGTCTCTTTGATGTAGCTGAGAATCGAAGGCCCATCTGCAATGGACTTAGCATTCGTCCACGGTTTGAATTTATACCCCAGCGTGTACATATCCGAATCCGAACGAATACCCGGATAGCGAAACAAATCCCACGTCCCGCCCAGCGCCGCGCGACCTTCCAAAATGGCAACGCTTTTATTGGGGCATTCTCGTTGTAAATGACACGCTGCGCCAATGCCGGAAAGCCCTGCGCCGACGATCAAGATATCAACGTAATTTGAGGTTTGGTTTGACATAAACGATTACACCGATACTTCTGTCAAAGACGGTAACACGATTAATTTCCTTGCTTGACCCCTGTCATCGGCATTCACATGCCAAGAGGGTAAAAACAAAACTGATTAGGTTGAAAATCGTCGTTCAGATAATTGATTATCCGAAAATATTATCCCCAAAGCGAATTATTTATTCTTATTATAACTTGAGTTTTGGAATAGGGATTAGACCAGCCGCTTTCGCCGCCCGATATTGAGGTGATGTTTTTGGAATTGCAAAACCTTTTGATTGTACCCAATAAAAAGGCGAAAGTTTTTTTGCTTTCAATTTGTCTATTTCTGGAGCTTGTTTCTGCAACCAATCTTTCAGCCATTTTAGTTTTCTTAAAACTGTACCTACTTCACTTGAATTTGCAGAATGAACCTCAATAAAGAGAGCTTCTCCTTTGTAGGCAAAAGCATAATCCCAACGGCTAGCATTTGGGTAACATGCAGTAGTACAGGCATCAATATCTATACTCCCTTCTAAGTCCGGCGTATCAGTAACAATTACTTTAGAACTGTCAGTGCCTAACGCAGTCAGTCCCGTTTTAAAACAAGTAGCGACATCAGGAGTATCTTCAACAGCTTTCTTAAATGTCATTGTAGGTTTTGCTTTTTTAGTTTTCATCGACAAAATACTTTGAAACTACATCAGTTGCCTTTCCTGAAAATTGAGAAAGTCCACCCCATTCTGCAATGGCTTCATCTTCGCTACCAGCATCTAAAGTTGTAATATCTTTTGAAATAACTCGGTTGTTTTCCCTGGAAAAATAGAATGTGTTGATTGTTTTTTTTGATAGAAAATTTTCAAACAGCTTATTAGTTGGAGCTGACTTTCTCATTTCAAATAAATCATACAAAGCCTCATCACTTACATTTGATTGTTTTAAAAGATTGAAAGCCCAGGCAAATTCCAACAATACTGGCGAATGAGTGGAGATAATTACCTTGTATTCACGGGAAAGCAAATCAATAACTTGTAGAATGACAGATTTAATTGCCTGTGGATGCAAACCCATTTCAGGTTCTTCAATCACAACATATTTGTAATCATCTTTTCTACTAACTTTTGACGGCGGGCATAACCAATAAAACCCCATCAGCAAAGGCATAAACTCTTTCTGACCCGCACTCCACGTGATAAATGGGACACTCATTCCTTCAACTTCCATTCTTAATTTTTTCTGTCCAGTTCTTTCATCCATGACTACTTTCCCATCATGAAAAATACTATCGTTAAAAGATTTGCGTAAGGGTTTTTTAAGACGATTGCTGATAGGGAAAATTGATTCCGATTTTTTCATTCCATTTTGCATTAGTTGTCTTAGTGTTTCACTAAACTGCCTCAACACATATGGTGTAGATACATCAAACTCCATGAAGTTCTTAGGCCTTCCATCAGACACACTTAAAATCCTTTGTGCAGGAATATAAAATAGTGATTCTTCATTCTTATTTGTTTTTCCAATGCGCCCTGTTTTTTTAGGTAGTAAAAAGTCTTTGGTGTAAGACTCTCCATCAAACTGAATACTGGTATCATCTTTCCAAATTTTGGACATACCTTCCCCAAAATAAAAGTCCAATATCTTATCGGCATCTTTACCCCAAATGTAATTATATTGTTCAAGTGTTTTTCGGATATTATTTTTGTCAATGAGAAGTTTTAGTAATTGTATGAAAATACTTTTGCCACTTGCCTGTGGCCCTATCAAGAGGGTTAAGTCGCCAAAATGAACATCTGCTTCTTGAATAGGTCCGAATGATTTTATTTTTAAATGTTCCATTATTTGTTTGGCCTATTAAGCCGCAAAGATAAAATTTTCAATTTAGTTCTAAGCAGTTAAGCCTGTGTTTGAATGCGCTAAAAATCCTAGTTCAAATTTCGTCAATTATACCCATATATTGAGTCAATGCCTGCATCGGCAATGCGCCTGTTTGCCATTTGTCATATTCGGTTATCTCAATATCGGTTCTCTACGCAAATAACACAGCGAAGTGAGAAAAACATCAGAAGCGCACAACGTTGTTTTAAAACCTTGCTCATCGCCACACCCAAAATTGAAAAAGCCAGTAGCCTTAATTCTGCTTCTAACTCAGATATAACACAACACAGAACGCAAATATTTCCAGCAAAACTAACTGAAGGGTTTCCCTCACAGGCTTCAACAATTTCCTTTGCTTTTCTTCGCGGCTCTGCCGCCCCGATGGGCGGTTGTGGCTCTGCCCAACCGTAGACTTTATCTTCTGCTGTCTTGGGCTATGCCCGTAATCTACAAACGGGCATAGCCCTGATTGGTGAATCAGCGCTCGGAACGGCGGAGCCATTCCGCACATCAGGGCGGCAGAGCCGCAAAGTTGAAACTACTGAGACTAAAAAATTCTTAACACTATAGTTGCGCATCGCAAAGTCTTCCCGCCCTTCCCTCGCGTATTTTTCTGTACTATGATTTATTTCGTCCCCCACGAAAAAGCGAATTCCCCTGTAACCAATCAACTCGATTATTTGATGACTATGATTCAAAACACATTTCAGACGGCAGGTTGACCGTTCTCTCCTGAATTAAGGTTGGTCACTTGCCATTGGAGGTATTTATGGCTAAGAGAATGACTAACCGGCAGCTCCTATCTTTTAAACTTGATCATTTGACTGACACCGAACTGGATGAAGTGATCGAATACGTTTCGATCATGGAATCTATGCGCGGCGCCAGTCGTCGTGAGCAAAGATACCACGATCATTTGATTGATGATTTAAGCGCCGCGTATGAAAATCGCCGCGCACAAAAAGTCGTCGAATGGGAAGGCATTCGGTATCGCTCGCATCGGGTTCTGCATCGGTAAAATCCGGTTTCTTAACGCAAAGGAACAAAGGGTCAAGGGGACAAAGGGATTGAGATCATTAATTTTCTTTGCCTCTTTGACCCTTTGTTCCCTTGCGTTAAAGTTTTATTCAATTATTTTTTTTCATTCGCGTAACCTTTTTCGACCTGGGTGTAATAACCAATTGAGCGAGAAATTATGGAACGAAATCAGGCTTACTAAAACAACGTGGATATAGTTTCCGAACAACACGATTTATTACTTTTTTCGTCAGACTGCGCGTCCCCTGCAATGACAGATGAAAGCTTACTCAACGCAGCGGCTCACGGCGACGAGTCATCGTTCTGTCTGCTCTACGAACGTCACCGCGATGTCGTCTTTCGCTTTGCGTATCGCTTGTTGCAATCGGTCGAACTCGCCGAAGAAATTACGCACGATTGTTTTCTGAGCTTAATCAAAAAACCTGCGCTCTTTGATGCAAAGAAGGCGAGCTTGAAAACGTATCTGTGCGCGGCGGCACGGAATCAGGCGTATAAACGCTGGAAAAAATCCAGCCCTGAGACTTCGCTGGAAGAAATTTCCGTCGAACCGCAGGAAGCAGAATTTCGCTCTCCGTTGCGCCGAATGATGAGCGCCGAAATGTCAAATGTCGTCCAGAAAGCCATTGCGGAATTGCCGCCGCTGCAACGTGAAGCAGTGATCTTGTTTGAGTTTGAAGAATTGTCGCTGGCGGAAATCGCCGAAGTAGTTAATGCCGATGTCGGAACTGTTAAGTCACGGCTGCATCGGGCGCGTGAAAAATTGAGGATTCTATTGGAGCCGTACATCAATGGTTCAAATTGATGGTGATTGAAAATCAGGAGGGCAAACGACTCGCTTGCCGGTTAAGCAACGCTCACATCGAGAGTTGGTAGGTAAACAAGAAGGGTCGGCAAGCGAGTCGCTTGCGCTCCTGATCAGAATTATCATCCCGATAAAAAAAGTTGTAAAGGTATGCGTAACGAAAATCATTCATCTCCCGAAAAACCAGAGCTACACGAATTGCTCAAATCCTGGGAAGTACCAGAAATTCCACCTTCGCTGAACCGCCGCGTGCTATCCGATTATCGCCAGCACGTGAACCGCGTTCCGTTCTGGAAAAAATTATTCACGTCATCGGTACGCATTCCGATGCCGCTGATACTCGCGCAAGCCGCATTATTATTGATCGCGGGAGCCGCGCTGATTTACTCATTCACCCATCAACCAACTACTACTGCTCCGCTTGTTGTCACGAATACAAAAATTGAAAAGGTTGAAATTCCTGTCGTGCAGGAAAAAATCATCACAAAAATTGTATATACGACTCAAGCGTCGAAGCCGCAAATAAAATTCGTCACGCTGCCGCCAACGCAAGCTGAAGAAGTAATGGTGAAGGATGAAGCCGCGTCGCCATTAGCTGTAGCCGCGCCTGAAGTAAATCGCGTGATGACTCCAAACTTAACTGCCATCCGAAACCTTCCATTGCCGGAATTAGAATTGCCTGCGCCGAAACAAAATTTTGCTGAAACTGCCTATATTTCTGATTCACCATTTGCAGTGCTGGCACGAAATAATTTCGACTTGCCAGCTACACTTTTCGCACAACGAGCTGAGTCTTCACCGATGAAATTTGGCAAGATTGCTTCGTCAACGGCGGGGATTATGATGAAAGTGATTGATAATAAATCTACGCGAATGGTCTATCGCTTTGGCGGGAGAACCAAGACTTTTGCAGAAGAAGCAATCCTGAATCGAATCCTGTTTCGTCCACGGGTTGATCCAAACTGGATGGCATCATTTGGCGACGCCTGCGCTCCCCACTAAAACAAATGACCAGGCAAAGCGATCTTCTGATCTCAATAATCATTCCGTTGAAATAAGTGTGCCTTCAAATCGTTCGAGCCTGGCATTGAAGCGAATCTCATACTTATCAAGCGTGCCACCGCGTCCTCGATAATCAATACTGTAGCGCCAAAGACCAGATTTCACCGGCTTGTTGGCAAACAAATAATCAACCCACAAAGCATCGTCCGTTTTCTTTTTGCTACCAGTTCCAACCGTGAGATGCGTTTTATACTGAATAATTTTATCCTGCGTTTCGCTGTATCCGATTAACGAAGTCGGCAATCCCATACAGGCTATCGCATCAAACAAGGCAAATTCGAAAGCTTTGCCATCGCCATTGTAATCGCGCAGCCACATAATTTTCGGCTTAGCTTCGGTTTTCGGTTTGCCGTTTGGCACGTGATAGTAATGTCCGGCTTCGATTTTGTAGGGAATGTCTGACGTGACATCTGCGCCATCGGAGCTTTCAATTTCCAGCACTTGCAAAGATTTTTTTGTACTGGAATCAATCAACGTGACACGCAGCTTTCCACTGTAATAATGACCTCTGGTGTATTCAGGACACGTATACAATTCTTCGCTGGTGTCGCGTGGAACCCGCTTCGGATTTTTCATCCACAGCACCATCGTTCGATTTTTTGCGGGGATGGATTGCGTTTCTAAAACCTTTGCGCCTTCAGGCAAACCGTAGTCATTCGCAGCAGACGGCAAAAATAATGAAAGTAAAAAAAGAATCGTCAACATCAATTTTTCTTCTCTGGGGCGAGTAGTAATTTTACTTCTAAGGGCAAATGATCGGAGTCAATGTCACGACCTGTCTTCACACTTGAGACCCAGATTTCAGGGGTGATTAAGCATTGATCAATCGGGATCATCAACGGCTTCAGCATCAGCCAGGTAGGCCAACTGGGCACGATAAAACTTTTTGCTCTGGTTCGAGCATTAACCAGTTTTGTTTTTTCTAGCAGCCGCGTGTGCTGATATGACCACATTGTATCATTGAAATCTCCGAGCAAAATTTTGGGATTTGTGAGCGTGTTCAAAAAATCCGCAGTGGCATCCAATTGACGATTTCGCGCCGCAGCTTTGCCAGGAGAAATCGGTGTGGGAGGATGCATCGTCACGAAATCTACCAATTGATTGCCAATCTTGAATTGAGCGTACAAGCTCAACCGACAACCGGCACAAAGATCAAGAGTCTCAACTTTTTCAAAGGGGATTTTGCTGTAAATAGCGATGCCTGAACCGCGTGCGTTTGGTTCAATTTTTGAATACGGAAACGTCTTCTGCAAATCATTGAGATGCGCTAACCACTCTCGGTTAATTTCCTGTAAAACAGCTACATCAGGCGAAGTTTCATTCAAATAAGAAATCAGTTCATCGTATTTTGTATTGTCATATCGAACGTTGGATTGCACCAGTCTGATCGAAGGCCAATCGGGGTCAGGGTCATTGTCCATCAGGCTGGCAACCGTCCAGGGATATAAAACAATCGAGTTTAGAATCAGACAAATTAATGCTACACCAGCCCAACGCCAGTACTTTGTGCCAAGAAAAAAGAGCAACAAAATTAATGCGCCAATCCAATAATAGACGTGAAAATGATTCATCAAATCAAGCGCATAATTAAACCGTCCGAGGTAGCCGAGCAGGCTGCAAATCAAAATTGTGAGGATGCTGAAAATGGCTAATTTTTGAATTGTGCGTTTGATCAATCCACCTCCAAAATCACCTGTGCGATGGCGTTTTCAACCGAATGCGACATCGAAACGTGAGCACGTGTTACCTTTAATTTTTTGATTAATTCGGCGGCGCGACCATAAAACAATATCTGCGGCGCGCCTTCGGAGGAAGAGACGACTTCCACGTCATGCCACGACAGCGCAGTCACCGGAGTCGCAGCTCCGATAGCTTTTCTCGCAGCTTCTTTGGCAGCAAAGCGGGCGGCGTATTTCTCTGTGCGGCGAGATGGTTCACAATAGGCAATCTCGCGTGGCGTAAAGACTCGCTCAATAAATCGGGGAGTCAACGCCCGTTCGATGCGGCGAATTTCGATGATGTCTATGCCAATTCCAATAATCATAAATATAGAGCTTGATCTTAGGGCTTTGTCCTTCGTAAGCCAAGTCAACGACCAAAGTTCAAAGCCTAAAAACCAAATTGACCATGAAAAACTTTGCTCTTCGCATTAACAACAATTTAACTTTTATGACTTGCGATCCGTTGACTGAACTTGGCTTCGTCAATGCTTTCAGCACCCGCGTCACAGATGATGCGACGCAAAATAATGAATTCACGTTGGGACATTTTAGTAACGATCAAAAGTCCCGCGTCATTGCTAATAGAAAGAAATTTCAGGATTCACTGGAATGCGAGTCGTTCACACTCGTCACGGCGAAACAAATTCACTCAGACTTTATTCGTTCAATCAAAGACGAAAACGATGCGAAAGCTGAACCACAGGAAGGTGATGCTTTGACTGCGAATTGTCCCCAGGTATTGCTTGGAATTCAAACAGCGGATTGCCTGCCCATCTTGATCGTAGACCCGAAAACAAAAGCTTTTGCAGCAGTTCACGCCGGATGGCGCGGGACGTTCGCCCAGATCGCGGCATTGACGGTCGAAAGGATGAAACAGGAATATGGTTCACATTCTGAAGATTTACACGCGGCACTCGGCCCCGCTATTTGTGCCGAAAATTTTGAAGTCGGTCCCGAAATTCTGGAGCAATTCAAAAATAAATTTTCTTACGCGGCAAAACTAATTTCAAAAATCCAACCAAATGGCAAAGGGCATTTTGATCTAAATGGATGCAATGTTCAGCAATTGATTGATGCGGGTTTGCGATCAGAGAAAATTTACGACAGCGCGTTATGCACGGTGAATCGCAACGATTTATTTTTCAGCTACCGAAAAGAGCGCGGGCATGAACGCTACACGGGAAGATTGATGAGCGCAGTGGGCAGGGTAATTGCGGAAGCCCGCACGGAGTAAGGGCGCGCTTACTTCGTGCGTGTTTCTGCATTCAAAGCACCGATTCAGGCAATTCAAGATGGAAACGACGAATCATGGTTCTCAAACCCAGACGCGAAATTCCCAGTTCTCGCGCTGTTCTTGAAATATTCCAATCATTCTCAGCCAAAGCATTACTGACCAAATCCTGCTGAATTTCTGACAGTACATCCGTCATTTTTTTGGAAGTCGTCAGCGTTCTGAACTTCGTTTTTTCTGAAGCTGCGTTCTTCAATGATCCCGTGATGCTCGACGAGAAATGTTCAGGCGTGATGATCGTATCCGAACTTGCCAGCGCAACGGCGCGATGAATTTCACTTTCTAATTCGCGGGTATTTCCAGGCCAATGGTACTCCTCAAGACTGTTCACAGCGGCGGATGAAAGTTTGACATCGGCCTTCCCTTCACGTTCGCCGTAGGTCGAAATAAAATGCTGCGCCAGTAACGGAATTTCTTCACGGCGTTCGCGCAGTGGTGGCAGATGAAAGCGAATGACATTCAGGCGATAAAACAAATCGGCGCGAAATTGTCCCTGCTGAATCAACTGCTCCAGTTCGCAATTGGTCGCCGCAATTAAGCGAACATCTACGACCGTTGGAACCGCTTCACCAAGTCTTTGGATTTCACCGGATTGCAAAAAGCGCAATAATTTCGGCTGAACATCCAAAGCCATTTCGCCGATTTCATCGAGAAATAATGTCCCTTTTGAAGCTGCTCCGATGACACCGCTAAAAGCTGAATGCGCTCCGGTGAAAGCTCCGCGACGATGTCCAAAGAGTTGTGATTCAATCAGCTCACGCGGCGCGGCAGCGCAGTTAAAAGGGACGATTAGCGCTTTAGAGCGCGGGCTAAGTTGATGAATCGCACGCGCAATTAATTCTTTGCCGGTGCCTGATTCTCCTGAAATCAAAACATTGATGCTGGTCTTTTGCAGACGATGAATTTGTTCGGCAATCTGGCGCAGCGCCGGAGAGCAGTACACGATACCCGGTAAATCCAGCTTGTGCAGTTTTATTGATTTTTTCAGTTCATTTTTTTCATTCGACTGGCAGGGCTTCGTCAGGATTGTGCGGAGGTGCCAGAGAAATAATTCCAGGACTGAATCAGTTAAGACAGCAGGGTTTCGCTTCAAATAAAGCCAGAAAATTTTGCCGTCATTGCCCTGAAATTTCCTTGCCAGTTCATCGTCTTCAATCGTTTGAGACGCGAGGCGTTGCCCAATTTTTTCTGCGCAATCATCATCGCAGCCACGAGCGGAAACAATGATTAAATCCTGTTCACGCTCGACACGAAAAAGAATAATCGGTGAAGCGCCAAACTCTTCATGCAATAAACGGGTAAATTCAGGAATCGTCAGCAGCGAGGCTGAATCAGTTTCATAAAGTGCGCTCAGACTATGCACCAGACGATCTAAACCATCGGGCTGAATTGAAAGGGATGAACGAGGTTCTTCATCATTTTGCAACGCCTGTTGGGTCAACTTCAACTGCGGAGTTGCTCCCAAATCCTGAAACGTTTTCAGCGCTGATTCAAGATAATATTTAGCGGATGGGTGATCTCCTAATGCACGAAACCCGTGACCGATAAAATATTGATTACAGGCGCGGCGATACGGATTATCCAGTATTTCCCAAATTGAAAGAGCTTGCTTATAACGACGGATACCAGCTTCAAAATCATTTTTTTCTGAAGCCAGAATTCCCAGTACTTCATAATAACGAGCCTTGATTGGCAACGAATTCAGATGCATCACCGGATCGTAGATGCCCTCAAAAAGCGATTGCGCTTCACTCTGATTGCCTGATTTGAGCCAGGCTTCAACTAAGTAAAGCCTGGCTTCGACCTGACCTCGCGGGTCGCCAGTCAGTTCAGAAATTTCAAGGCTGCGTCGAAAGGCTGCGACCGCCTTTTGATAGTGCCCCTGCTGCAAACAATGCTTTCCGTAAGTGAGCTTGACCAGCGCCTCATTGAAGCTCACCCGTAACGCTTTTAGCGAAGCTATACATTGCTCAAATAATTCTTCGGCAACTGCATATCTTCCCTGCATTGAATGCAACTCAGCCAGATTTTCCAGAGTACTGGCGAGCACTAAATGAGCTTCACAGGTTTGGGCTTCAGTCCGCGCAACTTCCAGCATCAGGCGCGCTCTTTCCACCTGTCCAAGCCGCAATAAGTTATAGCCAAGATTGGAACGAGCGTTCACTATTAATCTGGGATTGCGAGTGCGTTCCAATTGTGGCAAAGCCCGCTCCAATAAAAATGCAGCTTCTCGCATCTTCCCCTGGAGCGTCAGAGCGGCAGCGAGATTAACATCCAGACTGCCACGCAACAACGGAGCCTCGCGGTCACAAATCGCATCAACTCCGGTGAGAAATGTCCGTCGTGCCACTTCCCATTGTCCTTCAATCGTTTGGATAATTCCCAAATTGTTCAGCGCCTGCGCCAGTGCCTCTGGAGCAACCTGACTTTCCGGGGTCAGAATTTCAGCTAATTGATTACTGGCCAGCGCTAATTCACCCAGCCGACGATAGAGAACACTCATTAATACCTGCGCCTGATACTCAATATTTTTTTCATTATTTTGACGCGCCAGTTGAGCGGCGAATCTGGCATGAGAAATAGCTCTGGGAAGATCACTTGAAGAACCGTTGGCGTGGGCAAGGCGTAAGGCAACGCGGCATTGCAGAGCGGACGGCAATAAGCCAAACGCTACACTTTCTTCGTCGTAACAACTGAGCACCTCGGTTGCCCTGGTAAAATGTGCTAAGGCTTCATAAGCTTCAGCGCTGATACAGCGAAATGGCGCTTCACTTCTTAAATCCAACCCATGCGCAAGTACTTGTTCCCCAATCTCAATCGCCTTTTCGTATTGGAAGGCTTCTATCGCTTGCTGCGCACACGCTTCCAGTCGGGGCAACTCTGGTAAAAAGTCTTCCCTCTCCTTCTGAATATTTTGTTTCTCAGCAAGATTTTTCATATCGAACACTGAAAATTTTCCGCCTGTCGGAAATTATCCGAGAGGGCTGAGAATAAATAGATGTAATGACTTCGGTCCTACAATTTTCTTCGGAGAACTACATTAGTTTCTTCGAGTAGAACTACATTAACTCTATTAATGATTCCATAGCTGAAGTAAGCCATAGCCATAATTTAAGGGTTCGGTGTTTTAAGGGTTCGGTGCTTTTATGAATTATCCCCATCTCAAGTCTCCCGTTTATTGCTCAGGAATATTGCTCCTGACGTTCCTTGTACTGAGTGCCGCAATCATTCAGGCACAGCCAGTGAATGGTTCAAAAGATGAACGGTATCGGCGACTATCTCACGAATTATGGGGCGCGCTTGAACGGAAATCTGGTGATCCGCAGGGCGAAAAAACCGAACAGCTTATTGTGAACTCGGAGCGGCTTTCTCACCATCCAAACCTCCATGCAATTCTGGCCAGCTATGGAGCCAAACTAAAAAAACTTAACGACTCGACGGGTTTACTAACGATTGAGATGACCCGCAAAAATATTTCTCAGTTGCTTAACGAAGCTGGCGTGGATTACCTCAGCCCTGACCGCAACGTCACTTCGACTGGACATCTTGAAACGACTACGGGGACCACTTTAGCGCGTACCATCAGTGGTTATCAGGGACTGGATGGAAGTGGAATCGGAATCGCCATGATTGATAGCGGAATTGATTACACGCATGAGTTATTCAATCGCTCCCTCTTGAAGGTTTCATTAGACTCACTTTCAGGTGCAAACAATTTCAGTATCTTGAAACTGGCAGACAGCTCAAGCATTATTTTCAATAAAAATTTTATTATTGGTGTTATTGGTAAGCAGAATGATACTTACGGACACGGCACGCTGACAGCTTCTCTCATCAGCGGAAGAAAGGAATTTTTGTCGGGAGCCTATACAGGAATTGCGCCTAACGCGAACCTTCTGAATCTCAAAGTCCTCTCGAATGACGGCAGGGGCAAAGCCAGCGATGTTATTGCTGCCATTGACTGGTGCATCAAAAACAAAACCTTATATAACATTCGCATCATTAATCTCAGCTTAGGTACACCGGCGGTTGAAAGTTACCTGACTGATCCCTTATGCAAAGCGGCGCGGCGCGCCTTCGAGGCTGGCATCGTAGTGGTCGCAGCGGCAGGCAATTACGGAAAAGATTTTTCAGGAACCAAGCTCTATGGTGGTATCAATTCCCCTGGCATTGAACCGTCAGTACTGACGGTTGGCGCCAGCAATACAAGGGGAACCGATCAAAGATTAGACGATCTGGTCGCCAGTTACAGCTCCCGAGGGCCAACCCGAAGCTACACCACAAATGCTCAGGGAAATCGTATTTATGACAATCTGCCAAAACCTGATTTAGTCGCGCCGGGTAATATGATCGTCGGAGCCAACTCGCTGGGAACACCTGATAATCCTTTCAAAACATCCTATTCAAATGTTCTCGCCAGTCA
>JAYVRW010000121.1:0-24149 GCA_043775925.1 Blastocatellia bacterium
GCTTTCGGTGCGGTCGAGGTACTGGAAGGACGCATGACGATTGGTGCTTTGATGGCTTTTAATTTTTTGATTGCGCTGGCGAATGGCCCCATCAAAGAATTGCTGCGCATCTGGGATGCCTATCAAACGGTTTCTGTTTTACTTAATCGGTTAGACGACATCTTCGATCAGGAACCAGAACAAGGAAACGATCACTCACGCCTCATCCCCGTCAAAAGACTGGAAGGCACGGTCACGTTGAAAGACGTAGGCTTTCAATACGGCGGAGCGGAATCACCGAAAATCCTGGATGATATTTCTTTCGATGTTCCGGCAGGAAAATTAGTCGCGGTCGTAGGTCGCAGCGGTTCGGGCAAGACTACATTGATTAAATGTCTCGCCGGATTATTGGAACCAACTTCCGGCACAGTCCTGTTTGACGGGATGGAATTGAAGACTTTGAATTACCGCGATCTGCGGCGACAAATCGGATTCGTCTTGCAGGATAATTATCTCTTTAATGAAACCATCGCACGTAACATCGGCTTTGGCGATGACGAACCAGATATGGATCGCGTCATCTGGGCAGCCCGCGCCGCCAACGTTCATCAATTCGCGGAACGCTTGCCTTCTGGTTACGAAACCAAAGTCGGGGAATCAGGGTTGACACTTTCAGGTGGACAAAAACAGCGCGTTGCCATTGCCCGTGCGTTGTATTGTCAGCCGCCGATTTTGATTTTCGACGAGGCGACAAGCGCACTTGATACCGAATCCGAAAAAGTTATCAAAGACAATATGGAAAAACTGATGCAGGGGCGCACTTCATTTGTAATCGCGCATCGCCTCAGCACGATTCGGAATGCCGATGTGATTCTGGTACTCGAAAAAGGTCGCCTCGCCGAACACGGTTCGCACGATGAATTGATGAAACAACAGGGCTTGTATTATTACCTGAATAGTCAGCAACTTGGATTTGAATAATATGTTTGGTCTTTGATCTTTGGCTTTTGGTCTTTGTTGAGGTCTTCAAAGTTGTCACTTTCGCTTGAGAGGAATCATTTGTGAGGGTATCCAAAGACCCAAGCCCAAAGATCAAAAACCAAATTGAAATTTATTAAGAACGATATGAATCAACAAAATTCCACAACCCCATTCCTAACCAGCGATCCGCCACATTGGGCGGCGCGTGGTTTGTCGTACTTATTAGTTTTGATTTTTTCTACGCTGGTGGCTGCTGCAATTTTGATCCAAATTCCTGAAACAATTTCAGCGCCATTCGTACTCGCACAGCGGCTCGGCACTGATCCGGTGCGAGCGTTGCGACGTGGCATTATTCAACAGGTTGATCTCGTCGAAGGGCAAACCGTCAAGCAGGGCGACACCCTTTTTGTCATTCGTTCAGAGCAAACGGGGGACCAATCCGCCGATTTGCGCACGCTCGAAAATCAGATGCGTAGCGCTAATGAAAGTCTGAACAACGCCAGCGATAAATACCGCAGCCAGCAACTCGCCGCCGTCGAAGAACGCCACCGCTTACAAGGTCGCATCGAACATCTGGAACGAATGAGCGGATTGAAAACCGATGAATTAAAACTAGCGAATGAGGTAGCAGAAAGTTACAACCAACTTCAGCGCGAAGGTCTGGCGGGAGCGACTATCGTCAAAGATAAACAATCCGAAGTTTCACGACTAAATGGACAAATCGAACAAATCCGCAATGAACAACGCGATGCTCGTGCCGCGCTTGAAAAACTTGGTCACGACGAAGAATTGCAACAAAACGAACTCCGTGAACGCGAACGAGTCCTGAAAGAAGAAATTGAAAAATCAAAAATCATGATCGCTACGCGCAGCCAATGGGTCACGCAAAATCAAGGCAATCAATTCGTGATTACGGCTCCCTGCTCCGGCACAATTTTGCGGTTGCACGTCAAAGCCAAAGCCACCGTCGTCTCAGAAGGCGAAATCCTGTGCGAACTGACCTGCTCCAAAGAACGCTTGCAAGCCGAGCTGCAAATCCCGCAAGCTGGCGCAGGCCGCGTCAAAACGGGTCAGGGAGTAAAACTGCTCTACAATTCTTTCCCTTATCAACAATTCGGCGTAAAGTTTGCAAGCCTGCGTTGGATTAGCCCAACGACTTCAACGACAGATTTTCGCGCCATCGCTGAAATTGAGGACGAAAGCATCAACGTCCTCGGACAACCCAGTCTGCTCAAAGCCGGAATGGGAGGTCGTGCCGAAGTCGTGATTGCAAAACGATCCGTCATTAGCATCGCACTTGATCCGATTCGTCAGTTACGAGAAAACATGGCTGCACCGCCAGAGAAACAAAATTCGCCGCCTGCGATTTCAGCACAGAAAGGGAATCAATAACAGATGTCTATTTCTTCTGAAGATTCTAAAACCATTGAGATGGAATTGGCTGCGAAAAGCAGGCAACTGGCTTCGGAGCCGGAATCTGGTGCAGGTGTCGAAATTGCTCACGTCCTATTTTGTGACATCGTAGGTTATTCGCTGCTGCCGATAGATCAGCAAAAACACATGATGCAAATTTTGCAGGACATTGTCCGGCAAACGGAAGATTACCGAAAAGCTGAATCCCGTAAACAACTCGTCAGATTGCCAGCGGGTGACGGAATGGCGCTCGCCTTTTTGCGGGATGCTATTGCTCCGGTGCGATGCGCGTTTGAGATTGCGCATAAGCTGAAAGATCATCCTGAAATTCAACTACGAATGGGAGCACACAGTGGCCCCGTCTTTCGTTCCGCTGACATCAACGCACAGCGCAACGTCGTTGGCAGCGGCATCAACTTAGCCCAACGAGTCATGGACAGTGGCGACGCCGGACATATTTTAGTTTCGCGCAATGTAGCGGAAGTTCTCGGTCAGGTCTCGCAGTGGCAGGGACATCTACACGACATTGGAGCGCGTGAAATCAAGCACGGCGTCCGCATCCATCTTTACAATCTCTACACCAACGAAATCGGCAATGCCGAAATGCCGATGAAATTTCGCGGTGGAATCTCGACGCGTTTTGATCGTTACGAAATCATCTCGCAGCTCGGTGCAGGTGGCATGGGCGAAGTTTTTCTGGCGCGTGATTCCCGCCTTGACCGCAAAGTCGCCTTAAAAGTCTTACCTGATAAGATTGCCCGCGACAAAGAACGGCTGCACCGTTTTGAGCAGGAAGCCAAAGCCGCATCCGCGTTGAATCATCCAAATATTCTGACAATTTTTGAATTCGGAAGCGAAGAAGAATCGCACTACATCGTGCTGGAATATATTGATGGCGTCACGTTAAGTGAAAAAATTGCCAGTGGGCAACTGACGCTCAATGAATCGCTGACCATTGCTTCGCAAGTAGCATCAGCGCTGGCGACCGCGCACGAAGCGGGAATTATTCATCGTGACATCAAGCCCGATAACATCATGATTCGCCGCGATGGAATTGTGAAAGTGCTGGATTTTGAACTGGCAAAATTAACCGAGCTTCACAAAGATTTTCATCCCACGAATAACGAACCTCCGACTCGCCTGCAAATCAAAACAAATCCGGGGACAGTCATGGGAACGCCGAATTACATGTCTCCCGAACAGGCGCGAGGATTAGAAACTGATTCGCGGACAGACATTTTTAGTTTAGGTGTCGTGTTGTACGAAATGCTGGCGGGGCAACGTCCCTTCAAAGGCGAATCCGACCTTGACGTGATGAGCGCCATCCTCAGGGAAGAGCCACCGGAGCTAAGCGAAACAAATGTGAAGATAACTCCGGCTCTCCAAAAAATAGTTAGTAATTGTCTGGCAAAAAACCGGAACGAAGATTTCACTCAGCACACGACCTCGCGTTCGCACTGGACATGGTGCCAACTCATGCAAGTTCTATGAACCTGACTCTCGCCGCGCTGCCTGCCGCAGTGACCAAAAGCGTAAAAAAAATAGCCGCGAACGCTTGACCGCCATTGGATGCCCAGTGCTGGCAATAGCTTCTCTGTTCGGAGCCTGGTACCTGCGCAGTCAGCAGAATCCACCACGTAGCTTCCGCCAATTAAATTTTCGCCGTGAAGCAATTTTTCAAGCTGGCTTCGCGCCCGATGGCAAGACCGTTGTGTACAGCGCCGCGATAGATGGCAACATACCTGAAATCTTCACCCTGCATCCTGAATTCCCTGCGCCACAACCAGTTGGAACACGCGGCATGCATCTGCTTGATGTTTCCTCCAAAGGCGAACTTGCCATTCTGACGAATGCCCAGTATTTGCGGCATCGAACATTCATCGGAACGCTGGCGCGAATGCCGCTGGTCGGCGGCGCTCCTCGTGAAATTCTTGAAGGAGTGCGCCACGCGGCCTGGTCGCCGGATGGATCACAGATAGCGATCATTCGTGAGGTCGAAGGCAAAGACCGGATTGAGTACCCCATTGGAAAAGTAATTTACGAAGTCAACGGCAACCTGAGCGATTTGCGGATATCTCCCGACGGAGAGCGAATCGCGTTCTTTGAGCATCCGGTCAAGCGGGATGACAGTGGTTCAGTCAGTATCGTTGACCTCAAGGGAAAGAAAACTTTACTGCCGGATAATTACTGGAGCGAGCGCGGTCTGGCGTGGTCGCCTGATGGCAAAGAAGTTCTGTTTTCTGCGAGTGTCGGCGGCGGTGCTTTTACGATTTTCGCGGTCACACTTGATGGTACACGACGCATCGCCGATCAATCACCAGGCGGATTGATTCTTCAGGCGATTGCCCCAGATGGACGGTGGCTGGCGAACCGCCTGGATTATCATTATGGTGCAATGGTTCGTACACCCGCCATGCAGGAAGACCGTGACCTGACCTGGCTTAGAACTACCAAACCCAAAGCTCTATCGCAGGACGGGCAGACATTGCTGTTTTTGGAAGACTCGCTCACCGTCGGCAACTCTGCCATTTGCCTGCGCAAGACCGACGGCTCGCCTGTCGTGCGTCTGGGTGAAGGATTCCCCATGGATTTATCCCCGGATGGGAAGAGTGTCTTGGCAATGCTTCAATCCAAACCGCCACAACTGGTTATTTATCCAACGGGAGCCGGTGAAATGCGACACCTTGATCATGGCAATCTGGAAAAGTATGTGTCGGCGCGATGGTTTCGCGATGGAGAGAATATTTTAATCGGGGGAAGCGAACCGGGAAAAGGAGCGCGTTTTTATGTGCAAAATATTAGCAGCAGTGAACCGAAGCCAATCACGCCGGAAGGTACACGCGACGGACGAATTTCACCAGATGGAAAACTTATCCCTGCTCGTGGAGCAGGCGGAAAATATTTTCTCTATCCGATTAATGGAGGCGAAGCGCGTCCCGTGCAATGGCTAACAGATGCGGATACAGTGATTCAGTGGTGCGCGGATGGTCGCTCCGTGTTTGCGTATAAAGCAGTAGCAATTCCCTGCCGTGTCGAACGGATCAATCTCGAAACCGGACGCCGCGAACTTTTCAAAGAAATCGGCCCAACCAATCGTACCGGATTGCTAAATATGGCTCCGATTGCTATTACGGATGATGAGCGGTCGTATGCCTATTCGACGTATCAACAGGTGTCGAGCCTGTTTGTTACGGAAGGAAATCAGTAAACTCTTTCTTGTAATTTCACAAGATGCAAAAGCTCTTGACCAACACCAATCTTTCACATTACCGCATCGCCTCTAAAATTGGCGCGGGCGGGATGGGCGAAGTTTGGTTGGCGGAAGACACGCGACTCAACCGCCAGGTCGCCTTGAAATTACTGCCTGCTGAATTCACACAGGACGCCGACCGCGTAAGTCGTTTTATGCAGGAAGCCAAAGCTGCTTCCGCGCTCAATCATCCGAACATCATCACGGTATATGACATTGGCGAGAGTGAAGCCGGGCGCTTTATCGTGATGGAGATGGTCGCGGGTCGCACATTGCGTGCTGTTATTGCCGAAGATAATTCCGTCGAGACGTTGCTAATGCTTGGCAATCAGATGGCCAAAGCCTTGAGCGCCGCACACACCGCAGGCATCACGCACCGCGACATCAAGCCCGATAACATTATGGTGCGCGATGATGGTTACGTGAAGGTACTGGATTTTGGGTTGGCACGGTTACGACCTGTGACAGAAAGTGATAAAGAAGCGGCTACCTTAGCGCAACAAACGATGCCGGGGCAATTGATGGGGACAGTCGCGTATATGTCGCCGGAACAGGTGCGCGGCGAAACGGTCAATCATCCCTCCGATATTTTCGCGCTCGGCATTGTGTTGTATGAACTGGCAACGAAACGGCATCCGTTCAAGGCCGAAACTTTGGTTGGTTACTTACACGCGATCACGTTACAAACGCCGCCGCCGCTGAAGCAATTGCAGCCGCACCTTCCCGCCGCGCTGGAAGCTTTGATTTTGCGGATGCTGGAGAAAGATACGAGCCAACGCCCGACTGCCAGCGAAGTCGCGCAGGCATTGCAGGAAATCGAGAAACGAAGAGACCTTGAGCAGGCCAGAAGAAGGGATGAAGGGACACTGATGCTCGCTCCATCCGCTGTGCCACTGGCTCCCGCCGCTCCCCTTCGCCACACAGTCGGACGTGAACAGGAACGCAACGAACTGCGCACGGCTTTCAAGGCAGCGCAGGCCGGGCGCGGGTCGCTGCTGTGTGTGGCGGGCGAACCTGGCATCGGCAAGACGACGCTGGTCGAAGATTTCCTCGCCGAGTTGACGGCTGAAAATCAAGGCACGATTGCACGCGGGCGTTGTTCAGAACGATTGGCGGGAACCGAAGCGTATTTGCCGCTGCTCGAAGCGTTGGAATCGCTGCTCCGGTACAGTACCGCGAGCCGTAGCGAGTCGGGTTCTTTTGCCACAACGATGAAGCAACTTGCGCCGACATGGTACGCACAGGTTGTGCCGTTGTCGGGCGACAGCGAAGAATCCGCGCGCTTGCTGGCCGAAGTCAAAGCCGCTTCGCAGGAACGGATGAAGCGCGAACTCGCCAGCTTCCTGCAAGCCATCGCACAGCCTCGCCCGCTGGTTTTGTTCTTTGACGATTTGCATTGGGCGGATGTCTCGACGATTGATCTGCTGAACTTTTTGGCGGGTAAATTCGATACGATGCGCGTGTTGATTGTCGTGACCTATCGGCCTTCGGATATGCTGCTCGCCAAACATCCATTCTTACAGATCAAGCCGGATTTGCAGGCGCGCGGTGTGTGTCGTGAGTTGCTGCTGGAGTTTCTGACAGAAGCCGAAATTGCTGAATACCTCGCGCTGGAATTCCCCAGTCATAGTTTCCCAACAGAGTTTCCCCAACTGATTCACGCGAAGACGGAAGGCAGTCCGTTATTTATGGCTGACCTTGTGCGCTACTTGCGAGATCGTGGCGTGATTGCGCAATCAAGTGGTGTGTGGAAATTGGAACAAACGCTGCCCGACATCGAACGCGAGTTGCCCGAATCGGTGCGCGGGATGATTGAACGCAAGATTGCACAACTCAGCGAAGAGGACCGCAAGCTACTCACCTGCGCGAGTGTGCAGGGCTACGAGTTTGATTCGGCAGTCGTGGCGCAGGTGCTGAAGCTTGAGCCGGATGAAGTCGAGGAGCGGCTGGAAAAGCTGGAACGGGTGTTTGCCTTTGTGAAGTTGACGAGTGAAACGGAGTTTCCGAATGGCACACTGACGCTCAAATATCGCTTCGTGCATGTGCTGTATCAGAATGCGCTCTATGCCGGTTTGCGGGCCACGCGCAAGGCCACGCTTAGCCGTGATGTGGCTCTGGCCTTGGAAGCTTGTTACGGCACACGCAGCGCGAGCGTGGCGAATGAACTGGCGCTGCTGTGGGAAGCGGCACGGGATTATGTGCGCGCCTGCGATTCCTTCTTGCAGGCGGCGCATCATGCGGCGCAAGGGAATACGCACCGGGAAGCCGTGCAGCTTGCGCGGCGCGGGCTAGAAGCTTTGCGCAAATTGCCAGAGACGCCAGAACGTAATCAACGGGAACTCGGCCTGCAATTGACGCTGGGCTTCTCGTTGCAGTCTGCCCTGAGCTGGGCCGCACCGGAGGCCGGAGCGGCCCTCAACCGGGCGCGGCAACTGTGTCAGCAAATGAGCAATGATCCCCGGCTCGTCGCTCCTCTGAATGGTGTGACGTTCTATCACTCTATCCGAGCCGAATATGAAACGGCGCAAGAACTATGTGAGCAGATGCAGCAACTGGCGCAGCAATCCCCTGACCCAGTGCTGCTGGTTAGCGCCTCTACGTTTTGGGCCGTTTCCCGCTTCTGGCAAGGAGACCTTGTCTCTGCCCATCAGCATGGGGAACGCACGCTTGCCTTGGATCGCCTGGAATACCACACGGCTTATCTTTCTGTCTTTAACGAAGACCTGGGAGTTACAGCGCGCCGCACACATACGTGGGGCCTGTGGATGCTTGGCTATGCAGATCAAGCATTGGCGCTGGCGCAAGAATCAATCACGCTGGCCGAGCAACTGGCTCATCCCTTCAGTCTGGGTGCCGCTCATTCTGGGGCAGGGGCGATCCTTGCCTTGCTGCGGGATTGGCGGTCCAGTCAGAAAGAGAGCGAGAAAGTGTTGGCGCTCGCCGAGGAGTACGCGCTGGGAGACGTGCTCACTTACTCCACTGCTTGGAATGCCCTGAGCCAGGCGTATCAGGAACTGACCGAAACAGCACTTGAACAGGCGAAACAGGCGATTGAATCCCTGCGTGCCCAAGGCGTAATGCTGGCGATGACCTGGTATCTGGCAATGCTGGGCGAAGTGTTCGGGTTGGCAGGCCGCTCCACGGAAGGGCTTGAGACAATCGCGGAAGCGTTGGCGCTCGTCGAACGCACTGGAGAGCGCAATTACAAAGCGGAAATCTGGCGTATCAAAGGCGAGTTGGTACTACAAGCCGCCGCCAGCGATGCAGAGGTGGAAGCGGAAGACTGTTATCACCAAGCCCTCAAGATCGCCCGGCGACAGAGCGCGAAGTCGTGGGAACTGCGCGCCGCCACGAGCCTCGCGCGCTTGTGGCAGCAACAGGGCAAACACGCCGAAGCGCGGCAGATGCTCGCGGAGATTTACGGCTGGTTCACCGAAGGCTTCGACACGGCGGATTTGCAGGACGCGAAGGCGCTGCTGGAGGAACTGCAAACAACGGAGGCCGCGCGGTACGGTACGGGGAGCAGTAACGATCTGGTTCCTGCTGAGGCGCACGAGACGGAGGCACCAAGTCGCTACCGCTCCTCGTACCGTACCGATCCCACGCCTTCGATTGCGGTGTTGCCCTTCGTCAACATCAGCAACGATCCTGGCAACGAATACTTTTGCGACGGACTGGCCGAAGAGTTGCTCAATGCGCTCTCGAAGATCGGAGCTTTGCACGTCGCCGCGCGCACCTCGTCATTTTCTTTCAAGGGCAAAGAGACCGACATCCGCGAGATCGGGCAGAAGCTGAACGTCGGCGCAGTGCTGGAAGGCAGCGTGCGCAAATCCGGCCATCGGCTGTGCATCACGGCACAACTCATCAACATCGCGGATGGCTATCATCTCTGGTCGGAACGCTACGACCGCGAAATGAAAGACATCTTTGACATTCAGGATGAGATTTCGCTGGCGATTGTGGATGCGCTGAAAGTGAAGCTGCTAGGTGCGGAGAAAGCGGCGGTAATCAAACGATACACCGACAACACCGAAGCCTACGAGCTTTACCTAAAAGGGCGTTTTCATTACGGCAAATGGACAGAGGAAGGGCTGAAGAAATCCATTGAGTTTTTCAATCAGGCAATCAGCAAAGAGCCGCATCACGCGCCAGCTTATGCTGGAGTGGCAAATGCACACGTGGCTCTCTGGTTTTACGGTTTTACTCTGCCTGAAGAAAGCGTTCCAATTATCAAGGCGGCATCGGTCAGAGCTGTAGCGATTGATAACGATTTAGCCGAAAGCCATTTTGCACTTACGCGGATGAAAGTTTTCTACGAGTGGGATTGGAGCGGGGCAGACAGTGGGTTTAGACGCACTCTTGCGCTGAATCACAATCATGCAGAGGCGATTGAACAGTATGCTCTGTTGCTGGCTGCGCTGGGGCGGGTGGATGAAGCTATTAGATTAGGGCGGCGAGCGCTGGAGCTTAATCCTCTTTCACTCATCACCAATCTCAATGTTGGTTATACCTGTTGGGTGGTTGGGCGCTATGACTTGTTGCGCGAACAAGGCGAAAAGCTTCTTGAGTTTTCACCAAATTTCCATGGTGGCTACTGGCTAATTGCGGTCGAGCAATGGAGAACTGGAAAATATGAGCAGGCAATTTCTACGTATCAAACAGCAGTGTCTCTTAGCGCTGGCCCTTTAGCTTTAGCATATCTGGGATACCTATACGGATTGGTTGGCAAACAAGACGAAGCGCAGAAGGTTTTCAAGCAACTAGAGGAATTGAGTGTGTTACGGCATTTGCTGCCGTTTGAATTGGCGCTAGTCAATGTGGGGCTTGGCGAACTGGATCGCGCGTTTGAATTGCTGGAAAAAGCTTATGAACAGCGGGCAGGGATTCTGGTTTGGTTCAAATACATCTCCGCGATGATGCCGGGATTCAAGGATGACCCGCGACTGGCTGACCTGCTGCGGCGCATCGGGTTGCCGGAATAAATTTGAACCTGTGAAGATTCGGAAGTTTTATTATTTGTGCTATGATTTTGGAGAGGTTTTAATTTATGGAAATCAACGTTAAGTTGCCCAATAATTTGTACGCGGGAGTTTCGTGCTTAGCCAAAACAAAGAAAAAAAGTGTGGCTACGATTATCAAAAATGCAATAGAGAAAGTAGTCAATGAAGAAGCGGAAACAACCGAACGCCCTTTGGCAGATTGCTCGGACGCAGAAGTTTTGGCATTGGCAAATTTGAAAATGCCGAATGAGCAGGCAAAACGGCAAAGCGACCTCTTGTATAAAAATCAAGCTGGCACGTTGACACCACTTGAGCGCAACGAACTCGAAGTACAGCTTTATGTCTATCAAATTGGTAACCTCAGAAAAGCACAGGGTATTGCCGAATCGGTGATGCGGGGATTGATAAAAACTCCTGAAGATTTGCAATGAGCTATGTCTCCGACAAATTACGCCAAAAAATAATAAAGCAAGCCAGAAATCGTTGCGGTTATTGTTTAGGCGAACAACGATACATATTAGTGCCACTCGAAATTGACCACCTCTTGCCAACAGCCAAAGGGGGGACAGATGACGAGGATAATCTGTGGCTGGCTTGTCCATTATGCAACGTCTTCAAAGGAACAAAAACTCACGGCGTTGATCTTCAAACTCGACGAAAAGTTTCTTTATACAATCCGCGCAAACAGCATTGGAAACGGCACTTTATCATCGTCAATGGCGTTAGAATCATGGGGGAAGACAGCTATCGGGCGTACTACCGTTTCTGCATTGAGAATGAATAATCGAATATCCATAACTGTTCGCCAAAACTGGTTCTTAGCAGGCTGGTATCCGCCATCTAATTAAACGACAGGATAGTATTTCTGGCTTTAGAATTTATGAAAGATTGGAATCGCCGACAATGGATCGCAACCGCCGCTGGAATTTCCGGCTTAGCTGGCATCGAAGATTTTCCGCTCGTCTTCAACGCGAACGCACAAGGTCAAAAGCGCAGCGGAAGCCCAAAAGCAAAGGCTCCGCGCAGCAAAATGAAAATCACAAAATTCAAAGCGACGCTGGTAGCTTCGCCAGATTTCGCGTTGCTGAATTCGTGGAATGTACACGACTCACATTTCAAGCGCTCAATTTTAGAAATTGAAACGGATGATGGCTTCAAAGGGATTTCCGAAATCGGCGGCAACAGCATTCAGAATTTAGAAGCTGCCAAAGAAATTGTGCTGGGACGTGATCCGTTCGAGATTGAATATTTTCGCCGCAATATCAAAGAAATAAATTCCTTTGGCGCAGTCGAAACCGCCTGCCTTGACCTCATCGGCAAAGTCATTAACCGTCGCGTCGTTGATTTGCTGGGCGGTGCTTATCGTGAAGCGCAACAATTTTCGGCGTACATTTTTTTCGTGATGCCGACGGCGAACGGGCCTGATTACAGTACGCCGGAATCCGTCGCCAAACAGTTTGTTGAGTTCAATCAGAAATACGGTTTCACTTCGTGCAAATTTAAAGGCGGCGTCCTGCATCCCGACAAAGAAATCGAAGCGCTGCAAATCATGCGCGAGAAAATGCCAGCAGGAAAACTTCGGATTGACCCGAATGCCGCGTGGAGCGTCGAAACTTCAGTTCGCGTTGCCAAAGCCATTGAACCGCTCAACATGGAATATTACGAAGACCCGACACCGGGGCTTGACGGAATGGCAGAGGTGCGCCGGCAAACGAAAATTCCACTCGCTACCAATATGGTAGTAACGAAGATGGAACACATCAAACCCGCCATTCAAAAGAGTTCGATTGATATTGTTTTGCTTGATAATCACTACATGGGCGGCCTGACGAATGTGCGTTACTGGGCAGCAATTTGCGAAGCGATGGGCTGGGGCTGTTCCGGTCATAGCAACAATCATTTAGGAATTTCGATGGCGATCATGACGCACATGAACTGCGCGATTTCCCGCGTCGAATACCACGCCGATACGCATTATCCGTGGACGACGCAGGATATTATCAAAGGCGATATGTTGAAATTTAAGGACGGTAAAATGCCTTTGCCGGATGCCCCAGGACTTGGCGTAGAAATTGATCCTGATAAATTTTTAGCGTTACAGGAAAATGTCAAAAAATTCAAAACGCGCCACGACGAATTACAAAAGTGGGATCCGAAATATCCGCAGGACGATCACAGAATTCGCTGGTAATAAAATGCAGAAGCCCACACGTAGTAAGGGCGTGAACTCGGCACAGTGCGTGTTTCTGCATTTTTCGCCATTCAGTTTTGGCTCGGTATAGATTCTGAATTGCCGATTATGTAATCAGGCTCGCTCTGAGAATATCTTCAAATTTCTCAGCATATCCTTTGATTTTGTCTGCCTTGTCCAGCCGATTGATGATGCGCCGCGCATTGCGATAATCACATTGATCTTCGTGAATGAAGTCAGCTAATTCCCGTCCGGTGAACAACCCGAGCCGCATCCCAACACTGGCAATGTCGTAACTGATCGGCGGATCAAGCGCTAAAACCGGATTCCCTTCCAGGTCTATGTCGAACCGTGTCCCAAATTTCCGGTAGTTGGAACGCCCCGTAATTTGTACATAGCCGCGCCCTTTGAAACGCGGCCCATCACCCGGGAAAATATTCCCCAGGTCCGCCCGCCCTTCGTAGTCTTTGCCGCTGGCGAATTCTGAAATAGGTTGCCAGGTGTCCGCGCACTCGTGCTTGATGGTCGCCAGCAGATACGCGATGTGGCGCAGGTCATGTAACTCTGGATCATTTTCGATAAACGTGAGCAGCGCTTCAATGCCGTTCACTTGTTTTTGAGAAATACTTACCGGCTTGAAAAGCTCCCGATAAGCTTGGAAAAAAGTAGGTCGGTCATATTTCATAATGAACCTCAATTCTTTGGAGATAAGAAGTGCTACCAGATGTAAAAGCTCACTAGTGGTCGTTTACGAATCTTCTACCGGAATTTCGATGAGGGCTTGTTCTTCCATGCGCTTGAAAAGTGTTGCTCCACCACATTGAGCGGAAACAGCAGTCAATGAAAACTCGCCATCTGCAACAAACTTTCCACTCTCGTAATGATTTGAAAAGCTCCATAAATAGGGAGAATTGATGCCTTTGCGGCGGTAACCAAACCCGTTGAACTTTTCCAATCCAAACAACATGAGCGGCAATGTCCAACTTGGTTTATTCGCAAAGCCCTCAAGGGTTAGTGCGTCTATAGCACTTTCCTCAAAAGTGAAAGGTGGATTGCCTACGGGAGGTCGTCCTTTGGGGACATGAATTGTTCGTTTTGTTAATAAATCACCATTGTGAAAATGCCGGTCAAATCGTAGGCCACATTCCAGATTGTGTATGGCTGCAATGAAATACCAGGGGATGTCCAATTCGTTGCCAATCTTTTCGTAAAGCACTTGATGTGGCAGGATGCGAAAAATGATTGCATCAACATCACCGACCCTGTCAGCGCGGATTTCACAATTCTCCATCAAGTTTTCGTACTCTGTTTTTACTGCTAGTGTGAATTTCATAGTCCCCCCGTTGCAAGAAAAAGCTATTTCAAGTTCTTGATAACACAAATATAAGGGCTGGAAGTCCGTTGTTTGATCAATCCGGGAGCAGAGAGTTGGACTCGTTTTCTGCCAACCGTATCTCCTTCGTTTCCACCAATTGTCATGACGAAATTCCCGCCTTCATCTTGTCCTCCCATAACCACAATCGCTGAATGCGAAGCGTAGGCTTGATGGGTTCGGGCAAAACTGAAATCAAATTTATTTCCGAGCCGGTTGTTTTGAATAATGTCCCCAACCTGTGGAGCAGCAGTGGAAATGTCGAACGCCTGGAAAACGCCGATATTACTCAGCCCGTTTTGAATGGCTTGGTGAACAAATCTGGAATGCGCCATAGCAAATTCAAATTCGAATTTTGTGGCTCCCGCATTTTGTACGCACCACGAAATAAACACGGCTGACCACGGGACATCCACACTTTCAAATGAAAAGCCGAGCGATGCGTACCATTTCTTGATTTGTTTGGATAAACCGGATCGTGCTCATGCTGATCCCGGAATAACATAAACTGCTCATTGGCAATTCCTGCCAGTTTTTTCGCAAAGGCTGATGGTTCGGGCATAGCTCCCCCTTCTCTTTTGGATGTAAGAAAATTCTGTCAAGTGTAAGTCGCTGAGATCAAAAGACCTGAAAAATCGTGCGCGCCTGTACAGGGTTGCCAATGGCTTTCGACTCACTGCTAATTGAGAGCGCCGCTTCGAGGCGGTATGTACCGAGAGCTAAATCCTGATTCGGAATATTTATCTCAATAGCTTCTTTGGCACTGGAAATAACCCCAGAGGCTTCGCCCAGATTGACTCGAGTTGAGGCAGAGAGACCTTTTGCAAAAATTGCGGCAGTGTAATCAATTGATGAGTCAAATTGTTTAATTTCGTTGTCAATGTCAAGTGACAAGCGAATATCAAAAGACTCGCCCTTCCGCAAGAGTTTACTCGGCGTACTACTGTGCGAAGGAATTATCTCAAAATTACGAAAACCGATTTCAGATTTCGGCACGGGGGGAGGAATGATCCCGGCGACATCCATTTTTACAAGTGGTACTGACACTTGCGAAGTTGGTTTCGGTTTTTCCTCAATCATTGTGGAGCTTTCTTTGACAGGTTCTATCGCTATTGCATTGGATTCTACTGTCTCAATTTTCGGCAGAGCCAGACCGGAACGATTACTAATGAAGTTCAGTAATCGCTGGCTGTCCCAGCCATCCCATTTTTCACCTTCGTCACTGTTAACGTGTAAAATTTGAGTAGAATGAACCTGCTTTTTCTTACTCAGGAAGAGATTCACAATGAACCCCTCGCTTTCGATGGCTCCATTGGTTACGCCTTTCTTCCCAACCAATTTGTGCGCCTGCCCGATCCAGTCTTGCTCGACAATTTGTTTAACCGTTACTCCTTTGAGATTCCCAATGGCTGCAAAAATTTCATCAGGTTGAAGGTTCGTCAAATCTTCAATAGTCTTGATACCAGCACGGTGTAAGCGCGCTTCGACCAGTTGATTGATACCTTTGATTTGGCGAAAATTTGTCATCACAGATGGTACTTCTGCTGATTTCGATTTTAAATTCCGTAGACTTTTGCTAGGCATGTTTCCCCCCTAAACTGCTGAAAAGGTCGCTGCATACTTAACTGTTGAGCTGAACAGTTAGTAATTTGCCCTCTAATAAAAACTGGAAAGACCCCAACAAACAAGCTGACTTGATGGAGTCTTTCACTGCAATCGCTGAATTATATGACTGTTGTTACACTGAATCTTCATAGTAGTAACCAATCATAACCAGCCTTTTTCAGATTATGGGAAAATCTGAACTACTACTTCATCAGTAAAGCCTGCAATGGGGCCAGGATTCCCTGCTGCATTCGTGTAAGTGACGATTGCAATCATTTTGTAAATACCCACTTCCAGCCCTCCCGCCGCAACCGTGCCAGGAACCGGAACATGGACAGTATAGTGAGTCCCCGAAACTGGAACCACAGGTATCGGCAGCGGTGGAGACGTTGGCAGAGCCGCTGTGGGATATTCTTTTTCAGGCAGAGTACCAAAGCCTTCAAAAAAGACTTTGACATTAAAGGTGCCTGACATGAGCGCTACTGCTGCACCGTCAATTGCCCATCTAACGTGGACTAGGAAATCCGTCCCCGCCTCAATGATATTTGTTGGGGTACCGCCCGGTTCATGGATAAGAATTGCATCAATGTGTCCGCCCAAACTGAGCGGAGCTGAAGGTTGAAAACCTGACATAATAATCTCCTTTAGAGTTGAGTTGTTGCCGTTATTGGCTGAAAAGCTGGCAACGATTACTGAGTATCTGACTAGCTACTAGAGTTAGCATTTGTTCAATTCGTACCAGAAATCAATTTTTACGAGTCAGCGATCAGAAAGAACAAAGATGAAATTATCAGGCTGCTGCTTGGAAGATTCGTTGTAGTTCCTGAGAACCAGAATCTCGAAATGCCTGACGCAAAATTTTCAATTTCAAATCGTTGTCTGATGGCTGACGCAGGATATAAATGCAAGCAGTGTGCCAGAGAAAAATGGCGTTTTCAGTAATAAAAGTGCAGATTTTAGCCAACCATTCGGCTGATTTTATCCTAGCTCATTGGTGGGTGATGAAGCTAAATCCTGTGTTTGCAAAAAGTTTAAGCCAGGACAAAATTATCCTGCCTCGTACCACGATTTGTCATAGCTCTTCGTCCTTGCCGGCAAAATGATGGGCATCAATTTGATGCTTGCGCATCAGCTCCCAGAAGGCGCGCCGATCTTTTTGTGCGGCTTCGGCTGCTTTGGTGATATTGCCCTGATATGCCAGCAAGAGGCTTTGCAGATAATTGCGTTCGAACTGATTCACGGCCCGATCTTTCGCGTGCTTGAACGATTCCAGCACTGGACTCGTTGAAAATGACGTTAGTTGAAGATCCTCGGTGCGAATGATTGAAAGCTGGCATAACGCTACGGCACGCTGCACAACGTGCTCCAATTCGCGGACGTTGCCTGGCCAATCGTGCATCAATAATTTTTGCAGCGCATTCGGCGAAAAGTCAGTGACGTGTTTATTGAAATTCAGAGAATATTTAGAACGAAAGAATTCGGCTAAGAGCTGAATGTCTTCCAATCGGTCACGCAACGGCGGCAAGGTAATCGGGATCACATTCAGACGGTAATATAAATCCTGTCGCAACTTCCCCTCTTTGATCGCCTTTTCAAAATTAACATTGGTAGCAGTGACTACCCTGACATCAGCATGGCGAGTTTTCGTTGAACCGAGTGGACGAAATTCACGTTCCTGCAAAAAGCGTAATAACTTCACCTGCGCCAACAACGGCAAGCTGTCAATTTCATCCAGAAATAAGGTGCCGCCGTCAGCTTCTTTAATCAGTCCAGGCTGAGCTGTTCCGGCTCCCGTGTAAGCTCCGCGCTCGTGCCCGAATAATTCATTCTCCGCCAACTCCACCGGAATCGCTCCACAATTGACAGGAATGAAGGGCTGGCTGGCACGAGTACTGAGGTTATGAATCGCACGGGCGCAGAGTTCTTTACCAGTTCCTGTTTCGCCGGAAATCATGACTCCGGCGTCGCATTTGGCGACCATCGGGATTTTATTGATTTCTGACAAAAATGCCGGACTGTGACCGACCATTTGATGCTGCGCCGCATCGGGGAACGAAATATCTTCGCGTGACAAAAGGCGGCGGACACGCGGGACAATATTAATCGGCGTCAGCGGTGCGGTGATAAAATCAACGGCTCCAAGCTTGAGCGTTTCGAATACTTCATCCGGCTCATCTTCTTCCGTCACCACAATCACCGGCGGTTCGACGGTATTTGTCTTGAGTGATTGAAACAAAGTTCGAGCTGGTTTGAGCGGACTTAATTGAGAAACCAAAAAGGTCACGGATGGCTTGAGGCGATGAAACAAATTCGCTAAAAAATTGGGACGCTCGGCAGGTGAAATATTTTCGAGATGTTCCTGATGAAGGCGTATTTCGGGAAGAGTCGAAGCTTCTAAAATTGAGCACAACTCATTCCCCAGATTCCCGTGCGAATTGAAATCCAACAGTAGTAAATTAATAGGTCTCATAATCGTTGCTATGCAATCTTTCCCAGCGGATGATCGCTCCAACAACGGGGCGAGAGGTCTTGCAACCTCCTGCAAAATTAGCGTTTCAGGCTGAGGGTAAACACCTGATTCTGATTAATGAATTGTTCCGCGTACCGATCAATTTGAACACATAATTAATCAGTTGCTATCTTTACTACTTGCAGGCTTTTCGGTTATTCGGCGCAATCATCAGTAATTTGCAAGCAAGATCAGGGGAGTATTTATTAAGGAACAATCTGGAACAAAAGCATCCTGGGGAGTCACTTGAAGAATTTGGCTGTTAGTGATTGGAAGCTGTTGCCAGCAAAATATATGACTATCGTAACGCTGTGTCAATCAGGTTTGACAAGATTTAATAATTCCATGTTTAACTATTTGTTGATCCTATTTGTAAAAATAGGTATTCTTAACGTCTCGGTTCGAGTTTTGAAAATTTGAATTCGGGTCTTACGATTCTAACGCCACTTCTCTTTTCTTCTTTCTGGCTGAATCATTCTCCTCATAGCATTTACAAATTAAATTTAGTGTAAGTGCTTCTAATCTCTCCCCCGTCTGTTGATGTTGAGTTTTCTCACGAAAATTTTATGGTCAATGAGGCCCCTTGGGAAACAAGGAAATTGTTCTATGAATGCTGTAATCGAGCAAAAGCTCAAAGAATTGTTGGAATTATCGCTCGAAAAAGGTGCGCCTGCGGCACACGCGGTCACGCATCTTCTGTACGCCAATTACTTGAATGGCACTCAAAATGATTTTGCCAAATGGTGCTGTCAATACACCATTGGGTTGAGCATGACTTCAAGTATTGATGGTGGTCAACAGGTCCCGCCGAAAGAATTTTCATCCGAATCCATTAACGACGAATGGGTTTGCTAGGATAGTCAATTCGTCAGGAAAATTAAGCTTTAACGAGGAATTCATGTCCTGACAGAGTTTTTGTGGTCAAAAATTGAGAAATTGCTGAGTTGTTTGGACAAAATAAAAGGTGCGTCCTACACTGCACTGATGGAATCCAATCACTCATTTTCAGACACCCTCAGAATTGCAGAAAAGCACCTGTCACGCCGCGATCCCGTCTTGCGCAACATCATCAAAAAACATGGTGATTGCCGGATTGAACCGCACACAAAATACCTGCAAACATTGGTCGGTTCGATCATTTCACAACAACTTTCCACCAAAGCCGCTGATACGATTCAGAAGAGGTTTCTGGCGCTTTACGCTCCGGCAAAATTTCCCAAACCTGAGCTTATCGTGGCGACTTCTGATGAAGATTTACGCGCTGTCGGACTTTCATTTCAGAAACTTGGCTACATCAAAGACCTGGCTGCAAAAGTCTTAGACGGCAGCGTCAACCTCAAGCGGCTTCCCAAAATGTCGGACGAAGAAATCATCGCCGAACTGATTCAAGTCAAAGGCATCGGCGTCTGGACGGTTCACATGTTCCTGATTTTTTCTTTGGGGAGATTGAATATTTTACCGACAGGAGATTTAGGAATTAAGAACGCGATCCATCGCAGTTACGAATTGGCTGAAGCTCCCAAGCCTGCCGACATGGAAGCGATTGCTGAACAAAACAAATGGCATCCATACTGTTCCATCGCATCATGGTATCTCTGGCGGAGTCTCGAAAATAAAGCAATGTAGCGCAAACTTTCCAGTTTGCGTTGTAGCAAGCAGTAAGTTTCGAGTCAAACTAATTCTCTCGAAACGCAAAACCCGAAACTCTTCCCGCGCTGATCGCCTCGCCACCAAATTGCGGGAACTTGGCACTGATCCCGACCAGCTTTAATTCCTGATGCAGTGAGATGAAATGGAACGGATGATGCCTGGCGAGGGAGATCCCACGCTCACACCAAACAAGCTTGCCTTGCTCGTCTGCCTTCGCTGCGGGCGACCGCTGCCACGATTCGGCTGAATAGATCGCAAGGTGCAGGATTTGCCGGGGGCAGTGCCACATCAGCACGACACCGTTTATGCTAAGCAGAGAAAAACTACGGTGGAATCTGCTTCTCATTCTAAGCCCATTCGATTTGAAACTTTTCGGATGTTGGGCGGAAAGCCTGTGAGACGGTTCTCCACCAAATAGAACTATCAGGAAACTGGTAGTAACTAAAAAACCATAGATAAAACAGGAAAAGTGTGATTGAGACTAAAAGACTTAATCCACCTAAAACAAACTTGATGATCTTATTTGATGATAAAATGGAAAGTAAGCTTATCGCTAAAGCCGCTATCGTAGCGACTTCGTGGATCAGTCTTTCGATGAATACTCTGGCATGAATACTTTCTCCTCCCTCAGTTTGAAATACTGGTGGTAGTGAGAACCATAATTTGTCAATTGACCTTCTGCTTGAATCATTGCGCTTTTTCGCTGTAATGGTTTATTGATCGTGGCTGAAGTTGAATAAACCACCCATTGTCCACTGGTGTTTTGCTGCAAAACCTCCGTCTTATCCACCTGCATCGCGTTATCTAAATATGCATCACTGATTTGTCGGTTTTTGCGTCCAACTTCATCAGTAACAAGTTTGTCTTGCGGTAGTCAACGCAATTCAAACTCAGATCATGCATCTCTTGTATTTCTTTTTCGACCCATCTGCATACCTAGTGAGCAGTGCGCGGGATACAGCAACTGCCATTTTTTCGGTCAAGTGGTTTTTTAATTAGCCTTGCGCAAAAGCCTGCCATGTCAGTAGCCTGTCAGGAAGGGATTCCTTAGTCGCGGGGCAAGCCCTTGCTGACGCGCAGGCTACTGACATCTGCGTAACTTCGCTTGAAACGGGGCTACACTTAGCCGATTACAAAACTATTACAAACAAATCAACCTTTCTCTGCTAGGATTTCCTCGTATTATCAGCGCTCTAGTGAAGCGCATCTGGTCATTGTAACCATCCGGGAAAAGCCACTTTTGTATTCTGGAAAAATATTTAAGAAGGAGAAAAAGCCTTGCGTCCACTTACTAATTCATCTACGCAACCGAAACATATCAACTGGATCACGCTCATCTTCATGAGTTTATTTCATGTCGGAGCCGTGGCTGCCGTGTTCAATTTTACCTGGCAGGCGTTTGCTGCTGCGGTTTTTTTGTGGTGGGTTTCCGGCAGCCTTGGCATTGGGATCGGCTACCATCGCCTGTTGACGCATCGCGGCTTCAAAGTCCCACGTTACTTAGAATATTTTTTCGCCATCTGTGGATCGCTCGCGCTGCAAGGCGGCCCGATTTTCTGGGTGGGATTGCATCGCATTCATCATGCCAAATCTGACAAAGAAGGCGATCCGCATTCGCCACGTGAGGGATTTTTCTGGGCGCACATGGGCTGGATTATTTTCGGCACAGGTTTGCACAGCGACAGCACCCAGCTTGGACGCTATGCGCCGGACCTCGCCAAAGATAAATTTTACGTCTGGCTCTCCAATTATCACTACGTCCCGCAAATCATCGTAGGCTTGATTTTATTTGCTATCGGCGGATTCCCAATGGTGCTGTGGGGAACATTCCTGCGCACGACAGTGGGCTTGCACATCACGTGGTTAGTCAATTCCGCGACGCACGTCTGGGGTACGCAACGCTTCAAAAGCGGAGATGATTCGCGCAATAACTGGTGGGTAGCGTTGATGTCTTTCGGTGAAGGCTGGCACAATAATCATCACGCCCACGCTGCTTCTGCGCGTCACGGCTTAGCCTGGTACGAAATTGATTTGAACTGGTATGCGATCAGCACGCTCAGACTTTTCGGCTTAGCCAAAGACGTGCGTTCGGTAGATTTACACACCGCACCAAGAAAAATCGAAGAAGATTTTGAACCCGCCTTACAAAGTGCGAGCTGAAATTCAGGGAATAGAGAAAAAGGGTTAGGGACTGGAGATTAGGGGGTAGCGAGAGGTCGCGTTAGTTGCGGTTTCAAGGAAAATGCTACATCCTAGCCTCTAGTCCCTAATCCTTTTTTATGTACACTCGTCGAAAATCCATCGCCTTTTTCATCACGCTCGGAACCTTCCTCGTGATGTTTGCGGTCGCGCTCAATGTCGGGTGGGTTTTGCTCAATTGGCGCGAAGTGGCGCTCCTTGTTTTCGGCTTCATTTTTTTCATCGCCATTATCGCGGGCGTAGTCCTCAATACAATTTTTCTCGTTCGTGAAATTCGTCGAAATGAACAACACGACAGCTTTATTAATGCCGTCACGCACGAATTAAAAACGCCGATTGCCTCTATTCGGCTGTATCTTGAAACGCTCCAAACCCGCGAAGTTAGCGAAGAAAAACGCGAAGAATTTTACGGCATTATGCTCGCTGATACGGATCGTTTGCTGAATACCGTCGAACAGGTTTTGCGCGCCGGACAGATCGGGCAAAAACGCGGTCAGCTCCATCTGGCTCCGGTGGACATCAGCGAATTATCGAAAGAATGTACCGATTTAGCGAAGACTCGCTATCGCCTGCCCGACGAATCCTTGACTTTTGCTGACTGTCTTACAAATGGTCATCGCCCAGTCATTAAAGGGGATCGTGAAGAATTACGCGCCGCTATCTCAAACTTAATTGACAACGCGATTAAGTATTCAGTGGAAGATGTTCACGTCTCAGTCGAAGTCTTTGCGCTGCCCGAAAACAAAGTCGCAATCACTGTCAAAGACACCGGAATTGGCATTCCACAGGCGCAACTGAAACGCATCTTCAAACGCTTCTATCGTGTGCCGGGACAAATGATGGCGCGGGTCAAAGGCACTGGGCTGGGATTATTTATCGTTCAATCAATTATTGAACGACACGGCGGAAAAATCTCTGCCAACAGCGAAGGCGAAGGTCACGGCAGCTCATTTACGATCAGGTTGCCGTTGATTAAGAATTAAGTATGAACTCAATTCTCATTGTCGAAGATGAATTACATTTGGCGGAAGGATTACGGTTCAATCTTGAGGCGGAAGGCTATCAGGTCACGGTCGCGCACGACGGCGAAACGGCTCTTACATTAGCTCTGAATCGTGAGAATAAGTTCGATGCTGTACTGCTGGATGTCATGCTCCCCGGTAAAAATGGATTCGAGGTCGCAGCCGAGTTGCGCCGTCAGGAAAACTTTATTCCGATCCTAATGTTGACCGCTCGAAATCGCCCGGAAGATGTCTTGCGCGGATTTGAATCTGGCGCAGATGATTACTTACCCAAGCCTTTTGAACTCGCCATTCTCATTGCCAGATTGCGCGGACTACTCCGTCGCAATCAATGGTCGAGACAGGAAACTGCGCCACCAACTCCACTTGAAATTTTCACTTTTGCTGGCAAAACGCTTGATTTCGGATCGTTAGAGTTAGTTCTAAAAAACAAGACTGTGCGCTTAACGTTGATGGAAGCCGAACTCCTGCGCTACCTGACACAGCACGACGGGCAACCTGTTTCGCGCAAAGCAATCCTCGAAGAAGTCTGGGGATTGCGCGAAGATACGGACACCCGTGCGATTGATAATTTTATCGTGAGACTGCGAAAGTACATCGAAGACGACCCCGCCGAACCGCAACACTTGCAAACTGTGCGCGGCGTCGGCTATCGCTTCGTAGCCAATCCCGTCAGTGCCAAAAAATAAATTGTCGAGACTGCCTTGCTTGCGTTAAGATGCCGCTTCAATCAGAATTTCGTTCATTCCTTTACAGTACCGATCAAAATGGATACAGAAGTTTTTAATCAGGCAGAATTAATGCGCATCGCAGGCGATGACCACGAGTTCGTCAAAGAATTACTGGCTTGTTTTTTTGAAGTCATCCCCGATCAAATCCGTAAAATCCGACAAGCCATTATCACGCAAGACACTGCTGCGCTGGTGAATAACGCGCACGCCATTAAAGGAGCCGCCGGAAATGTCCGCGCCGAAGCCA
>JAYVRW010000122.1:0-6264 GCA_043775925.1 Blastocatellia bacterium
CAGTTACCGGGAAACGTCATTTTCTTAAATCAAGCCCCAATCTCGCTGCAAACAAAAGCCTTATCAATTCGAGATTTTGAAATGTCAACAGAACCTAATCATCGAAATGAAATACAGTAGATTTGGAAATAGAAAAGTCCAAATCCAGCAACCACTAATATAGCTACTCTATTCCTATGCTCTCACTCATTGCATTAATAATTATCATACTTTTCATTTTGGGGATTTCAATGATTGGAATTTGGCTTTATCGAATCACTTTCACGCGAAATGTCGAAAAAAACAATAATTCAGATAAATAATTGAGAAATATTTTCAGTGTTCCTGAGTGCCAGTAGCGCGTCATCTTTGTAGAAGCCGCGAGGTCAAAAGAACGAAGCTCCAGAGGAGCGACATCTGATATGCCGCTCCTCAGGAGCTTGAATAATTCATAGCTAATTTTTCTACCAAGATGTCGCGCCGCTGGCGCTGATGCACAAAATTCAATCTTTGAAATTGTTGCGTGACAATTTGATTTTGATTATTCAATCACCACCAAAACTTCCCCCGCATTCACCGTCTGACCTTCCGTAACTTTCAACTCCGCAACCTTCCCCGCTTTGGGAGCCTGAACTTCGTTCTGCATTTTCATCGCTTCGACGACTAATAATCCCTGCCCTTCGATGACTTCATCTCCGGCGGCGCACATGACGCGAACGACCTTGCCGGGCATTGGTGAAGTCAGCGTAGCGCGTCCTCCGGCCTGGGCGTTGGCAGCGGCGCTGTGGCTAAATTTTTTCGGGTCTTGCACTGACACCAGAATACGTTTGTCGTTGATAATGACTTCGTTATTTTCGATAGTGCATTGATAAACTTTTCCTTCGATGATGACCGTGTAAAGACGCGGCTGCGGTTCGGTGAATTGCGCAGAAAATTCGTTGAGCTGCGCGATGCCATCACGGATTGAAAAATCTGCGGCGAATTCTTTTTGGTTAATGTTGAGGTTGAGTTTCATAAGAAATTTGCGGTTGATCCAGGTACGGTACAGTGAGCGGTAGCGATCTGGTAAATGCCGAGGGTTACCAGGTCGCTACCGCTCACTGTACCGTACCGCTGCTATCGCACACGCCCTGAAGCCTTCCACTTACTCGTGGGAGCCGCATTCACTGAAGGCAACTGTTGCTGCTTGGAAAAATCATAAGCGGCAACCATCGCAGCAGCGACTTCTTCATTGGTTAATAAATCATTTTCATCAATGATCGGTTTCTTGACGCGCTCAAAATATCGGGCAATGAATCCGGTATCAATCTCGCCGCTACGAAATTCTTCGTCATCCAAAACTCCCTGAAAAAACGGGATCGTCGTGCGAATTCCTCCAACATAATATTCGCGCAAAGCCCTTTGCATGCGGTTGATCGCCTCTTCGCGTGTCGCTCCGTACGTTGCCAGTTTGGAAATCATCGGATCGTAAAACAATGGCACTTCCCAGCCTTCATACACGCCGCTATCGTCGCGGACTCCAGGACCTGAAGGAGTTCTAAGTTTTGTAATTTTTCCGGGCGAAGGCAGGAAGTTTTTCTCAGGGTCTTCGGCATAGACACGACATTCTAAGGAATGCCCTAACCACTTCACGTCCGATTGCTTGATGGTTAATTTTTCTCCGGCAGCGATGCGGATTTGCTCGCGGACTAAATCTACGCCCGTCACTAATTCCGTCACCGGATGCTCGACCTGCAAGCGCGTATTCATTTCGAGAAAGAAAAAATTACGGTTGGCGTCTACTAAAAATTCAAGCGTGCCGACGCTGTAATAATTCGCGGCTTTGGCGATGCTGATGGCAGCGGCTCCCATTTTCGCGCGGAGTTCGGCATCGTTGAGCGGCGACGGACATTCTTCAATCACCTTTTGATGACGGCGTTGAATGGAGCATTCGCGTTCGCCGAGGTGAATAATACTTCCGTACTTATCAGCGACAATTTGAATTTCTATATGGCGCGGCTTGACGATTAATTTTTCAATATAAACAGAAGAATCGTTGAAGGCGGCTTGCGCTTCCGCCGATGCCGTTTCAAAAGCTGATTTCATTTCGGCGGCTGAATGCACCGCCCGCATTCCTTTACCTCCACCGCCTGCGGAGGCTTTAAGCATGACGGGATAGCCAACTTCATCCGCTGTTTGCAGGGCTTCGGCGATGTCGGTCAATTTATTTGCGGTGCCAGGAACAATGGGTGCACCAGCTTTAAGTGCTGCGTCGCGAGCGTTGGTTTTGCTGCCCATCAATTCGATGGAATCGGCGGAAGGCCCAATGAAGGTAATGCCTGCGGCTTCGACAGCGCGGGCGAATTCGGCTTTCTCAGATAAAAACCCATAACCGGGGTGAATCGCTTCGGCTCCTGATTTTTTGGCGGCATCAATAATTTTTTCGATGACGAGGTAGCTTTCAGAAGCCGGAGCTTCGCCAATGAAATAGGCTTCGTCAGCTAATTGAACATGGAGTGCTTTTTGGTCAGCGGTGGAAAAAACTGCGACGGGAGAGATGCCAAGATCGCGGCAAGCGCGAATGATGCGGACTGCGATTTCACCGCGATTAGCGATGAGGATTTTTCTGAACATAGTGGTTGTGGTCATTGGTAATCGGCAAAGTCTTCAACCGACCACTGACCTCCGACCACCGAAAATGGTGCGTATGTTATTCGACTAATCCGCTGGCAGGATGGCGCGGGTCAAAGCGAACACTAACCGCTGCGCCGGGAAAATACCGACCATTCTGACCTCCCTGTTCGGGAGTTAAAATCTGAGAGGATTCATAACGAACATTTGAAATGTGGTAGCAATAAAAAATCGTTTCATCTTCGCCTGAATCAATGACACGGCCTTCGACAACGCGCCCATATTTTAGTAACCAGCGACGATAATCATCTTCGGATTTGCGGCGTAAGAGCTTGTCTACCAAACGACCAAAGTATTTTTTTTCCATATTATTTGTGGTTATGGATAGTTATTTGTCCGAAGTAAAAATACTATTGAGAGGATCGTTGTAATCAACTTCACTGACAATGACACCATCTATCATGCGAATGTCATCAGCCGTATTCATGATACCATCCGGCCCGGCTGAGACTAATTGATAATTGCTGTAACTTGAAGTCTTGCTTTTGGAAGCAATCAAAGCAGCCGGAGCGTACTTGATCGTATTGCCCCAATAATCCGTTTGCGAAACCGTTTCCGTTACAAATTCACGCAGATCAGAAATTTCCTGCGGGTAAGTACCGTATTCTGAATAGTACTTCGCTAACGCTTCGCCGTGCAGGTGATAAAAATGCGCGCGTTCGGAAGCGATGTGACGAGCACGACCATATTGAATAGCGCGTGGAATCGCGCTGATTCCAGCCGTGCTGAACGAAACAAATAAGGCAATCGCCAACGTCATGGAAAAAGCAGCGATGCGGCGTCCGCCAAAATCACCCGGAAACATTTTGGCTAATTTGCCAGCGCGTCGAGCCGCCCAAATGCCCAGCATCGAAAACGGAATCGCACCGATGGACATCAAACACGCGAGGCGATACGCATCAAAGGTAAAAATCCGGTATCGCAGCAAATCGGGATCGCCTTTCAATAAAGTGCTCGTAAATTTCGTGCTTTCACCAAAAATTGCGACCGCCGCCACGCGCAAAACTTTCATGTCATTAATCAAAAGCCACGCCATCACAAAGGCTACCACGGCGATGATAACAACACTCAGTGCCAACCAGGCTGCGCCTAAACGAGGCAGCTTATTGAGCGGCTGAAACATTGGTGCATCCACGTTGCGCGCCTGACACGATTCACAGGAATCGGCTTCGACGACACGTTGGAGACCACAACAAGGGCAAATCATGTTTACTTTTTCTACTTCGTTTTTCATTATTTTTCCCGGTTCAAAATTAATAGACCGAGTGCTTTTTCCGATGACAGACTCATTACTAAATTATGTCATTATGTCGTAACGTCCGAAGGCTTGAGAGGGTTCGTTTCAAGCTCCCGTGTTAGACGCCACGTATCATAAAGTCGTTGTCCGAATGTCCAATATGATAACACAGTCAGCAGCCAAATCGTGGCTGGCATTTTATTCAAAGCCCAATGCGTAGAATTAGGCCAGACCGTCAATGATCCAATAATCAGTAAGACAACACGTTCAGGGCGGCGAAAGAATCCAACATCCATTTTGGGGACGATAGATTCAGCGCGAGCACTGGCATAACTAATCATGACCGAGCCAATCAAAGCCGCTCCCGTCAAAGCCGCGTACAAAGTACTGTGATATTGCGTATCACGGGCGTAAAAAATAATAATGCCCAGAAAGACCACCATATCGGAGGCACGATCCAACGTGGAATCAAGGAACGATCCGAACTTCGTGACGCGCCCAGTCAGCCGTGCCACGCGACCATCCAGCATGTCGAAAACGTTGGCAAAAATCATGACTAATCCGGCATCAAAGAATTCACCAAAGGCGTAGAGAATTGCCGCAAAAATATTGATGAACAATCCGATCAACGTCAATAAATTCGGATCAGGATTGAACCGGACAATATTATTGACAATCCACGTTAAAATGCGAGTACAGACCTCGCCAATAAATGCGCCAAACATAATTCTTCGGCTCTCCAGTTTCCAGACATCTCAAGCACGAGTTGTCTGCCTGATTGCTGGTGCAAAGGCAGCGTAGTAGCTAGATTTCAGTGACATACAAGACATACAATATGATATGGAGCGTCTGATTCCCTGTCAAGAAATCAGCCTCAAAACACAAAAAGAATCAACCTTGTCCCCACTGTCAACAAACGGGTAAAACTATCCGCTGGCATGGGTAAATGGCAAGCCGTCATTCGCGCCACGACTTAACCTGTCTATCTGCTTGAATGCTGCTTGAGGAATAATTTATTGTTCTCACCGCAATTGATTGTTATGATCCGCGCTCTGTTGTCGCCTAAAAAACCTTCGAGGAGTCAAATTAATCGTGCTTGATCCAGCCGCCATCACGGCAAACTTCATCAAAAAGTTCAATGCTTCGCCCAGACTGTTTCGCGCTCCGGGTCGGGTTAATTTGATCGGAGAACATACCGACTACAACGACGGATTTGTGATGCCGGCGGCGATTGAATTCGCTACCGTGATAGCAGCCGCGCCGCGTGATGATCGGCGTCTCGTCATTTCGTCTTTAGGCTTCGGCGAAGCAGAATTTGATTTATCCCAACCAGAAAGTCGAATCGCTGAACATCATTGGAGCGATTACATTGTCGGCACGGCAATCACATTAGAGCAGGCGGGTTATCGCCTGCGAGGGGTGAATTTATTGGTCGAAAGCGATGTCCCAAGCGGAGCAGGCTTGAGTTCTTCGGCGGCGATTGAAGTGGCTACGGCGCTGGCCTTGACTTCAATTTCAGACCTTACGCTAGACAAATTGGAAATGGTGAAGCTGTGCCAACGCGCTGAAAATGAATTCGTCGGGATGCGCTGCGGCATTATGGATCAATTTATTTCGGCGCTGGGACAGGCTGCCTCCGCACTGATGATTGATTGTCGAACGCTCGAATACAAGCCTGTTCCCTTGCCTGCGGAAGTGAAATTGGTGATTTGTAATTCGATGGTCAAACATCAACACGCGGGCGGAGAATATAATCAGCGCCGTCTTGAATGCGAAACTGGCGTCAAGCATTTCGCGCAATTTAGAACAGGAATTTCAGCGCTGCGTGATCTGACGCTGGAAGGGTTTGAGCAGAATAAAATTGGCTTGCCAGAAGTTATTGCTCGCCGTTGCCGCCACGTCATCAGCGAAAATGAACGTGTCGTAGCCGCCGCTTCAGCCTTGGCTAAAAATAATGGAGCCGCTTTCGGAAACCTCATGAATCAATCACACCGCAGCATGCGTGACGATTATGAAATTAGTTGCAGCGAGATTGATACGCTGGTAGAAATCGCTCAATCCATCGCAGGAGTTTATGGCGCACGGATGACAGGTGGAGGCTTTGGTGGATGTACGATCAATTTGGTACATGTTGATTTTGTTGACGACTTCTGCCGAACAATACGTGAGAAATACAAAAAAATTGCGCGTAAAGATTGCGAAATTTACGTCACTTCGGCATCAGATGGAGCGGCTGCATTATAATTTACTCGCCTTAGCCCACGAAGTGGGTGACAGCATAAAGGGCAATGGCATTAAGTTAAGAACAAAGTAAAAAAGGGAGTCTGAAAAAAAGAATGAAAGAATGGTGGAGAGAGTAAGGGAAGAGGTCGGTTCGG
>JAYVRW010000123.1:0-6245 GCA_043775925.1 Blastocatellia bacterium
CCCGTTGCCGCTCGCCATTGTCGCTCTGTTTTTAACTCCTTGATGGCTAATTTCATCCTCCTAACTTATCCTTCTTCCTTCATCGCAACAACTCTATTATACTTATCGTTATGACAAAAAAAGAAATTGGGTCTGGAAGAAAGCTATATATTGCGCAGCCGCAACTAAGTCAATAACTTGCGAAAAACACTCTTTAATAAAAAGAGATATCCAGTATTTTTGACTCCAGCAATCTTCTAATCATTATTTCGATTGCTGCCCTTGTTGCATTTTTACCCGCTAACCTTCGTCACGACCTATGAAAACAGACGAGCGAAAAAAGATGGCGTCCGCTACTAATGCTATTAACCAAACGTGGGCGTTCGACAATTCCGGCGAAATCGTCAATGATAGCGGGACTTCACAGCAATACGATGTCGCGGGACAATTAACCAGAACGCAGAGTTCAGCGAATGCGAATAACTATTCCAATCACACGCACGATGGAGATGGGCGGCAAGTTAAGTTCGAGCAAAAACTGGACAACGTCTACTATTCTGGCGGTTACGAAGTCGTCACACGCTATCGAATTTACAGCTCTGTCACAGAGCGAATGCTGACCGAAATTGATGCCGCAGGGCAAAAGATGGAGACAAATGTCTGCGCCCTTGAAGCGCGTTCCCCCTCTTGTTATTGAGAAACAGTTCTGGCGAGGCTAACAGCCGCGCAGAACGAACGTGTTCATTGGTGCGCGCCAGTCGTCCAGCTAACAATCGCAAGACTTTAACCAAATACAGCCCCCAAAGTCAAAGAACTTCTCACTTACATAAATGCAAGAAAACGGTTTTCTCGCCTCAATCCACTTGCGCAGTGAGGCTCTGGCTGAGTAACATTAGCTTCATTGATTTCGCGTGAACCGAGTTCAGACTCAACCTGAGCTACAATGACTGTTAGCACGCAAAAAATGATTGATCCAGCTACCCGATACGTCAGGATCATCAATGTTAGTATTGCAGGTAGTCCACAATGATGAAACTTTCTTCTTGGCGAAATTTGGTGACTGATGATTTAGGCGTTGATCTGGGAACCTCCAGAACCCGTGTGTTTGCGCGTGGTCGTGGGATCGTCGTGAATGAGCCTTCCCTGCTGGCCTATGACCGCGAAAACCGCGAAGTTGTAGCGGTGGGCATGGAAGCTCTGGAACTGGAAGGTCGAGCATCTGATGATACGCAAATTCTCAGCCCACTCCACGATGGCGTAGTCGCGGATTCTTTTCTCGCCGGAAAATTACTGGAAAGCTATATTCGCAAAGCACGCGATGGGCGTTCCCATTTTTCGCGGCGGGTCATGCTCGCAGTTCAATCCGATGCTTCCGACATTGAGCATTACGCCCTGCAATACGCGGCGAAGGAAGCGGGCGTCAATAATATTCATTTCGTGAACAAGGGCTTAGCGGCAACGCTGGGAGCAGACTTTGAACTGGAAGATCAACGCGCTTCTCTGGTCATAGATGTAGGCGCTGGAACGACTACTGTTTCTGCGGTCATCCATAATCACGTAATTTTCTCGCGCACGATCAGAGTTGGAGGCAATGATCTGGATACTGCTATTTCCAACATGATCAAATATAATCATAGCGTGCAGGTCGGCCCTCGCACGGCTGAGCGCGTGAAGATTGAACTGGGCTGCGCCGTTCAGTTGGAGCAGGAACAAACCACGAACGTCAAAGGTCGCAGCACTGTTTCGGGAAGTCCTGAAATGGCGCTGGTGAATAGTGTCGAAATCTATGAAGCGATTGATCCAATTGTCAGTCGGATCATTAAAGCAATTGAAGATTCATTGGAAGCGTTACCACCTGAAGCCTCTGGCGATATTTATGATCGTGGATTAGTTCTGGCCGGTGGAGGCGCCTTGCTTTCCGGTTTTGACGAACGCCTATCCAAAGAAAGTGAATTGTCCGTGACCCTGGCCGAAAGCCCTGCCCGTGCCGTTGTCCGAGGATTGGGAATACTATTTGAGAATCCGACGTTACTCAAACGCGCCGTTATCAAATAAGCCACAAGCGTAGAATCTATTCAGATTATTGCTATGACCCCATCATTTACTACTGTGGCGGATGGAACCTCACTCGCCACCTATCAATGGGAATCATCCGCTCCTGCCAAAGCTAACATTTTTATCGTGCATGGCTTAGCGGAACACGCTTTGCGCTACGCCCGTACGGCGCAACAATTGAATGCACAGGGCTATAATGTATTTTCGTGCGATCTGCGGGGACATGGGAATTCGGTCAAGGGACGCGAGGACTTAGGCTATCTTGCGGATGACGATGGATGGAATAAATTAGTCCATGATGTCATTGGAATTTTACAACAAATCAAAACCGATAAACCCAATTCACCACTGATTTTATTAGGTCATAGCCTGGGATCGTACGTGACACAACAGATTATTTACGAACGCCCAAGATTGGTAGATGCTGCGATTTTCTCCGGCTCTAACGGAAAACCTCCCAAAATGGCGGCAGCAGGTCGTGGGATTGCTCGTGCTGAGAGATTACGGCTTGGAAAGCGCGGTAAGAGCCAGATGATCAATTCAATGACCTTTGGCAAATTCAATCAAAAATTCCCGGATGCAGAAACGCCCTTCGATTGGCTCAGCCGTGATCCCGTTGAGGTCAAACTTTATTTCAATGATTCACTCTGCGGTTTTCTCTGCTCGACGCAGCTCTGGATAGATTTTCTTGATGGGATGGCTGAACTCAGTAAATCTGCCCATAAAACACGCATTCCAAAAGAACTCCCGATTTATATTTTTGCCGGAGACAAAGACGCTTCCTGCGATGGCGGACGCGGTTCCACCAATCTGGCGAATGAATACCGCGAAGCCGGATTGAAAAATGTGACCTCAAAAATTTATCCCGATGGACGCCACGAAATGCTGAACGAAACCAATCGCAATGAAGTGATTGCAGATTTGGTGAGCTGGCTGAATCTGCTCTCGAAGTAGCGCAAACTTTCCAGTTTGCCCTTCTCATCACTCACAATTGACAAGCAAGCTCGCACAGACTTCCTAGCTGGATTTGGGGTTTGGTCGTGGGAGCAGCGCAAACTGAAAAATTTACGCCCCTTGTTGCTGCTTTCGCTGAAGTGCCGGTCAGGGGCAAACTTGAATGGTGGCTGACACCGCCTAAAACTCAATCCGGGTGAGCACGCCAAACACGTTCCAGTAACCCGGCTTAGCTCGCGCATCCCAATTGTGCATATACATGAAATCGCAGGTCAGGTGCGCCATCACTGGAATGCGAACGCCCGTCCAGAGCTGCTTCCTACCCCATTCGTGATAGCGACTATCGTAATAAATCTCTCCCGCCAAATATGGTGTCAATGATTTCTCATGCCAGGTTATCGCCTTCTCAACCTGGTAACGATTGCGATACCTGACTGAAGTTTGATGATTAATGACTCGATATTCAACCCGATTGCGATCTAAAAATGTCACTCCGTTTTTCAAAGGGAGGCGCGGCGTGACATCAAAGAACGTTCGTTTTTCAGAAGAAGATTTTCCGGGCAAGGGCTGTGCCCACGCTGAGCGATAATTCGCGGTGAGTGTTAGATACCGGTTTGGTCGGTAGGCTGCTGCCACGCCTAACTGCTCCGCCACGAAGTGCGAAAGATTTTGACCTAACCTTGCAGTGCCAAAAAAATCCAACGAAGTCTTCGGTGTCAAGTTCAGCCGGAGCGTCAGATCAGGCCAAAACTGTACATCATCGGTTGGATCAGAACTGCTTTGGGCTTTGACGGATAAATTGCATATCAGCAGCAAAACCAGGATTGACAGGCTTTTTTTCATCTCAATTCTTTTACAAAGTAGCTGACAATATGATAGCCAACTAAAAATTTATAAGGCGACTTTCCACTGGTGTAATGTCCGCAAGGTAAAATTACCGAGTCAATCGGAACGTCGTGCTGAGCGCAATCTTCCAGTAAATATTGCGACAAATCAAAAGGGAAAGTCAGATCATATCGCGCGACCATAATCTTGGCTTTGCGCTGATGATGTTTCAATTTTTTCAGGTAAGCGCTGGGGCTGATCGTCATCCAGACTTGCCGTGCCTCGTCGCGCGTCATTTCAGTTTCCAGGCTGGCGCGAATATGCGCCGTCGTGATTCCCTGCCAAACCACATCGCCAAAAAAACAGGAAGCATGGTTGAAAACTCCGACCGCCAGGCGCTCGTCGTGCGTGAAACTTAAAAATCCGACATTGGAGCCGACGCTCGTCCCCATCACTCCGATTTTTCTAATGCCCTGAAGTTCTAACCAATCAGCGCAACGGCTGACATCGTGGACACCTTGCCGAATAGATTGAATCGTTCGCCCGATATTCGAGCAAACCATATAATCGGCACGTTCCAGTTCTGGCGGTTTGCGCCAATCATGGTAAGGCAAACTCAGGCGTAACGCTGAAATCCCGAAATAATTTAAGCCCTTGCAAATGGCGACGTGCGCATTCACATCCCCATTCCATTGCGGCATCACGATGACGGCCCGGTCTGAGGGCTTGCCATCTTTTGTCGTAGCGGGATAAAAGCGGGCATGAACCGTGTTATTCGCTGCCGAAATCGTCTCAATCGAGCTGGGAAATTTTAAGAAATGTCCATCGAAATCAAAGGCGTCGGAACTGACGGGTGCTGGTCGAAAAAATTCATCACTATTCGGAATCGTTTTCCGGTTAAATTCCTCAATTATTTTTTTTGGCGAGAAGGCCTGCGCGGAACCGTTTTGATTAGATTCATGAAGGCTTTGATCTGGTCCAATAAATTCCAGTCCCCAATCAAATGGTCGAACAATGCGGTTATTATCTTTGTCGTGACACCGACGCTCCCAATCGTGCATGAAATTACGATACAATTTTATTTGCTCCTCGGATTATTCTAGTCAATAAGCTATTTTACGCGGCATCCAATAAAAGACAACTCCGACCGGAGTCACCACTTTACGAATTCCTACATAAATGTTAAGTTTAGCAGTTAAGAGTACAATTTTGTCAGTCAGGAAAAATAATGGAAGAAACTGCCATACAGATTAGACGGCTCTCGGCTTTACTCGAAATTAGCCAGGCGCTCGGTTCAACGTTCGATTACAAAGTAGCTTTTGAAAAAGTTCTGGAAATTCTCGACTACGAATTAGGCATGAAACGCGGAGCCATTTCGCTCATTGATGAAAAAAACAGTGATCTTTCGATCCGCTTTGCTCATGGCTTGACGGAGACTGAAATTCGCCGTGGACGCTACCGTCTCGACGAAGGCATCACTGGAAAAGTAGCGGCCACCGGAAAACCTATCATCGTGCCCCAGGTGAGCAAAGAACCAATGTTTCTGTTTCGGACACGGAAACGATCTTCCATGCGCGAAGAATCTTTTTTATGCGTGCCCATCAAAGATCGCCGAAAAACAGTGGGAACAATTTCCGTCGCCTTCCCTTTTAAAATCGGCGTCAATTATGACGATTCCATTAAATTACTTTCCATTGTCGCCACGATGATTGCGCAAAGCCTGCGCCTTTCGCAATTAGTGCAGCAGGAGAAAGCACAACTTACCGAAGAAAACACGCTGCTCAAACGCGAATTACAAGCCAAGTACGACTTCCGAAATATCATCGGGACGGGCAAGGAAATGCGCGATGTTTATGAGCAAATTGCGCAGGTGGCGCATACTAATACGACTGTTTTAATTCGTGGCGAATCCGGGACCGGCAAGGAATTGGTCGCGCATGCGATCCACTACAACAGCCCTCGTGCCGGAAAACCATTTGTCAAAGTCAATTGTGCCGCCTTACCGGAATCATTGATTGAATCTGAACTTTTCGGACACGAGAAAGGCAGCTTTACCGGAGCCATCGGGCGCAAAAAAGGGCGCTTCGAAATAGCGGAAGGCGGAACCTTATTTCTAGACGAAATCGGTGATTTGTCTCCGGCGATGCAGGTTAAATTGTTACGGGTTTTGCAGGAACGGGAATTTGAACGGGTCGGGGGAACCGAAACCGTGAAAGCCAATGTTCGATTAATTGCCGCCACCAACGTAGACCTTGAAACAGCCGTTCAAAATGGGCAATTCCGTTCGGATTTATATTATCGTCTGAATGTTTTTTCAATTTACATGCCGCCCTTGCGCGAACGCCGCGCTGACATTCTATTGCTCGCAGATCACTTTCTGGATAAATACGCCAAGCAAAATACACGCAGCATTAAGCGAATTTCTACTCCGG
>JAYVRW010000124.1:0-23860 GCA_043775925.1 Blastocatellia bacterium
ATCTTGGAAAGAATTTGTGAATCTACTAAGTGACCTTCGGTTTCGATGATTTCGGAGAACATAAGAATAGTGGTCGGGGGACGGTGATCGGTTAAAAGAAAAAGGATTTGACTCAAATAAAAATGGTCAGTGGGCGATTGAAGATTTTCCAATTGACCACTGACCATTGATTTCTGGCAAGCAGGTTAATTACCAGCGATTGCCGCGATCTTCACCGCTGCGTCCGCCGCCACCGCCACCACGTCCGCCGCCACCGCCGCCGCGTCCACCACCGCCACCGCCACGTCCGCCACCGCCGCCGCCGAATCCGCCACCACCACCACGTCCGCCGCCACCGCCGCCGCCGAATCCGCCGCCGCCGCCACGTCCGCCGCCACCGCCGCCGAATCCGCCACCACCGCCACGTCCACCACCGCCGCCACTGCGAGCTTCTTTCGGACGAGCTTCGTTCACCACGAGAGCGCGACCATCCATTTCGAAGCCATTGAATTGATCAATCGAAGCCGTTGCCACTTCAGCAGATTCGACTTCAACAAAGCCAAATCCACGCGAGCGACCTGTTTCACGGTCGGTCACGATTTGAGCCGAATCAACTTGACCGGCTTGCGAAAATAAATCTACCAGGTCCTGATCCGACACGGAGAAGGGTAAGTTCCCAACGTATAATTTAACTGACATGGAATTTTCCTTACGAGTACTGAGGTACTCTCAAATCGAAGCAAGAAATTGCAGTGCGGGAACGGTCCCCCAACTAACATCATCGGCGATCAGTCACGAAGCTTGCGATTGAAACTGAACGGCTCCGGGTAATTGAAACAAACCTACTCTCACGATACCGACTGCGTAGGTCCAGATCGAACGTAGCGCATCACCGTTGATGCTAGAGAGTAGGCGGTGTGCAAAGCCACAGCTTTACTGCACCTGAAAAAGATCGAACGCCGAGATGTTACAGCCAAGTTCTTGAATCGTCAATTATAGAGTTGTCAGATCAGAAACCCTTTTCAATGCCTTTCGCAATCAATCCCTGTTGCGCTACTATCAAAAAGGTGCAGTAATAATCAATATGGAAATAGAAACTACTACTGACGACTCGCTGAAGACCTGTCGTTGCGGTTATCACAAACATCATCCCAGGATCATTCCGCGCTGTCGTTACAGTGCTTTTGGAATGCTCAGAATGCTGATCGGCGTCACCGCCTACCCGGAAGAAGTCTATTATCAATGCGAGAAATGCGAAGAAATTATTGACCGTACAACTGATATTGAAGTGAGAAGATTACACGTCTAATGAATACAAAACTTGACTATGCCAGAAGCTTTGGAGCCATTATTGGCGGGTATTTGGTGATGATGGCGGTCGGGGTGATTCCGGCCTTCATAGCCTCGAAGTTATTACTTACTCCACCGCAACCCAATGCGCCATTGGTGACGCCTTCGACTTACCTGTCCACGATGATAGTTCTGAATAGTCTGACGGGATTAATTGGCGGATATGTGACGGCAGTTATTTCTGGCGTGTATCGTCTAGCTCACGCGGCAGTACTGGCGGGAATTCTGGCAGCTATCGGAATCATTTTTTCATTGCTCACGCCGCGAATCTATCCAACTGCTCCAAGGCTGCCAGTATGGTATTCGCTGAGCGTTGGAATTTTAGTGCCACTCGCAGTATTAGTGGGAGGCTGGCTCCGCAGCCGGAAACCTGAAGTATCTCGTACTTGAAGATTCTTATGAGAAAACTAAAAACTGTCCTGAAATATCTGCTGTGTGCCTTTATGGTTTTTGCCGGAGTCATGCATTTTCGGAATCCAGATTTTTATTTGAAAATGATGCCGCCGTACCTGCCGTGGCATTCGGGCTTGGTTTATCTGAGTGGAATTTTTGAAATCCTGTTAGGAGTCTTATTAATAATTCCACGTTTCACGCGACTTGCGGCCTGGGGGATTATTGCTTTATTGATTGCGGTTTTCCCGGCTAATCTTTATCTGGCTTCGCATGCTGAATTAATGCCGAATGCCAGTCCAACTTTTCATTTATTACGATTGCCATTTCAGATCGTTTTCATCGTGTGGGCCTGGTGGTTTACGCGAGCAGATGCGGAGCGCGGTTACCGTCTGCGGTAGTTTATTGATAAAAATATGCAACATCGAAGATTCGGAAAAACAAATTGGGAAGTCAGCGACATCGGCTATGGCATGTGGGGAATGGCGGGATGGAAGGATTCTGACGATGAGGAATCATGCGCTTCTTTACAGCGCTCAGTTGAGCTTGGATGCAATTTTTTTGATACGGCGTGGGGCTATGGCGCAGGTCGGAGCGAAGGATTATTAGGGGAATTAATCCGTGCGAATCATGATAAAAAATTGTATACGGCGACGAAGATTCCTCCGAAAAATTTCAAATGGCCCAGCCGCCGCGAATTCACTTTGGAGGATTGTTTTCCGCCTGATCACGTCGAAGAATATGTGCATCGCAGTTTGAAAAATGCCGGACTGGAAAGCTTCGATCTGATGCAGTTTCATACGTGGGAAGATCGCTGGCTGGATGATGATCGCTGCCTGCAAAAAATCGAAGAACTGAAGCGACAAGGCTTAATTCAGGCAGTTGGGATCAGTCTCAATCGGTGGGAACCCTGGAATGGAATCCGCGCTGTCAAGACGGGAATGATTGATGCCGTACAGGTGATTTACAACATCTTCGATCAGAATCCTGAGGATGAATTATTTCCCGCGTGCGAAGATTTTGATGTGGCAGTGATTGCGCGTGTCCCGTTTGATGAAGGGACGCTTTCCGGCGTTGTCACCAAAGACAGCGCCTGGCCTGAAGGTGATTGGCGTAGCACGTATTTTGTCCCGGAAAATCTCAAGTCCAGTGTTGAGCGGGCCGAAGCAGTTTTTAAAATTATTCCTGAAGGAATGAGTAAGGCGGAATTCGCTTTGCGCTTTATTCTAAATCATCCGGCGGTGAGTACGATCATTCCCGGCATGCGCAGACTCAAGCATGTCGAAACCAATTGTGCCGTGAGTGATGGGAAAAATTTGTCGAGAGAATTATTGGCAGAACTCAGCCATCATCGCTGGGATCGGCAACCAACTGAGTGGTCACAGTGACTGGAGCGCAAGCGTCCTCGCTTGCGCTCCAGTTTCTATTCGTCTTCTTCTAATTCGCCTTTTTCAATTTTTTCCTGAATGGCAATCGTGTAACGTGCCCAGGGAACGGCTTCAAGGCGCTTCGGCGGAATTTCGTCACCGCTAATCAGGCAAACTCCATACTCGCCATCGTCAATGCGTTCCAATGCTTCATCAATGAGGTTCAGCAGGTGACGTTCGTTGGTGGATTGACTGAAGAGCAATTCTTTGGTGTAAGAGTTTGAGGCTTTATCAGCGGGGTCTTGTGTCGCTTCGGTATCAGCTTCGCGTCCCTGATCTTCGTTACGATTAACGACTCCGAGCAACGTGGCGCGTCGTTCTTCAAGTAAGTCTCGATAAAATTTTAACTTCTTCTTATCCATCCAAAATTCTCCTCAATTAATAAGGGCAATCAAAACTTGTGATAAGGCACACCGGCGAGCAAGGTATAGGCTCGATAAATCTGTTCGGTGAGCAACACGCGAGCTAATTCGTGTGTCAAAGTCATTCGTGAAAGAGCCAGTGTGAGCTGCGCTCGTTTTTTTACTTCATCACTGACGCCGGCAAATCCGCCGATAATGAAGGCGACTCGTTTGATGCCGGAATTTCGCTGCGCGTTGATCAGCTCTGAAAATTCTACCGAAGAAAGTGAGCTGCCTTTTTCGTCCAGCAAAATCACGAGATCGTCCCGCTCTACCGCCGCCAGTAATTTCAGGCTTTCTGCCTGTTTGACTTTGGCTTCGTCAGGTGAACCGGAAGCTTCTTTCAATTCGCTCAACTCAACGCTGACGTAACGCGACAATCGTTTCAAAAATTCATGAGTGAGCGCCGCACAGTGCGGGTCTTTTATTTTTCCAATCCAGACAAGGTGTAACTTCATGTCAATTGCCGGGTGGAGTGTTTTTACTTACTCAAATCAACTTTTTCGGCGTCACGCCATAAGCGTTCAAGATCATAAAATTGCCGGGACTTTTCATTGAAGACATGCACAATAAACGTTCCATAATCCATCAAAACCCATTCGGAATTTGTATAGCCTTCAATGTGGAGCGGGCGAACTTTTTTTTCTCGTAAAGCGTCTTCAATTTCATCGGCAATAGATTTCACCTGCCGGGAAGAATTCGCTGAACAGATCACAAAATAATCGGTAAAAGTCGTCACTCCAATTAATTTCAGAACAGTGACATCGGTCGCTTTTTTATCTTCGGCGGCGGCGGCAACGATTTTAACTTTTTCAAAAGTATCAATCACTTCGCTGGTGGTAGTTTCAGTTGTCGTTTCGGTATAACTCATATTTTTGGATGTAACTCGCTACTTCGCTGGGAACCAGAGCTTCGATTGAAAGTCCGTTTTGAACGGCGGAGCGGACTTGGGTAGCGGAGACATCTACAGCTACATAATCGGTCAAAAAAACCTGTGCTTCATCGCCTTGAGAAAGATCAGGGCGTTTTGAAGCGCGTAAATCTACCACACGTTGACGGCAAAGCGGAGACAAATGTTGCATTGTGAACGAATCTGCGTTCGGGCGTCCGGCGACAATAATATTGAAGGTGGTCAGAAGTTGCTCATACTCACGCCATAAATGCACTTCAGCGAAAGAATCTCCACCCATGACAAAGAACAAACTGGCAGTTGGAAATAGCGTTTGCAATGTGCGCAAAGTTTCAATCGTAAAAGGTCGCGTCGGGGCTTCAAGCTCAATGGTGGAGACACTCATCCGAGATTGTTGCTGCGTCGCTAAAACAGCCATGGCATAACGGTGATGCGGAGCGGAAATACGCCGCCCACGTTTATGAGGCGGGATGAACGCCGGCACAAACAGGAAACGATCAAGCGTAAAAGCTTCACAAATCGCCGAGGCTACATTGAGATGGCCGTTGTGGATGGGGTCAAACGTGCCACCGTAAATTCCGATTCGTTCAGGCGCGTTTTCGTTCACAGGTTCCATGACAATCTTCAAAGATCGTTAGTTTCTTCGTCCTGCTCAGCTTGCGAGGCCGCTTCAAGCCGCCGTCTGAGTGCATAAATTAACGATTGAATGCCGTTTCCAGTGGCGGCTGAAAGTGCATAAAATTCAATATTTTTTTCTTCACAAAAGACTTTTAGCGCAGCCAGTTTTTCAGGATCAGCCAACGCATCAATTTTGTTGGCGATCACTATTTCAGATTTTTTTGCGACTTCCTGACTGTAAGATTCCAATTCATGACGAATCGTCTGGTAAACCTCAAGCGGGTCTTTCGATTCATCAGACATGTCAATGAGATGAATGAGAAACTTAGTGCGTTCGATGTGACGAAGGAAGCGATCTCCTAAGCCTGCGCCTTCGTGTGCGCCTTCGATTAAGCCCGGGATGTCAGCGACTACGCACGATTTATAATCGCCGAGGTCAACCACACCGAGATGCGGTTCCAATGTGGTAAAAGGGTAATCGGCGATTTTTGGACGAGCCGCAGAAATACGGGAAATGAGCGTAGACTTACCAGCATTCGGCAATCCCACCAGGCCAGCGTCGGCAATCAGTTTTAATTCAAGGATCAGGAATTTTTCTTCGCCTGGGCGTCCAGGTTCCACATGACGTGGCGCACGATTGACCGCCGTTGCAAACTGAGCGTTGCCGCGTCCGCCGCGTCCACCTTTGGCAACCACGAAGCGATCACCAGCAGCAGTAAAATCGTAAATGACTTGCGTGGTGAATTCGTCAGTAATGACAGTGCCAACCGGAACGGGAATCACAATGTCATCGGCAGTTTTCCCATGACAATTAGAACCCATACCGTGTTGACCACGATCCGCTTTATTTTCAGGATTATAGCGAAGGTGCAGGAGGGTATTGACACCTTCAGTAGCTTCCAGAATGACCGAGCCGCCATTACCGCCGTCGCCACCGGATGGCCCGCCACGCGGTATGAATTTCTCACGGCGAAAAGCTAAGCAGCCATTTCCACCGTCGCCACCTTTGACATAAATTCTTGCGCGATCAATGAGCATGAATACAATTTCAAATCTGGACTCCCAAATTTGAAATGCGACTAAACTTCAGCCGGACTGACGCTGATGAATCTTCCTCGGCGTCCACGATCTTCAAATTTGACAATCCCTGTCACTTTGGAATAGAGCGTATCATCGCTGCCGATGCCAACGTTCGTGCCGGGTTTGAATTTAGTTCCGCGTTGGCGAACCAGAATTGAACCACCGCTGACCAGTTCGCCGCCAAAACGTTTGACGCCGAGTCGCTGTGCATTTGAATCACGACCATTGCGTGAACTACCTACACCTTTTTTATGTGCCATAACAGTAACCTGATAAAAAAAGACTAAGCTTCGTACTGGAAATAAATTAGGCAATGGCGTCAATTTTGACGGCGGTGAAGCCTTGACGATGACCTTTAGTACGTTTGTATTGCTTACGACGTTTGAATTTGAAGACGATAATTTTCGGACCTCGGCCTTGATTGACCACGGTTCCGGTAACTTTAGCGCCACTCACTAACGGCGTCCCAACGCTGACTGCGCCTTCTCCGCCAGTTGCGAGAACTTCACCGAATTCGATGATGTCTCCTGCATTTTTGTCAGCGATTGAAGGGAAGCGAACAACGTCACCTGCCTGAACTTTGAATTGTTTTCCGCCACTGCGGATAATTGCGTATGCCACTTTGAAATTACCTCCGAATAGGGGTTCTACATAAAGTCGCAGATTATAGGTTCTGGTGAGCGGATGTGTCAACCGTTAAGCAGTAATCATGATCGAAATAAGTGAACAGTTTTAAATAAGGCTTGATTGCGTCCATCACTCGCGTTAAAATCCCCTCGCTTTAAAGATATAGAGTTCACAAGTTCTTTTACGCAGAGGTTTTACTAGAGAGTTCTCAAAGTAGATTATCAATTAATTGTTCTTTACTTGCCTGACGAAACCAAGGATTAATCCTCGAAATTCCCTGACTGTCTACCATGCCGGACAAAGATGGCTTGCATTACATCGCCCCCTTTAGCAGAAAATTATGGGAATTGAGGATACGACGACTTCTATTATGATTATTCGCTGTCCGCAGTGCCAATATGCCAATAAGGTTGAGGCGGAAGCTGCAAAGCCACGCATTGTGTGTTCTCGTTGTGCGACAGTTGTTTCAATTGAGTTCCTGTCAAATTACGATCTTCCTGCTTCGCGTCTCAGCGAAGCACCCTTATCCCAAACTCCACTAGATATGAATAAACAAGAAACATCTCCACTTGATCTCGACTCTCTGCTTGAGACGGATTCCGATCTCCCGGTCACGCCACCTGCGATCCATCAGGCATTCAGTACGAATTTACCGGTCGCTGAAGAATTTTCGGATTTGGTAGCTTCGCCAGTTGTCGCAGTCCGCTCTGAGGAAGAAGAGATTTTAGATATTCCTCGTTCAGGTCAGGTCGCTTCCATAGATTCCACCTCACTTAATGCTCGTGTCGAAGAATTGCTTGAAAGTGGTACTGACAGCATTTCTGCGGCGGGCGAATCTGTGACTGGTTTCGCTGGCTCAGCCGTAGGCAGCGTGTCTGATGTGACAAAGGCTGCGTATGATAAAACGACTGAGACACTAGGGAATATGGGGGATAAGGTACAGGATTCAGTAGGCGGAGTCATCGGATCATTACATCCTTTTGGAAAAGACAGCGAGGGCGTTTCTTCAGCTCGTGAAAATGTGAACGAGTTTTCGACCGACGCTAAAGATTTCGTGACCGGAGAAAACCACGAAGCTCCCGCTGCTGCCTTCGGACAGGATTCGTACAACTTTAAAAATCAGAAGAGCAGTACCTTCGTGATGGCGACTCCAGATTCAAACAATCGCGGGTTGTTGACGAAGCTGATGTTAGGGGCGGCGGCGCTCTGTGCCTTGTTAGCCATTGGTTGGTTTGCTCTGTCAGGTTCGATTAAGGAGCTATTTTTCAAATCTCCCGACCCGGTTGTCAATAATGCCCCTGTTCCTGCTCCTGTTAAGCCTACGATTGCTCCCGGAACCGTTCCGAGCTTAGGAGCCAAAGTGGGAGCCAGCGCAACCGCTGCCAGTCCGGGCGTAGCGCCTGCGGGATCGGCTGTGCCAGGAGCTTCCCCTGCTGTTGCTGTGACAAGTTCCAAACCAGCCCCATCGGTCACAGCCCCGACGCCAGCCGCTGCCACTCCAAAGGTTGCCAGCACGCCTGCGCCTCCTAATTCCGGTCATGCAGTCGGAGCCGGAAACGGTAGTCTGACGATTCAGATTGGCGCTTTTAAGAGTGAGAGCGAAGCCAATTCCCGGATTTCAAAACTGAAGGCTTCCGGGATTGATGCACGGGTGGTAAAGGCTGAGGTTCCAGGCAAAGGTGTCTGGTATCGGGTGCAAGCCGGACGTTTCACCAATGAAAGTGACGCCACTAAGTATGGATCAGAGCTGAAGGCCAAAGGTTCAGCCCGCGACTTTATCGTGACTGGATACCAGGGACAGTGATAAAACTGTCGGTTTCAGGAATTTTCTTCAGGCATTTTTTTAGCAGCGCGGATTTCTGATTGCGGAATTCGATTGTTTTGCCGTAATCTCTGGGTCTGCGCTTTTTCTGTTAGTTAGCCCCATTCCGTTTTGATTTTTGCGAACGACTTTTGCCGTGAATATAACTAAGAATACATCCGCGAACCATGGCGCGGACTTGACGCTTTCCTACACGCGCATAGTTGAGCGTTACGCGGCATTTTTTCCTCGCCCTGAAGCGCGGCTCCGGTTCTTTAACGGAACGATTTCCAAGCAAGTCGCTCGTCAGGCAAAAATCCAAAAATCACTTGTTCGATATACGTTCATTGAAAGAACTCCGCTGTATCGCTGGATTATGGAATCAATGCTGCATCGTTCCATTATTGAGGAATTGAGCCACCTTTTGCCCGAATCACGGCAAGAGCGAAAAAAACTGCTCGAAGGTACAAAAATTCCTGCGGGGGCGAAATTGTTTTTTTGGGCATATCGGGTTCGCTATGCTTTTTATGGACTTGGGCTGGCTTCTGTCGCGTTGTTATTGGTTGGAATGTACTTCGGAGTGATTTGGTCAGGACAGCGTTTGAATCAATACCTGGCTACAAAATATGGTGGCAGCGGCAACGGAGCTGCCGGAGTTATTACGACGAATATTGCCAAATATTTGCCGGGTTACAATCCTGATAAAGTCTGGCGCGTAGACCTGAAAGACGGTTACGAACTCTATAGCAATGGCGCTCGTATCAATCTGGAATTTGAAACGGATAATCATCTCCGAAATTATGTTTTATATGAGAAGAATGATCCGCGTATCGAATTAAAAATGCCTGTTCAGCATGAGCCTATTGGAATTATTTATCACACGACCGAAGGTGAGCTGGTAGATTTCAAACCCGATAATAATGAGTCTTTACAGCGACACTCTCACGGCACTCTGAGTTGGGTAAAACAGCAGAAATCCTACAACTACCTGATTGATCGCTTTGGACAGATTTATCGTGTCGTTCGCGACGAGCAAGCCGCTGATCATGCTGGACACTCCATCTGGAGCGATGATAAATACACGTATGTTAGTTTGAATGAGAGCTTTATCGGGGTGTCATTTGAAACGCGGCAGGATGCGCAGGAAGATCGGCTGACCGAAGCGCAAATTGTTTCCGGTCGAAATTTGACGGCAATTTTGCGCAGTAAGTACAATATTCGGGACGAAAATTGTACGACGCACGGTCTGGTTTCGATCTCACCAACTAAAATGTTAATTGCCCATCACTACGATTGGATTCACAACTTCCCCTTTGAAGCGATGGGTGTTTCTGATAAATATGCTATTTCGCCGCCTTCAGTGGCGAAGTATGGCTGTGGGTGGGATGACGAGATCATGGCTAAAGTTGGCGGAACGCTGTGGGCGGGAGTCAACACGGGTCAGGATCAGTTTCAGAAATTTGCCGATGCTTCAGATGTAAATGTTGAAAACTTGCGTAAGCAGATGAAGGAAACCTATCAAGCTCAACTTGAAACTGCTCGTAACCTGCGTGATAAAAATGCAGGAGCGGCCTCGCCTGAATCAGCAGCAGATGGCATTCAGGCAAAATCGAAAACAGGAACTTCAGGTCAGAATTCTGGTCGGTAGTCTACCTTAATCCTATTACCCCCCAATTGCCGGGATGACCACGAGGAAGACATGCCACAACAATCATCGCCCCAGAAAAAACGAAAGAAAGATAACGGAGGAATGATGGAAGAAAATAATGAAAATACAGATAGCGTAGGCGTTCTCGGACTTGACGTCGGAACCAGCCGCATCGTAGTCGCCGACGGCGCTGAGCCGCATCGCGCCCATACACAACTGAACGCTTTTGTCTCAGTTCCGTACTCAAAAATGACGGAGACGATTTTGCAGCAAAACAAAATGGTCTTTCACCGCAATGGCAAAGATTTATTTGTTTACGGTAATGAATCGGAACGCTTTGCCAGCTTCTTTAATACGGAGCCACGCCGCCCAATGGCGAAAGGCGTGATGAATGCGCAGGACACCATGAGTCAGCAAATGATTCAGGCGATCATTGAGCAATTAGTTCCCCGCGCCAAAAATAATGAAATTCTTTGTTATAGCGTACCCGGAAAAGGCGAAGGAGCCGATTCCAATATCGTCTATCACGAAGCAGTTCTGAAAAATATTTTGAATGGTTTGGGCTACAACGCAAAATCTGTGAACGAAGGCTTAGCCGTCATCTTCGCAGAATTGCAGGCGGAGAATTTCACCGGCATCGGCATTAGCTGCGGCGGTGGAATGTGCAACGTGTGCGTGTCGTTTTTGTCTGTGCCAATGCTGAGCTTCAGCATTCCCAAAGGCGGAGATTATATTGACGCGAGCGTTTCAGCCGTTGCCAACGAATCCAGTACGCGCATTCGTTTAATCAAGGAAGAAGAATTGGATTTATCACGCGCGCCGAAAGATGATGCCGTCCAAAGTGCGTTGCATATTTATTACGATGATCTGATTTCGGCTCTGATTACCGGACTGGGCGAAGCGCTTTCCACTTCAAGTAACTTGCCAAAACTGGATCGTCCGATTCCGATTGTTTTATCAGGCGGAACAGCGAAGCCGCGTGGTTTCCTCCAAAAATTTGAAGCGGCAGCAAAAGCCGGAGAATTACCCATTCAAATTTCGGAAATCCGTCTGGCGAAAGACCCGCTGACCGCGACCGCCCGTGGTTGCTATATCGCAGCCATGTCAGAAGCGTAAACAAGTGCTAAGGGCTGAGTGCTGAGTTACCGAGTGCTGCATACGCATTCGTTTTTACTCAGCACTCAGCACTCACCCTTTCTAGTGTCTTTTCTTGAACTCTTCAAGCTCATCGGCTTTGCGACTGGCGCAGCCCTTCACCTCTATCTTTCCTGGCTATTCCTTAAACAACGTGGCATTCGCAGCACTGAAAAAATGCTGTTTTGGCTCGGCTTGGTTTTAGGCTTCTGGCATCTCGGAAATTTTGCCGAAACTGTTTTCGATTTGCTGGATGTGACTTCTGCCGTCACCTTGCGACGCCTTGCGGATACGATTGGCTATGCTGCGCTTTCATGCTTGCCGCCACTCACGTTGCACGCGCAGATGCGCCTGTGGCAGAGCTTCGATGAGCGCGTCAAACCGAATTACGTCAAGCTTCGATTATGGCTTTGCTATTTGCCATTATTGATTTTGCCGTATTCACTTTCGTACATCTGGCGCGGAGATTACGGTTCGCCGATTGAAAAGCTGGCTCCTTTTTTACTCTTGTTTATTGTCTGGATTGCGGCAGTTTTGTGGGAAAGCGCCGGAATAAATTTTTATCTCGCTCGCCAAATTTCAGCTTCGCGTGAAAAACATTTTTTTGAAGCCATCGCCGTAGCCCTGTTTTTAATGGGTTCGCTCTTTGTGGTGACCTACATTCTCGGCGCGAGACACTGGGGAATTTTCGGAAACTATCTCGAAGTCTTCGCTAAAATGTCGTCGCTGATTCCGACGGCGTTGATTGCGTACTATATTTATCGTTATCGTTATTTGGAATTAGTCATCCGCCAGAGCTTTGTCTACGCGATTTTTGCGTTGCTGGTGATGGTGATTTATTTGTACGGAATTCGTAAAGTAGCCACGATGATTGAAGCGAGCTACGCGATTCGCCCCGGCGTCATCGAAGCGATTTTGATTTTAGGCTTGATGCTGTTAGCCGAACCGTTGCGGCGGATTACTGCTCTGAATATTCAACGCCTCTTCACCCGCGAAGTCGGATTGTACCGCGATCTCGTCACGCAACTTGGAACCGAAGCCGAACATTATCATTCGCTGAAACAATTTATTGCCTACGCCGAAAAAAGAATTTCTGAAGCCTTGGCATTGCGCGAAATCTCAATCACTACCGATACGACTGATGCGAAATGTAAGCAATTATTTGAATTTGCTGAGCGCTGGCAAGAGCGCGAAATTGAAGATGCTGAACTTCTGATTCCGATTGATGCGCTCGCTTGTTATGCTTTGTGGCGCGAAGAAAAAGTCATTGGATTAATGATCGTTCGCAGCCTGCCGCAACACTTATCCGCTGATAAACGCGAAGTCTTAACCGTGCTGTCAGGGCAATTAGCCATTGCCATTGAACGCGCCAGTTTGCTCGAGGAAAAAGTAAATCTCGAAAGAGAATTAGCCGAACGTGAACGCTTAGCCGTGATGGGGCAAATGGCCGCGACGATTGCGCACGAAATAAAAAATCCGCTGAGTTCAATTAAATCCATCGCCCAAGTCATGCGCGAAGATGAAACTGTGAGCCGTGAATACGGACGTGATCTTGATTTAATCACCGGAGAAATCAACCGTCTCAATCGGAGCGTTTCACAATTACTAAGTTTCTCACGTCCCGCCGTAGTCGCTGCAACCTCAGCAAAATTAAGCGAAGTGACTGACAATGTCATCGCCCTGACACGCACCGAATGCGAAGAGCGCAACGTCAAAATTACGACCGAAATAAAAGCCAATCCAACGCTTGACGGATCAACCGTAGCCGCGCTCAAAGAAATTCTGACGAACTTAATTATTAACTCTGCCCAGGCGATGCCACCCAATGTTGACAATGGTTTGATTCACCTTACCAGCGAAGAACCTCTGACGATTTCTGTCACGGATAACGGTTCAGGAATTCCACTTTCACTACAACAAAAAATCTTCGAGCCATTCTTCACGACGAAGCAGCGCGGGACAGGATTAGGCTTGGCAATTGTGGCGCGAAGAGTCCGCGAAATCGGCGGCGAGTTGAGTGTGGCGAGTCCCGTTAATGATGGACGCGGAACGCGATTCACGCTAAAGTTTCATGGAGAGTAAGGAGCAATTATGGATCAAATTATTGAAGCTGTCGTAGATCAAATTGGAAACATTCAAATCCCTGAATCCTTTCACCGCGAGCTTGGGCTAGTACCTGGCAAGAAATGGGTAGTGGAACATCAGCCCAATGGCGACTTATCGCTTCATTCAGTTCAGGCAGGGGAAACACAACTGGTGAGGGAAAATGGAATTCTTGTGGCTAATGGTCAGATAGACGATGACGTTGCAAAGAACTGGCTGTCTATCATCAATAGCAACCGTGAAAGCCCGTTATTCCGTGATGAAGATGAATTATGAAATATTTATTTGATACTTCGGTCTTAGTTCCAGCACTTATCAAAACTTTACCAGCTCATCAAACTGCGTTGAGTTGGTTGGAAAAAATCCATCAGAAAAATATTGAAGGAGTCATTTCAAGCCATACTTTAGCCGAACTTTATTGTAATCTTTCACGCTTTCCGATCACGCCTAAAATTTCCCCGACCTCTGCAAAAAAATTGATTGATGAAAGCATCCTCCCATATTTTGATGTCATCGCACTGACTTCAGATGAATACCTGACAGTCATAAATCACCTTGTCACCGAACAAATTATTGGAGCCGCCACCTACGACGCGCTTCATGTTTACGCTGGAATTAAAGCTAACGTTGATTATTTTCTCAGTTTCAATGCCCGTGATTTTCGGCGCGTCTACCCTGCTGTAGCTCACAAAATTATCATTCCTTGATTGTGTAAAATTAGTGAAGTACCGAGTCTCGAAATCCCCCACTTCTTCCAAAAGTCGTGCAACTATGCCAAAATCTGAATCTTTATATTAGTAAAATCTGATAGCTACTATCACTTATATTTACTGTGAGCAGGTTTTGGCAGATTCCTTGCCGTGTGCATTGGGTTCGCCTTTCAAGAAAGGAATTTCATGACGACTACCGTACAAGCACAAGCTTCTTATCTGGAAGCCATTGAAGCCATCATTAATGACATTATTGCGCCGAACGCCGTCGAAACGGATCGCAATGGCGCTTATCCACGCGCTGCGTTGCAGGCGATGGGCAAGGCTGGGTTGCTGGGCTTAATCAGCAGCAAAGAAGTCGGCGGACTTGGACATGCGCATCGCGCAGCCGTTGAAGTGGTGGAGCGGATTGGCAACGCCTGCGCTTCGACCGGGATGGTCGTGTGCATGCATTACGCCGGAACCGCTGTGATTGAAGCCTACGGTCAACCCGCAACCCGCGAAGCCATTGCGCGTGGCGAACACGTGACTACGCTGGCGTTTTCAGAAAGCGGGTCGCGCAGCCATTTCTGGGCACCGCTCAGCACTGCGACGAAAACTGCGAACGGCATTCAACTGGATGCAAAAAAAAGCTGGGCAACTTCTGCCGGACAAGCTGATTCGTATGTCTGGTCAAGCAAACCACTGGCGGCTGAAGGTGCGAGCAGCATCTGGCTGGTTCCAATGAATGCCGCTGGATTAAGTATCAAAGCTCCGTTTGATGGAATGGGGATGCGTGGAAATTATTCTTCGCCTGTGACCGCTGAGGGTGTCATCGTTGACGAAACTGCTTTGCTTGGCGAAGATGGCAAAGGCTTCGACGTGATGATGGGCGTCGTGTTGCCTTACTTTCAATTGATGAATGCCGGGGTTTCTTTAGGCATTACTGATTCCGCGATTCAAAAATCTATTCAGCATTTGACGATTACAAAACTTGAACATCTCAATCAAACACTCAATGAATCGCCTACAAATCGGGCGTCTTTGGCCAAGATGAAAATCAAAGCGGATATGTTTAGAACGCTGCTATATGACGGCGTGAGTGCGCTGGAAAACGGGCGCGAAGATGCGATGTTGCGCGTCCTGCAAATCAAAGCAGCGGCAGGCGAAACTGCGACGGAAGTCACCGATTTAGCGATGCGAATTTGTGGCGGTTCAGCGTTTCGTAAAGAGGTCGGTGTGGAAAGAAATTTCCGCGATGCGCGTGCATCAACAGTGATGGCTCCGACGGCGGATGTGCTGTATGACTTCATCGGCAAAGCGCTCACAGGGTTGCCGTTGTTTGGGTAAAAATCGTAGCGCAACCAGCATGGTTGCGACAGGCTTTGCGCTTCGCAAAGCCTGATCTATTGCATTGTTGCGACGCTGGATATTTCTCTCAATGAGATCGCATCGCAGCGTTGAAATATCTGGCAAATCTTAATTATGAGCAATCAAAAATTTCTGTTAGGCGCGGTCGCCTACGATCCCAAAGTCGTCACGATCTGGGAAGGCTTCAAAGCCTTTTTTATCCAGCACGGATTGCCTTTCGATTATGTGTTGTACTCGAATTATGAGCGGCAGGTCGAAGCGCATGTCGCCGGACATTTACATGTGGCGTGGAATTCGCCACTTGCCTGGATTCGTGCTGAACGACTTGCCAAAGCGAATGGAAAACGCGCCGAAGCCATTGCTATGCGTGACAGCGATCAGAATTTAACTTCCGTGATTGTGGTCAAAGCGGATTCGTCCATCCAGACCATCGCAGATTTGAAAGGCAAAAATGTCGGCGTCGGAGCCATTGATTCGCCACAAGCGACACTGATTCCGCTCTCACATTTCCGCGCTAACGGTGTCATACCGCACGGCGATTTCACTCTCATTCGCCACGATGTTTTCGGCGGCAAGCACGGCGATCATATTGGCGGAGAACGCGACGCGACGCGTGCTTTGATGAGCGGCAAAGTGGATGCTGCGTGCATGATTGATTCCAATCATTTGCTCTTCATCAATGAAGGAACTTTGCCAACAGGTGCGACGCGGATTTTGACGCAAACGGTTCCTTACGATCATTGCAATTTCACGGTGTTTGATGACGCGCCTCAAGAGCAAACAAAACTTTTTCGAGACCTGTTATTAGCAATGTCCTACGGCGATCCGCAGGTTCGTCCGCTGCTGGATTTAGAGGGTCTCAAAGTCTGGAAGCCGGGACGCACGGAATTTTATCGTCCGCTCGAAATTGCAGTCAACGAGACAAACTTTTATGACGAACACGGAAACATCGCGGTTACCGATTATCAGTATTGAAGCGCTTTCGTTTGAAAATGGGGTACATTTATTGCTGAAAAAAGCGCTCCGTGATTTGCCGTCGGGGGCGCGTTTAGGCGTGCGTGCGGCATCGGACAACGAGCGCGAATTCCTCACGCATCTGCGCGGTTGGTGTCGTGCGAACGGTCATGATTTTTTTCTGCCAGAAACCGAAAATATTTCCGCGTGGATTGGACGCGGCACAAGCGTCAACGGGCGCTGGAAGGGAGCAGAGCGCACGGGAATAAGTAGCCCGCTTGATGCGCCTTCGTTACGTTGGGGATTTGCGGCGCGTGGCGCGATGGTCGAAGCAGGTGGAGAGAATTTTCATTACGCGCTCCACGAAAAAGAACAGGTCTGGTCAGAAAATGCGCCGAAACTTTACGCGCAAGCCGTCGCCGCGCAGTGGAACCCCAACACTGCTATTAACTGGGATGAGCCATTTGAACTGGATGACGATGTAGAGAGCGCCGTCGTGCAGGTCATGACCTACCTCATCGAAAATGAAAATGCAGCGTTGCAGGTTCCCGCCAGATTCATTGCGCAAATCCATCCGCACTTCCGCGAAGTCTTGCAAGTTCTCGCCATTCAAATTGCTGATGAAGCCCGTCATATCGAAGTCTTCACGCGACGCGCAACCTTACGCCAACAAGAACTGGGACTCTCCACCGTCAGCGGACAACAATCGCTCAAGACCTTACTGGAAGAGCCTGATTTTGCGCTCGCTTCGTTTTTACTTTCAGTCTTAGGCGAAGGTACCTTTCTGAATTTGTTATGGTTTCTGGAGCATCACGCGCCTGATCCTGTCACCCGACAAATTGCGCGGCTCGTCGTTCAGGACGAAGCGCGTCACGTCGCTTTTGGCGTCAGTCATCTGCAATATCAGCTATCCCGCGATCCGCATTTGCGCGAACGACTGACGATGGCGATTACGCGCCGTCACGATACGCTGTCACAAACGGCAGGATTGAATGAAGAAGTTTTTGATGCGTTGGTCTTGCTCGCGGCGGGATCATGGAATCCGGCTGACATCGCCGCCGGATTTGCCAAAGTCCAAACCCTCAAAACAGAAATGCATGCTGGGCGCGCCGCACGACTACAAAAATTAGGTTTCACTTCAGCCGAAGCCAATGAACTTTCCTCACTTCACACACGCAACTTTATGTAAGTGGTCAAGGCACGTATAATCAGCCTTCGATTTTGTTTAGCCGCGAATTAACGCGAATTTACACGAATTGACTTGCGCTAAGATTGAAATATTTTGTCGCCTATTTCCTGAAAATTCGTGAAGATTCGCGTTAATTCGCGGCTAAATTCCCCTGACTTTTCAATTAATATATGCCTGAACCTACAATTCTCATCGTTGACGACGAAGAAGCTGCGCGGCTTGGAATGCGGCGTGCGCTCAAAAATTACGAAGCTACTGAGGCCGAGAGTGTTGAAGTAGCACGTTTCTTAATCGCGCAGCGCAAGCCCGATTTAATTCTGCTCGATAACAATTTGCCGGGGACGAGTGGGATGGAATTTCTGTATGAATTGGCGACGCAGGAAGGTGCTCCGCAGGTGATTATGATTACGGCGCACGGTACAGAACGCACTGCGGTCGAAGCCATCAAAGCCGGAGCCTACGATTATCTGGCCAAGCCATTTGAATTAGATGAACTGCGATTGGTGGTCAAAAATGCGCTCGAAGCGCGTGGCCTGCGTCAGGAAAATGCGCGGCTCAAAGAAGAACTTGCGGCGATCAAAGGCTCCGGCGAACTAATCGGCACCAGTGATTCGATGCGGAAGGTCTATGAGTTAATTGCGAAGGTGGCAGCGACAGAAATTACGGTGTTAATTCGTGGCGAATCGGGGACGGGCAAAGAACTCGTCGCCCGCGCCATTCACGACCAAAGTTCTGTTCGCCGAAACGGTCAATTCATTGCGATGAATTGCGCAGCGATGCCGAGTGAATTGATCGAATCAGAATTGTTTGGACACGAAAAGGGTTCGTTCACAGGCGCGGCAAATCAGCGCAAAGGGAAATTTGAATTAGCCCATGGCGGCACAATTTTTCTGGATGAAATCGGCGATATGAGCCTGACGACGCAGGCGAAATTGCTGCGCGTTTTGGAAGAAAGAAAAGTTGAACGGCTCGGCGCGTCGAGTTCAATTCCCGTCGACGTGCGCGTTATCAGCGCCACCAATGTTGATTTGGAAAAAGCAGTCGAAGCCGGAAAATTTAGAGGAGATTTGTATTATCGTTTGTGCGTCGTCCAAATAAGTCTTCCGCCGTTGCGCGAAAGAGTGGCTGATATTCCCGTTCTCGCCGAACATTTTTTGAAAGAGTATTCCACCAAATATATTTTGAAATGCCGTGCTATCAGCCAGGCAGCTTTGGCGCAATTGATGGCGAACGAATGGCGCGGCAACATCCGCGAGTTGCGCAATGTCATTGAACGAAGCGTCGTTTTAGCCGATGGCGAGAGCTTGGAATTATCCGACCTTCCCGCCGATTTTTTTACCGCTACAAAAAATCAAACATCAATTTCAGCCAATGCTGATAGCACCTCACTGCAAGTTCCATTTCTGGATGATTACCGCGAAGCCAAAAAAGCCTTCGAGAAATCCTACATCGAAAGATGCCTGACCGAGACGAACGGGAACGTGACAAAGGCGGCAGAAAAAGTCGGCATGCACCGCCAAAGCCTCCAACAAAAATTGAAAGATTTAGGCATCGCCAGAAAATTCGTCATCGGCGATGAAGATGAGTAGTCGAATTTGTTTGCAGGTTTTCAGCGCCAGCGGTGCGGCATCCTGGTAGCAAGCGTGTACGCCATAAAGTTAAGCTCCAGAGGAGCGGCATCTCAAATGTCGCTCCTCTGGAGCTTGGAATGAAATCATTGCACCATTTCTACCAAGATGCCGCGCCGCTGGCGCTTCGTTGAATGCATTCAATTTTGACAAGTTGCGCTACTTCATTCCTTCACTAACACACACAATCCGGCTATATTTATTCCGTCTAAACAAAAGAGGTACCCCACAAACATCTTTTTCTTGCTACAAAAAAACTACAGGTGCACGGCGTTAGGGCATGGATCAATTCGTAGAAAAAGTTGAAGAGCTAAAAACTCTCCCAAATAAAAAATCATGGCAAGCCTCGCCCGAAGCCTTCAGCCGGTTACTCCATTGGCTGGATGGCGGAAACGATTCGCAAGGCGTGCGCTATGAAGTCATGCGCCAACGTTTGATGCAATATTTTGACCGCAAAAACTGCCAATCTCCCCTCGCCGATGAAACGCTACAACGTGTCATGAAATGGCTGGATGAACACAATAAAACGCTTGACGAAGAACCTGCGAAAGTTTGCTTTAATACGGTGCGCTTTGTGTTTCATGAATACTTACGGAAGCAGGGAAATACTCCCGTGACGCTGACAGCTTTGCCTCCTGCGCGTAAGCCGATGACGAATCCAGTCCGCGTAGCCGATTTGCAGGCTGAGAAAAATGAACACGAACGACAATTGCAGTGCCTCGAAAAATCCGCTCAAAAATTGGCTGCGGATGATCGTGATTTGATTGTGCGCTATTACTACGGCGAACAGCGGGTGAAGTTGGATAATCGCAAATTGTTAGCCAATGAGTTCGGGCTGACCGCGAATGCGCTGGTAATTAAGGCCTGTCGGATCCGCGATAAACTGCGCGGCTGCGTGACGAATTGCTTGTGCGAATAATTATTTGAAATGTTTTCGGCAAAGAATCTTATCCAAATGAAGAGGAGTAGTTTTAAGGATGAGTAGTATGGTGGATGAAAATTTATTGAGACGCTATCTGCTCGGCAACGTGTCGCCGAATGAAGCCGAACTGTGTGATGAAGCCAGTATTGTAGATGATAATTTTGCCGAAAAACTGGAAGCAATCGAAAACGATTTGTTGGATGCTTATGTGTGGAGCGAGTTGAAGGGTGAAGAATTAGCCCAATTTGAAGCGCATTATCTGGCTTCGCCGCTACGTCGTGACAAAGTTTATTTTGCCCGTTCATTTCAGAAATTTGCAGAAAACGAAATCGCCAGCTCCGCCACGGTTCCCGCAACTTCACCATCTATCCTCACTGTCGTACCTGAAAAAAAAAGGGCGGTCAATTTTTAATTTTTTTTTAAGCTCTAACTGGGACTTGCCATGGGGCATGGCGACGGCGGCTTTGTTATTTTTCTGTTTGTCTGGATGGTTGTATTTCTCGCGCCTGCAACTCAGCAATCAAGCGCAGCAATCACAAGCGCAATTACTGGAATTGCAAAAACGCGAAGCCGAATTGCAGGCGCAAATCGCGCAACAAAAATCATCACAGGAAGAAGCCAACAAAGAATTGCAGCGCGTCCGTGAACAAGTAGCAGCGCTTGAGCAGCGAAAAAATACCAGTCAGCAAATTGCTAAAAATGATCCATTGCCTGAGCGTCTCCCAAAAATTGTAAATTTCAATCTAGCCCCGCAAACACGCGGCATTGAGCATCCTGTAACATTGAAAATCCCGCCCGAGGCAACAGCGGCAGTTTTTAACTTACGTTTAGACCCGACCGAAAGTAAGACGTTTCAAATCGTGTTACGGAGCAAGGCTGACACTAAAATTATCTGGCAAAGCGGCAAGCGTACAGCCAAAGGCACAGACGATTTGCGCCGCTTAATATTTAGCGTTCCCGCCAATGTTTTCACGGCAGAGAATTATACATTTGCCGTCAGCGCAATCGCAGCAGATGGATCACAGGAACCACTCAGCAATTATGGATTCCGCGTCGTCAGGTAGCCCCGGGAGCGCAGGCGTCTCGCCTGCGACGGCCAGCGAAGTGATGCCGTCCATTGCGCAGGGAATACTTATCTTTGCAACATTTTCCAATGAGAGCGCATCCCCGCGCAGTTTCACGCGCTGGTCGCAGGCGAGCCGCCCGCGCTCTCAGAGAAAATTATGAGGGAGAAATTATGATTCTGGCTAGACACAAAACTGGTTACACGCATCAAATTGTGATCACAATTTTTTTGCTCACGATTTTTTTACTCTCAGCCCAGGCACAAAATCCATCCGAAGCCACGCCGTTAGAACTCGGCAAACCGATTATGCGCTCGTTAGACAATGGGCAAGAGCATAGCTATCAATTGTCTTTATCCGCAGGGCAATATGCAGCTATCGGCGTTATGCAGCAAGGCGTAGATGTCCAGATACAATTATTCGCACTCCATGGAAAACAAGTGACCGAATACGACGGCGTGTGGGAGACAAATGGGGAAGAAAGCATCGAATTTGTCGCCGCGACTTCCGGGCAATACTTGCTGAAAGTTTCGATGACGCGCCAGCAAATGGCGGGAAATTATGAAATTCAGTTGAAAGCTTTGCGTGTCGCCGATACGAAAGATAAATCGCTGGAGGAAGTGCAGGTCTTGAAAAGAATGGCGAACGCGCTGTCCCGGGAAGCAAAACACAAAGAAGCCTTAACTCTTTATGAACAATCATTAACCATTATTGAGCGTGAGATGGGAAATGATAATTTAGAATATGCCGCGATACTTTCCAAAATTAGTGATGAACTGATGCGGCTGGGTGAATTTGCGAAAGCCGAACAAATTTGTTTGCGGTCAATTGCTTTATACAAGAAATTTTTAGGCGAAGGCAATTTGGCGACTACCAATGTGTTGCGTACTTTAGGCGGTATTTATTTCAGGACTAACGACTATCCAAAATCGGAACGCGCCTTTCAATCAGCCTTAGCCATTTTTGAAAAATCACCTGGTCAGGAAAACCCGAAAATTGTTAGTGTTTTGAGCGATTTTGCGATGGTATTTGTTAATAAGGGAGACTACGTCACGGCTGAAAATCACTTATTAAGAGGATTAGCGATTGTCGAAAAATCAGCTTCCAATAACTCGAATTCGCTTTCAACCATCGTCGGTAATTTAGGGTATCTTTACGTCACGAAAGGTGAGTTTGCTCGCGCTGAGCCGTATGTGCGGAGAGGCTTGGCAGTACGGGAAAAACAACTTGGCCCTGATAACCCTGCCAATGCCGAAGACCTGCAAAACCTCGCCATTATTCTCAAGGAAAAAAAGGAATACGCTGAGGTGTTGCAAATGTCACAGCGGGCAGCCGTACTCAAAGAAAAAATTGTCGGCGCTGATCATATTGATCTGGTAGCGATTCTCAACAATGTTGCCAATATTTATAAGGCGCAGGGCGAGTATGAAAAAGCCTGTGAAGCATACCTTCGGATTTTACAGATCGCAGAAAAAAGTGGTGGGGCGAATCATCGAACTACCATGACCATCGTTGGCAATTTAGCCAATGTTTATGTTGCGAAAGGCGACATCGTGAACGCGCTTAACTATCAAGCCCGTGTTGATGCCGTCATTGAAAATAACATTGTGATGAATTTGACGCTCGGTTCCGAGAGGCAAAAATTGGCGTACCTTGATTTGATGGTACCACGCACCGAGCGGACAATTTCCTTTAGCCTTGGTTTAGGCGCACAGGAAAGAGAGGCGAAAGCTTTGGCGGCACTGGTTGTTTTACAACGAAAAGGGCGGGCGCTGGATGCAATGGCGAACGGGTTGGTGAAATTGCGGCAACGTTCCAACCCGGAAGATCAGGTTTTATTGGATCGCTTAAATAGCGTAGCTTCGCAAATCGCTCGACTTACCTTAAATGGGCCGCAAAAAATTTCTATTGAAGAACACCAGCAAAAAATCAAAACGCTCGAAGAGCAGAAAGAAAAACTTGAGCGAGAAATCAGTCAGCGCAATACAGAATTTCGTACTCAGACGCAAGCCGTGACCTTAGCCACTGTGCAAGCTGCTATCCCCGAAAATGCTGCCTTGCTGGAATTTGCTGTCTATCGTCCTTTTGATCCGACCTCACAGGGGAATTCGTCAGCCTACGGGAAAGCACGTTATGCCGTCTATCTGTTATGTCACGACGGTAGTGTGGAAGCCAAAGACTTGGGCGAAGCCGTTGTGATTGATGAAGCGATTGTGAAATTGCGGGAAGCCTTACGTGATCCTTCGCACAAAGATTTTCGTACTTTTGCGCGGGTGGTTGAGGAAAAAGTGACTCAGCCGTTACGACCTTTATTGGGAGGAACGAAACACTTGATTTTGTCGCCTGATGGCGCACTCAATCTGATTCCATTTGAAGCCTTAGTGGATGAGCAAAATCACTTTCTGATTGAAAGTTACAGCTTTAGTTATCTTTCCAGCGGACGCGATTTGTTACGGTTGAAGGTTGCTCGTAATACTTCTAGGTAGTGTTGACAAGTTGAGATAAGATGAATGAATGCAAACAGTAAAGCTAAGTGATGAGCAATGGGCGAAGATGGTAGAATTTTTACGAACGT
>JAYVRW010000125.1:0-6212 GCA_043775925.1 Blastocatellia bacterium
TTCTCGAGTCCACGACCTACCCCGGCACCACCGAGGAGATCATGCTGCCGATCCTCGAATCGACCGGCCTGAAGGGCGAGATCGATTTCTTCGTCGCCCATTCTCCCGAACGGGTCGATCCCGGCAACGCTCGCTTCACCACCAAGAACACGTCGAAAGTCGTCGGCGGCGTCGGTCCGAATTCGCAGACGGTCGCCTTCGCGTTCTATTCGCAGACCATCGATCGTGTCATTCCGGTCTCCAGCGCCAACGCGGCCGAGATGGTCAAGGTGTTCGAGAACACGTTCCGCGCCGTCAACATCGGCATGGTCAACGAACTTTCGCAATTGTGCTACACGTTGGGCATTGATTCCTGGGAAGTCATCGAAGCCGCTGCGACCAAACCTTTCGGTTTTATGGCCTTTTATCCCGGTCCTGGCATTGGCGGACATTGCATTCCGCTTGATCCGCATTACCTATCCTGGAAAGCCCGCATGCACGGGTTTGAAGCGCGCTTTATTTCACTGGCTGAAGAAGTTAATTCTACGATGCCGCAGCATATTGTTGCGCTGGTTTCCACCGGACTCAACCGACATCGCAAATCCGTTAACGGAGCCAAAATTCTAATTCTGGGTGTTGCTTATAAGCGCGATATTGATGATATGCGCGAAAGTCCGGCGTTGCCAATTATTGAAAAACTGGAAAAGCTCGGCGCTGAAATCAGTTTCCACGATCCGCACGTCAATGAAGTAATTTTTGAAACCGGTCACAGAATGACCACGGTTCCTTTAACTGAAGAAGTTGTGACTGAAGCCGATTGCGTAGTCATCGTCACCGATCATCGCAGCATAGATTATCGCTGGGTCATCGAACGCGCCAAGTTGATTGTTGATTCACGCAATACCACGAAGGATTTCAAAAATACAGAATTTGCTGAGAAAATCATCAGATTATAGTTCATAGTGCTGAGCGAGAAAGTGCTGAGTACTGAGTTTTTCACTCAGCACTCAGCACTTTCTGCTCAGCACTTCTCTTATGTCCATAAAATTACTAGCCCTGGATATTGATGGGACACTCTTGAATCCCAAGAGTGAAATCACGCCGCGTGTACAGGCTGCGCTCGACAAAGCGCAGGAACAAGGCGTATTGATTGCACTCGCAACGGGACGCCGTTTCAGCTCGGCGCGACCCGTCGTGCAACAGCTCAATCTCTCCATTCCGCTGATTTCTCACAACGGAGCTTTAACCAAAAATATTACGACGCTTGAAACGATTCAGTATCATCATTTCGCTTGTGACACGGCCCGCGAAGTTATTCAGCTCGGACGCGATTTCAAAGCAGATATTATTTGCTGTGACGATCCTGACGGGCTTGGCAAAATGGTGATTGAAGGATTTTCGCCCGACAACCGTGCGCTTAAAAGCTACCTGCACAAATACTGGGATTCGGTCGTCGAAGTTGATGATTTACTCGGCTACTTGTCCCACGATCCAATTCAGATTATGTTTTCCGGGACGTGCGATCAGATGGATATTTTCTGCGAAGCCCTTGAAGCACAGATCGGCGAACGAGCACAAATTTTTCAGACTCGCTACAGCAAGTTTGATTTGACGATTGTGGATGTCATCAGCCCAAACGCTTCAAAAGGTAAGGCGATTGAATTTATTGCCGCGTCACACGGCATCGCGCAATCTGAAGTGATGGCGGTTGGCGATAATCACAATGATTTGCCAATGCTGCGCTACGCCGGCGTGGGCGTCGTGATGGGCAATGCGGAAGATGATATTAAGCAACTGGGATTTGCGTTGACGGCTTCCAACACCGAAGATGGTGTCGCGGTAGCAATTGAAAAATATATTCTTAATTCGTAGAGGTCTTTGAACTTTGGCTTTTGGTCTTGGCATTTCCTGGCAAGTGTTTTGTCTTCAGTGTCAGGTACGAGAATTGTTCTGTCGGTCACGGAGAATCTTTTCATTGCCTCGCCAAAAACCAAAGCCCAAAAGCTAAAGACCTCATTACCAGCAACCATTAACTGTAAAGGAACAACTTAGATGGCAAACCGAATAGCAACTATTGAAACAGACAAAGGAACAATCAAATTTGAACTAGCGGAAGACCTCGCGCCGATTACGACTACGAATTTTATCGGCTTGGCTGAAAGCAAATTTTATGATGGACTTAACTTCCATCGCGTCGAACCCGGCTTTGTCATTCAAGGCGGATGCCCACAAGGCAATGGCACGGGCGGATCGGATCAACGCATAAAATTGGAGGTTTCTCTAAATCTCAAACATAGTGAAGCAGGAGTAGTAGCGATGGCGCGCTCATCGCATCCCGATAGCGCCAGTTGCCAGTTTTATATCACGCTGGGGCCAGCCGGATTTTTAGATATGCAATACGCTGTTTTCGGGCGAGTAACCGAAGGGTTGGATGTCGTCAAACAAATTCGTGTCGGCGATAAAATGACCAGTGTTACTATCAGTTAAGAAAATTTAGCGTAAAAAAGCAAAAGGAAGAATTGCAATCATAAACTGCAATTCTTCCTTTTTTGTTCTTCGAAGCTCTAAAAACTATGGCTTCGGTTTAGCTACTGGCTTGGCTGCGGGAGCTGGCTTGGGGGCCTTTTCCTTCTTAGCAACAGTGATGTTGTTGGTCACTGAAGTTGCACCACAGGCTTTGGCGGCACGAGTTTGACCACCTTTGGCTCCACCACTGGTAACATCACCTGTCAAGGTAGCAACGCCACCACTGACAGAAGCCTTACCATTTTTGATGGCGCTTGAAGCGGCAAATTTATCGTTGATGCATTTGGCAATGTCTGCATCGCTCTTGGCTGCTGGTGCAGCTTTAACCACCTTAGCAGGCTTCTCAGCTTTCTTTGCCGGAGCTGTGCCTGCGCCCTGTGCCATCGCGCTCAGCGCAAATACCGCAACTACTAAAACACTAAATAAAAACTTCTTCATGATTCGATCTCCTTCGGTTAGGGGGATTAAAATATCCAACCTTGCACACTACTCAGCAGGAAAGCAATTTTTACAAATACTTTGCCTGTTTTTTGCAGGGATATATGGTGGATACAAAATGCCAATATTGTTCGTTGGCAAGATATTTGATGCAAAGCGATAATTCAAGGTTGTCACACGAAGTTGTGACTTTTCTAATTCGGCTTCAAATATATTGAGCCTAACCGTTTCCACGATTTTCCAGCATTCGATCCAGCGCGACTTTCGCCCAATGCGCCGTCTCATCGTCCACTGAAATCTGGTTGACGACATTCCCGGCGATCAGGTTTTCCAGTGACCACAAAAGATTTTCAGGAGCAATACGGAACATCGTCGCGCACATACATAAATCCGGCGACAACAAAGTCACGAATTTATCCTGATATTTATGCGCCAAACGATTGACCAGATTCACCTCAGTTCCAATCGCCCACTGGCTGCCTGCCGGAGCTTCATCTAACGTCCGAAGAATAAATTCAGTTGAGCCATTCAAGTCGGCTTTGTTGACAACCTCATAACGACATTCGGGATGTACCAAAACTTTTATCCCCGGATATTCCGCCCGACGCTCATCCACGTGACGCGGCAAAAATCTGCCGTGTACCGAGCAGAAACCTTTCCACAAAATTACTTTCGCAGCGATTAATTCTTCAGCCGTATTGCCACCCAAATCCAAGCGCGGATCCCACACGACCATTTTATCAAGCGGAATCCCGTGCTTAATTCCGGTGTTGCGACCTAAATGTTCATCAGGAAAAAAAATCAACTTTTCAGAGTTTGCGAGTGCCCAATCAAAGAGCTTCACCGCATTCGATGACGTACAAACTGCGCCGCCATTTTTACCGCAAAAAGCTTTCAGGTTCGCCGCAGAATTCATGTAAGTAATTGGCATCACGCCAGAAATTCCAAGTTCTTCTAATTGCTCCCACGCGGTTTCGACCTGCTCAATACTTGCCATGTCCGCCATCGAACATCCAGCGCCTAGGTCAGGCAAAATCACTTTTTGATGCGGCTGGCTGAGAATGTCAGCCGATTCCGCCATAAAATGAACGCCTGCAAAAACAATAAAATCGGCTGTCGGGCGCGTTTGCGCCTGAAGCGCCAGATTAAAAGAATCACCTGTAAAATCAGCGTGCTCAATCACATCATCACGTTGATAATGATGTCCAAGAATCACGAGGCGATCACCTAATTTTTGCCGTGCCTGCTGAATTCGTGTCCGCAACTCGGCTTCGCTCAAATGAATATAATCATCCAGCGGTAATTCGCCCTTGGCGTCATAATTTTCAATCGCTGGTACTGTGGCAAGACTCATAATCTTCTCCTTCATTAAGTTAGTGTATTTTCTACACTAACAGGTTTTATAAGTGTACAAGAGGAGTGCTTCGTGTGCAAGCGAGTTTCCCGAAATATTTTTGCGACAGAGGCTGACGGAAAAGAGCTTTTGCGCTAGAGTGGCGCACAAGATATGAGTGAGTCACTACCGCCCAAAAAATCATTTGAATTTTCAGCCCGCGAAATCGAAGACGACATTCGCGCTCAGATCAGCCGAGCCTTTCATGAAGCGCGTTGGCTGATCACAAATTTAATTTTACCGGGATCAGAAATCAAAGCACCAACCATTGAACAGGCGACCAGCTCTCCGCTGGCTGAGCAGATGCGAACAGTCATCGAACACGCCGCCGGATTGCGTGAAGTCCCCAATATTTACGGGCAATGTCTGCAATTACTGCGCCTGCTGTACGGCAAAGCCCCCAGCCACGAAAATACAATTCCAGCCATTTTCTGGACAACGCCGCTCGGCTCAGCGATTCACGAATGCTCCGGCAGTTTCGCCGAACTCAGCGAAGAAACCGAACTCAGCGAACCCGAAGCCGCACGATTCCTGGGCGTCAGCCAATTAACGATTTTAAGCTATTGCCAAAATGGAGATTTGAAGCCAAATCGAATGATTGGGCCAAGATGTTTATTTATGGCAAGTGAGTTGCGGGCGTTTAGAAAACGAAAATTTCAGGAAGAAATTTAGCACGCTCTTTCTATATTATTGCTGTAGTTCAAGCACCGAAACTTCCGGCATACATCCATAGCGAAGTGGTACAACGACTGTTCCCAAACCTCGATTGACATAAAGTTGCGTATTCCCCAATACGGCATGTCCACGCATAAATTTACGGCTTGGACGATGCAACCATCTCGACAAGGCGGTATCTTTTTTCGGCGCAAGGAGCTTCCAGTTAATCTGTCCGCCGTGCGTATGACCGCTGAGCATTAAGTCAACTCCGGCGCGGGCGGCTTCGCGGATTAAGGCGGGATTGTGCGCGAGCAGAATACGCGTTTCCAGACGTGAAGTTCCGGCTAAGGCGGCTTTCATATCGTCCAGCTTCATCATCAAATCATCTACACCAGCGACGCAAATTGTCGCGCCATCTTTTTCCAGACGAATATTTTCATTGCACAGCACGCGAATGTTCTGCGCTTCAAGCGCCTGCTTCATCAGTTTGCCGTCCGTCCAATGATCGTGATTGCCAAGCACGGCATACACGCCGTGCTTCGCACGTAAATGTCCGAGCGCACGAGCGCAGCCAGGGATGTAATCTACCGAATGCGAAATATAATCTCCGGTCAAAACAATCAAATCTGGTGCTAACGTATTAACATGTTCGCAGACTGAAGTAATTTCGGCTTCGCTGACGAAAGAGCTGTGATGAATATCTGAAAGCTGGATGACTTTGAAGTGATTGAAGGCGGTGGGCAGCTTCGCAATTTTGATAGGGAGATTCGTGACTTGCACGCGAGTCGTTTCAAATAATGCCGCTCGTAAAAAGTTAATTAACTTACGACGACCTAGCAACTCAACCGGGTATTGCGAAGTGGAAGATTGCGATTGATTGGAAACGCGGCTGATGACCTGGTGCTTCACACGCAAATTAAAATCAGCCATTACTTTTCTTTTCATTCAGTTTTGACCACTGCTGTTTGGGGACCCAGACAACTATCAGCACGAACTCCTTTTCAAGTCTTAAATTATAGCCTCTCTGCATAGAAAAGAGCAAGTTTGAGATGTTTAAAAGAAGCATGGAGAAGTGGTAGGGATTTTATCTTTTACCGAGTCTGCGGTAACATAGAGCGTTCAGTTTTTAGTGAATCTATTTCTTTTGTTGTTATGGAAATTAAAACCAAACGAAGAATTTCGCGCATTGTGCGGGAAAGAAAGATGGCGGCGAAGGCTT
>JAYVRW010000126.1:0-23748 GCA_043775925.1 Blastocatellia bacterium
AGCTTTAACTTTCTGCCCAGCGGATTTTCACCGTTGAAATATTGTTTGGCAAAGGCTTCGTTGACAATAACAACAGGCAGCGCACCGCCTTTATCGAAGGCAGTAAAATCGCGCCCATCACGTTTTGGGATGCCAATCGTTTCAAAATAATCAAGTCCGATAAATCGCAAACGTGCTTCGCGTTCCTGACCTTTAGCTACAGGGCTACCCACAATTTCAATATTTGTTCCGTTGTCGGTAGAAGTCAGTGGGACCGATTGTGCGATACTGACATGCTTGACTCCCGGCAAAGTTTTCAACCGCTCAATCAGCGCCAGATAAAAATTATAGGATTTGCCTTCGCCACGATAGCGTTCACCTGGCAGAACAACTTTTGCGGTCAGCACATTGCGAAAATCAAAGCCGACTTCTTCCTGTTGCAACTTCCAGAAGCTTTTCACGAGTAAGCCCGCGCCAACTAATAAAACCAGGGCGACGGCAATTTCTCCGACAATTAAGGCGTGACGTAAATTGCCGCGTCCGGCGGTGGAGCTGCGCCCGCCATCTTTCATCGCTTCGGATAAATCGGAACGCGAAGCCATCAATGCCGGAGCCAATCCGCACAAAATCCCCGTCAACATTGAAGTTGCCATCGCAAATAATAAAACGCGCCAATCAGGAGTCAGCCCGGAAATTCGCGGTAGGTTTTCCGGCAAAAATGCCAGCAACAAATCAATGCCCCATAAAGAAAGAATTAATCCCAAAACACCGCCGACAAAACCAAGCATCAGGCTTTCCGTGATGAGCTGCCGAATAATCTGCCAGCGGCTGGCTCCGAGGACAGAACGAATAGCAATTTCACGATGACGAACCGTGGCACGCGCCAGCAATAAGTTCGCTACATTAGCGCAGGCGATCAATAAAACGGCTCCGACAATTCCCAATAAAAAATATAAAAACGGGCGCGCTTTTCCAATCAGCAATTCGCGGAGCTGCGTCAGTTGAATGCTACGCCCGGTATTATTCGCGGGATATTTTTCTATTAAGCCGCGCGCGATGCTATCCATTTCCGCTTGCGCCTGCGCCTGCGAAACATTTGGTTTGAGCCGCGCCAGGGTTGCGGCATAAGCGCGATAGCCACGACTGCCATTCATCGTGCCGACTTTTTTGGCATCGCCGCCAGTGGCTACGGTTTGCCAGAATTCCACTGGCTCTTTTTGAAGCGGGAAAAGTCTGGCTGGCATCACGCCAATCACGTTAAATTGCTCATTATCAATTTTCACTTTGCGACCAATGATTTTCCGGTCTCCTTCAAATCTTTTCTGCCAACAATCGTAACTTAGCATCACGGCATTCAAGCCTTCGCTGTTTCCGGCAAGGTCTTCTTCGGGCTTGAACGAACGCCCCACCAGCGGATTAATTCCCAGCACTTGGCAAATATCTGACGACGTATAGGCGACACCAACGCGAGCAGGTTCGCCTTCTCCCGTCAACGTTTCTTCGTGCATTCCCACAATTACCATGCTCTCAAACGATTGATTGTGCGATTGCCAGTCAAGAAAATTCAGGTAGGAAACGCCTCCGCTCACAACATCTTTTGAATCTTCTATTTTGAACTCTTGCAGCACGACCAAACGTTCTTCATTGGGATACGGCAAAGGTCGAAAAAGCGCGGCATTGATGACACTGAAAATTGCTGTATTCGCTCCGATGCCTAATGCCAGCGTAGCAATAGCAATCCCGGCGAAGGCTGGTTTTTTCATCAGCATCCGAAAAGCGAAACGGATGTCCTGCGTTAATGTATTCATAAGTTTTACTCTACTGCCATAACAATTAGCGTCGCATCGTAATTAAATTTTCCGGTGCTGAATTCATTGATTGTTTGCATAATTTTTCCCTGCAAATCAGCCTCGCTCAGTTGCGCATTTTCTTTGATTAATTTCACCAACTGCGCATCGTTGAAATTAAATATTTCGTATTATTGCCTTATCAAGCTCTATGCCAGAAAAGAAATGAGTGTTTTCCTTAATAAACTATACATTTTTTGAATTAATCCGGTTTTCTTGTCAAAATTAAAGTGTTCGTTTTTGGGAAATGCGCTTCCCATCAATGAACATCTGAAAATTTCGTACTCCTTATAATTTGTAATTTTCCCTTTGTTTTTTTAGTTTTTGGCTTGCGGCACGCAAATTGACTTTATCTTTTTCGAGACCGTTATGGATATACCTCGAAGCAAATCAGTCGCTCGCAATAAACGTTTCCGGCGAATCGGTTATGCCGTGCTTGGCTTGGCACTTATTGCTGGCGCAACCTACGGATTATCGAAGCTCAAGCCCGCTGCTCCCAGCCTTGAACGCGGCACGATCTGGCCGGGTGAAGTCAAGCGTGGAGAAATGCTGCGACAGGTGCGCGGCATCGGCACGCTCGTCCCAGAAGACATTCGCTGGATTCCTGCGACTACCAATGGACGCATCGAAAAAAGATTGGTTAAACCCGGCGCTATCGTCAGAGCTGACACGATTATTATTGAGATGAGTAACCCAGAACTCGAACGCGATGCGCTGGATGCGTTGACGCAGATGCGTGCCGCTGAGGCGGAGCTGGCAAATCAGAAAGTTCAGCTTGAAAGTGGACGCCTTAGTCAGGAAGCACAAGCCGCGAATATTCGCTCAGATTATCGTCAGGCTAAACTGCAATCGGAGCGCGATGATCTACTGGCGAAAGAAGGGTTAACCGCAGATTTAAACGCGAAATTGTCGCGTGGGAAAGCTGAAGAATTAGCCAACCGCGATGCTATTGAACAAAAACGAATGAGCATTTCGGGTGATGCGATCAAAGCCCAAACCGCTGTTTATGAAGCAAAAGTACAACAACTACGAGCGCTTTCTGATTTGCGAAGAAAACAATTTGAAGCGCTGAAAGTACGTGCCGGCGTCAACGGCGTCGTCCAGGAAGTTCCCGTGCAGGAAGGGCAGCAAGTGACCATGGGGGCCAACCTCGCTCGCGTCATTGATCCTGCCAAATTAAAAGCGGAAGTTCGTGTGGCAGAAACGCAAGCGAAAGATATTACGATTGGACAATCCGCCGAAATTGATACGCGCAACGGCATTATTGAAGGTCGCGTGATCCGCATTGATCCCGCCGTTTTACAAGGAACCGTGATGGTCGAAGTGCAATTAATCGGAGAAATGCCCAAAGGCGTTCGCCCCGATTTAAGTGTGGATGGAACGATAGAATTAGAAAGACTGAAAGATGTTTTGTATATGCAACGCCCCGCTTTTGGTCAGGAAAAAAGTCAGATTACGCTTTTTAAATTGAGTCCTGACGGCAAAGAAGCGATGCGTGTTCCGGTTAAGCTGGGACGCAGTTCGGTGAGTACGATAGAAATTCTCGAAGGTCTGCAAGTCGGCGATAAAGTAATTTTATCCGATACTACGCAATACGATAATGTGAACCGGATTCGATTAAATTAAAAGTACGATAGGCGTCCCGCCTGTCTGGACTGAAGCGAAGCGATCAGTCGCTTTTTTCGACAGGCGAGACGCCTATCGTACCTCCTAAAAGGACAAACATAATGGAAGCAACAAATAAAAATTCTTTGCTCAAGCTCGAAGGTGTCACTAAAGTTTTTTATACCGATGAAGTAGAAACACACGCGCTGGCGAATATTCATCTGGAAATAAAAAACGGAGAATTCGTTTCCATCGCAGGACCTTCGGGATGCGGAAAATCTACCTTGCTTTCGATTCTGGGATTGCTTGATTCTCCGTCGGGCGGAAATTACTGGCTCAACGATAAAGCCGTCGAAAACTTAAGCCTGGCAGAGCGTGCGCGCATTCGTAATCGTGAAATCGGCTTCATTTTTCAAAGCTTCAATTTGATTGGCGATTTGTCGGTGTATGAAAATGTTGAGCTGCCGCTGACCTATCGCGGGATGTCTGCCAGCGACCGAAAGCAGCGCGTCAATGAAGCCCTGGAGCGCGTTGGAATGGCTCCACGCGGCAAACATCTTCCTTCTCAATTATCCGGTGGACAACAGCAACGTGTCGCCGTCGCCCGCGCCATTGTGGGACAGCCCTTGATTTTGATGGCAGATGAACCCACCGGAAATCTGGATTCCAAGAACGGCGATGCAGTCATGGGGCTGCTGCGCGAATTGCATCAGGGCGGCGCGACAATTTGCATGGTCACACACGACCAACGCTTTATTCGCTATGCCGACCGCGCCATCAATTTGTTCGATGGAACGATTATTGAGGAGAATTAAGTTTCGAGAAAACGGTTTCGGGTTTTGAGTTTCGCGGAAAACCAAATTACCTATTTTCCGCGAAACTCGAAACTCGAGACTCGAAACCAATATTTTATGATTCATCTAAATAACATTGAGCGTGTTTACGAAAGCGGAGCCACGAAAACATGGGTGTTGCGGCGCATCAGTCTTGAAATCAAAGAAGGTGAATTTGTTTCAATTATGGGGCCTTCGGGAGCGGGAAAATCTACGTTGCTGCACATTCTGGGAATGCATGACAATCAATGGCAGGGCGAGTATTTCCTCAGTGAAAAGCCTGTTCATCAGCTCAAACCCAAAGACCGCGCCGAACTCCGCAACAAGGAAATTGGCTTTGTTTTTCAGAGCTATCACCTACTGGATAGCTTAACCGTAGCCGAAAACTTAGCGATGCCGCTTTCCTATCGCAACTACAAAAAATCTGAAACAGAAGCCCTCGTAGCAGATACACTGGATCGCTTCGGCATCGTTGGGAAAAAAGATTTATACCCCACGCAACTTTCCGGCGGACAGCAACAATTGGTTGGCGTAGCTCGCGCTGTCATTGCGAATCCACGCATGATTTTGGCGGATGAACCCACCGGAAATTTGCAATCCGCGCAAGGCAAAGAGATTATGGAAGTCTTTAAAAAATTGAATGAACAAGGCACGACCATTATTCAAGTGACGCATTCAGACACGAACGCGACATACGGAAATCGCGTCATTAATCTCAAGGATGGATGGATTGTATAAAACAGTTTCGAGTCTCTGGTTTCGAGTTCTCAGGAACCAAGTAATTTGATTTTCCTCGAAACGCCAAACCCGAAACTCGAAACTAACTTATGACTCCTAAAATTCTCATTGCAGATGATCAGCCAGACGTGTTGGGAGCCTTGCGTTTATTGCTCAAAGGTGAAGGATGGCAAATCGTCGCGGCAACTTCTCCGGCGGAAAGTCTGGCGCTGATAAGTTCGCAGGAATTCGATATTGCGTTGATAGATTTGAACTACGCGCGCGATACAACTTCGGGCAAAGAAGGTTTGGATTTATTAGCGCGATTGAGTGAACTTGATGCGACTTTGCCAGTTGTCGTGATGACGGCGTGGGGCAGCGTAGATGTCGCCGTCGAAGCGATGCGGCGCGGCGCACGGGATTTCATTCAAAAGCCCTGGGAAAATGAACGGCTGATTTCTGTCTTGCGAACACAAATTGAACTGAGCCGCGCACTAAGACAAGGTGAAAAACTCGCGGCTGAAAATGAATTATTACGCGGCGAAAATCGCCCTTCCCTGATTGCCGAATCTCAGCCGATGCAACGTGTGCTGGAAATGATTTCGCGTGTTGCTCCTTCTGATGCCAACATTTTAATTACCGGAGAAAACGGCACGGGAAAAGGTGTCATCGCACGATTGCTGCATGCTTCTTCCAATCGTGCGATAAAGCCTCTCGTGACTGTCAACGTTGGCGGTTTATCAGAAGGCGTTTTTGAAAGCGAACTGTTCGGACACGTCAAAGGCGCGTTCACCGATGCGAAGGCTGACCGCGTAGGCAGATTTGAATTAGCCGATGACGGCACATTATTTTTGGATGAAATTGCGAACGTTCCGATCACGCAACAACCCAAAATGTTGCGCGTCCTTGAAACCGGAGAATTCGAGCGCGTCGGGTCATCCAAAACAAGAAAAGTGAACGCCCGAATTATTTCTGCTACCAACGCGGAGCTGAACAAAGAGGTCGAAGCCGGACATTTTCGCCGCGATCTTTTGTTTCGTCTGAATACAATTGAAATTCACCTGCCGCCGCTCCGTGAACACCGCGAAGATATTGCGCCGCTGGCGTATCACTTCCTCAACCTTCAAGCCAAACGCTACCGCAAAGATTTGACCGCGATTGATGAAGCAGCGCTCAAAGCGATGCTGAATTATGATTGGCCTGGCAACGTGCGCGAACTGGAACATACCATTGAACGCGCAGTTTTGATGTCGGCTGGAAGTACGATTAGTCTGGCAGATTTGGGACTGACAAAAGTTTCAGAATCATCGTCCAGTATTGAAGAATTAAGCCTCGAAGATGTGGAAGCCTTGCTCATCAAAAAAGCGCTGGTACGATGTGACGGCAATGTCAGCCGCGCTGCCGATGCGTTAGGATTAAGCCGCAGCGCACTGTATCGTCGGCTGGAAAAATATGGGCTGTAACGAATCAATATTTGAAACCTAAAACCAAAAAATCCACGTTGAAGCACGACACCAAAATCCTCCTGTTAGCCTTATTATCAGGACTTCCTGCGGTGCTGGCTGTTTTATTTTTGCTGTGGTACGGCGATTATTCCCTGAAGGTGCAATGGACGTTGATCGTGATTATTTTTGGATTCTGGATCGGTGGCGCGCTCAGTTTGCGCGAACATTTTATCCGCCCTTTGCAAACGATTTTGAATTTATTATCGGCGCTGCATCAGGAAGATTATTCAATCCGTGCGCGTGGAGCAATCAGTGACGATGCGCTTGGTGAACTCTTCATCGAAGTCAATTCCCTTAATCAAACGTTACGCTCACAAAAACTTGGCGCACTTGAAGCCGCCGCCTTATTAAGAACTGTCATTGCAGAAATTGACGTAGCAGCTTTTGCGTTCGATAACGAAAATAAATTACGCCTCGCTAACCGTGCCGGAGAATTGTTGTTGGCGCAGCCCATCGAACGATTGACTGGAAAAAATGCAAGTGAACTTGGGCTGCTTAAATATTTAAACGGTGATGCTCCGCAGATTCACACGTCTCATTTCCCTGGCGGTGCAGGTCGTTACAGCATCAAACACAGGCAATTTCGACAGGGCGGAATTGTGCATCATTTGCTGGTCATTTCGGATGTGAGTCAGGCGTTGCGTGAAGAAGAAAAGATCGCGTGGCAACGCATCGTTCGAGTCCTTGGACATGAATTAAATAATTCTCTGACTCCGATTAAATCCATTGCGGGAAGTCTGGCTTCCCTGTTCGCTAAATCTCCGCGCCCCTCCGATTGGGAGAGCGATGTCGAAGGCGGATTGAATGTGATCAGCAACCGTGCTGAATCGCTGAATCGCTTCATGAGTTCGTACGCGCAACTCGCACGACTGCCGCAACCAAAGCTGCAATCCATCAGCGTCAGCGCACTTCTCTATCGTGTCGTCGCGCTCGAAATCAGAATTCCTGTGCAGTTAATTCCTGGCCCTGAAATTTCAATTCAAGCAGACGGCGATCAATTGGAACAATTGCTTATCAACCTGATTCGCAATGCAGTAGATGCCGTCACTGAAATCGGACACGATCAGGTCAAAGTCAGTTGGGCAAAAAAATCAATGCTGGAAATTACGGTTGAAGACAATGGTTTGGGCTTGTCAGGAACAGCGAATCTCTTCGTCCCATTTTTTACGACGAAGCCCAAAGGCTCCGGCATCGGGCTGGCGCTCAGCCGACAAATCGCCGAAGCACACGGCGGAAATTTGACCCTCGAAAATAAAACTTCTGAAAGCGGCTGCATCGCTCGCCTGCAATTACCAATGGGTACGATAGGCGTCTCGCCTGTCGCCTGATTTTTCGACAGGCGAGACACCTATCGTACCTAGTGTCCGCCTGCGGGAATTTATATTCTCAGAATCGGACACTTCTCTTTTACAACTCCCTCGTCAGCATTTCGCTAACTGCATCAATTTCGACAAATAACTGCGAATCAGCCAGTGGCACAGTGATTGATACGCACTTTTTGAATTGTATTTTTTGCAAGTGAGGAAAATGTCTATGCAAATGCTTTTACAAGACTTGCGCTATGGCGTACGAATGTTGCTGAAGAAGCCGGGCTTCACGTTAATCGTAGTTGTCACGCTGGCACTGGGGATTGGCGCGAACTCGGCAATTTTCAGTGTCGTTAATGCGGTGCTGTTGCGTCCGCTGCCATTCAAAGAATCAGAGCGGCTGGTGCTGATAAGAGAAACCAAGGTGCCACAATTCCCAGAATTCGCTGTTGCGCCGGCTAATTTCCTGGATTGGCAAAAACAGAATACGGTTTTTGAGCGGCTGGTGGCGACTCGCCGCGGCACTTTGAATCTGACTGGGAAAGGTGACCCAGAGCAGTTGCGCAACTTAAGTGTTACCGATGGTTTTGTAACAATGCTTGGCATTCAGCCACAGCTTGGTAGAACCTTCCTGCCTGAAGAAAGTCAGCCGGGGCAAAACAACGTCGCGTTGCTGAGTCATGGTTTGTGGCAACGGCGCTTTGGCGGTGATCCGAAAATTATCAATCAAACCATCTCGCTCGACGGTCAGAGCTATACTGTCGTCGGCGTCATGCCTGCCTCATTTTATTTTCTGGATCGCGAAATTGAGCTATGGACGCCGATAGCTTTTACGCCGCAACAAGCGCAAAACCGTGGCGGGCACAACCTGGGCAGAGTCTTTGGCCAGCTCAAACCCGGTGTCACGTTTGAGCAAGCTCGCGCTGAGATGGTTACGATCGCGGGGCGGCTGGCGGCGCAATATCCAGAGGTCAGCACTGGCTGGAATGTGATACTCATGCCGCTGCTGGATTACACCGTCAGGCGGATCAAGCCAGCTTTACTCGTTTTGCTCGCGGCAGTGGCGTTTGTATTGTTGATCGCTTGCGCAAACGTCGCGAATCTTTTGCTGGCGCGCACGGCGGGGCGGCAAAAAGAACTGGCCATTCGCACGGCAATGGGCGCGGGGCGCGGTCGTGTCATTCGTCAGTTGCTGACTGAAAGCCTGCTGTTGTCGCTGCTCGGCGGGACGGCGGGTTTGCTTTTGGCGGAATGGGGCACGAGTTTGCTGTTGACGCTTGCGCCGCCTAACTTGCCGCGTTTGAGCGATGTTTCACTGGATGCTCGCGTGCTGGTTTTCACGGTTGTCGTTACCCTGGTAACTGGCTTGATTTTTGGGTTAATTCCCGCTTGGCAGGCCACCAAGCCAAACTTGAACGAGACGCTGAAAGATGCCGGACGCGGTTCTACCGAAGGCGGGCGGCAATTTGTGCGTCATGGGCTGGTGGTGCTGGAAGTCGCTTCTGCGCTGGTGTTGTTAGTGGGCGCAGGGCTAATGATCAAAAGTTTCTGGCGTTTGCAACAAGTTGATCCCGGTTTTAATCCTGACAATGCGCTGGCGGCGACAGTGTCGTTGCCCAAGCAGAAATATCCCGAAAAACATCAGCAAGCCGCCTTTTTCCAACAACTGCTAGAAAAAGTCAGAACTTTGCCGGGCGTGCAAACAGTCGGCGTGACCTCTGTCGTGCCGCTTAGCGATGATGATTCTGTGCTGAGTTTCAATACTGATGGACGCCCTCCGTTGTTACCGGGGGCGAGCCAAAGCACGAACTACTACTCAGTCAGTGCCGACTATTTCAAAGCGATGGGCATTCCGTTGCGGCGGGGTCGCTTGCTTACCGAACGCGACACCAAAGACGCGCCACACGTTGCGCTGATTAACGAGACGATGGCGCAAAAGATTTTTCCGAATGAAGACCCGCTGGGCAAACGGATCAATTTCAATGGGGGTGATAAACCTGACTGGTACGAGATCGTTGGCATTGTCGGTGACGTGAAACATTACGGGCTGGCGCAAGATACGACTTTGCAAACTTACGAACCTTACATGCAACAGACATTGGCTAAGATGACGCTGGTGGCGCGCACTACTGGCGACCCGCTGGCGTTGAGCGCCACCATTCGTAATGCAGTCATCAGCCTGGACAAGGAACAGCCGCTTTCCATCCTTAAAACGCTAGAGCAACTGGTCTCGACTTCTATTGAGCAACAACAATTTTCTATGCTTCTGCTCGGTGTTTTCGCCGTTGTCACGTTGTTGTTGGCAGCCGCTGGTATTTATGGTGTGTTGAGTTATGCGGTCACGCTGCGAACGAGTGAAATTGGCATTCGCATGGCACTCGGCGCTGAAGCCACAGATGTCTTGCGGCTGGTACTGGGGCAAGGAATGAAGCTGGTGGGGCTGGGTGTCGCACTCGGCTTGCTCGCTGCGCTGGCGCTGACGAGTTTGATGAAAACCCTATTGTTCGGCGTAAGCGCGACCGATCCGCTGGCGTATGTCGGGATTGCTTTGCTGCTGATGTTCGTCGCGCTGTTGGCCTGCTGGATTCCGGCGTGGCGGGCGACGAAGGTTGATCCGATGATTGCGCTGAGATGTGAATAGAGAAGTGCTGAGTAAAAAAGTGTATTTTTCTGCTCAGCGCTTTCAACTCATCACTCATCACTTTTCTTCCCCTTGGAGATTTTATGCAAACCTTATTTCAAGACCTGCGCTACGGCCTGCGAATGTTATTCAGGAAACCTGGCTTCACGCTCATTGCCATTGCTACATTGGCGTTGGGTATCGGTGCGACGACGGCAATTTTTAGCGTGGTGAATGCGCTCGTGTTTCGCTCGCTGCCGTTCAAGGACGCAGGGCAGCTTGTCTGGCTTGCAAATACCAATCAGGGGGGACTTTCGGGACAGACGACGCGCGTCAGCAATTATCAGGACTGGTGTACTCACAATCAGTCGTTTGAAGACATCGCTGCGTATTTCGCGTTTTCTGATTATGGCAGCTTCACCCTGACGAGCAGCGGCGAGCCGGAGCGATTGATTGGTTACGGTGTCACACAGAATTTTCTTTCACTGTTGGGCGTACAGCCGATGCTGGGACGCAATTTCGATGACGAAGAATCGCGCCTGAATGGTCGCAAAGCGGTGTTGCTGAATTATGGCTTCTGGCAGCGTCGCTTTGGCGGTGATCCGAAAATTGTCGGGCAAACCATTACGCTCAACGATCAGCCGACGCTGGTCACCGGCGTGTTGCCGCCGACTTTTGATTTTGCTTCTACTTTTACGCCTGGCGCACACGTAGACCTGATTTCGCCTTTCCCAATTTGTAAAGAGACCGATAGGATGGGCAATACGCTGGCAGTTATTGGCAGGCTGAAAGCAGGCGTCAAAATGCCGCAGGCACAAGCGGAATTCGATGCGCTTAATCAGCAATTGAAGCAGGCACACCCCGAACGCGGCAGCAGCTTCGGCGCACATCTGACCGGATTACAGCAGCAGATCAATGGCAGCTTTCGACGCGGATTGTTTATTTTATTTGCGGCGGTTGGCTGCGTCCTGCTGATTGCCTGCGCTAATTTATCGAACCTGATGTTGGTGCGCGCCTCTTCACGGCGTAAGGAAATTGCGATGCGGCTCGCCCTGGGCGCGACACGCTTACGCCTGATGCGTCAGTTGCTAACCGAAAGTGTGCTGCTCGCTATCGCAGGTGCTGCGCTGGGATTGCCACTGGCGTTATTTGCTACCGACGCCATCGCATCAACCAACGCCTTCAGCCTGCCACTACTGCAAACGGTCAAAGTTGATTTCACCGTCATGCTTTTTACCCTGGCGGTAACGGTTGGTACAGGGTTGCTCTTTGGCGTCATGCCTGCACTGCAAGCGACAGGGAAAAATGTGCAGGAAGAGTTGCAGGACGCGACCCGTGGATCAAGCGAAGGAAGTAAACGTGCGCGGTGGCGCGATGTGCTGGTAGTCGCCGAAATCGCGCTGGCTTGCGTGTTACTGATTGGCGCAGGGTTGATGATTCGCAGTTTCCTGCGCATACTTGATACGAATCCCGGTTTTCGTGCTGAACAAACGGCGGTCTGGCGTATTGAGCCAGGGAAAAAATATCAAAACGCTGCACAAATTGTCGCGCTTTATTCCACGCTCACCGAACGCGTCGCCGCGCTGCCTGGTGTGGTGTCTGTAGGTTTGACTGATACTTTGCCGCTGGGTCGCAATCGGAGCTGGGACGTGCGCGTCAAAGGACAACAACAACGCGAGGGCGTCGAAGTTTTCCCACGTCTGATTGACGCTGGCTATCTCAATACAATGGGCATTACTGTCCGCACGGGGCGCGACTTCACGAAGCTCGACACCTTCAAAAGTGAACCGGTAATGATTATCAGCGAAGCTCTTGCCCATCGTTTATTTCCTGGTCAGGATTCCATTGGACAACAAACCATGACAGGCGACCGTGAGTATCGTGTCATCGGCGTAGTCAACGATGTGCGCCATAGCTCACTCGAAAAAGCAGCCGAACCAGAAATGTATTTTCCCTTGGCACAGGCAACTTCAAACTCAGTCGAACTCGTCGTGCGCACGACCTTGCCGCCTGAATCTCTTGCACTGGAAGTGCGGCAGGCTTTGCAATCCGTAGACGCTAACTTACCTGTGCGCGATTTCCGCACGCTCGACCAAATCGTCGCGCAGTCGGTTTCCCCCAGACGCTTTGTGACCTTACTGCTCGGAGGTTTTGCGGGGTTGGCGCTGGTACTCGCAGCACTCGGAATTTACGGCGTAATTTCCTTCTCTGTGGCGCAACGCATCCCTGAAATCGGCATTCGACTCGCTCTGGGCGCACAGTCCTCCGATGTCTTAAAACTGGTGCTGGGGCAAGGTGCGCGACTGATCGTAACTGGGGTCGTCATTGGATTGCTGGCGGCCTTTGTCCTGACCAGGGTGATGCAAAGTATGTTGTTTGGCGTACAGGCAACTGACCCGCTAACCTTCACGATCATTCCATCGTTGCTTGCTTTGGTGGCTTTGTTGGCCTGTTACATGCCAGCAAGAAAAGCGACGAAGGTTGACCCAATGATTGCGCTCAGATATGAGTAAAAAAAGTGCTGAGCGCTGAGCCGGAAAGTAAACTTCTTTACTCATCACTTTTCTTCCCTTTGGAGATTTTATGCAAACACTGTTTCAAGACCTGCGCTACGGCATACGAATGTTATTCAAAAACCCATTGATTACATTGATTGCCATCCTTGCCTTGACGTTAGGCATCGGGGCGAACACGGCGATTTTCAGTGTCGTCAATGCGGTGCTGTTACGTCCGTTGCCGTATGCGGAATCTGATCGGCTGGTTTTCTTGTCTGAGCGCGGAACGCAAATTGAGGATATGTCAATTTCGTATCCGAACTTCACTGATTGGCGTGAGCAAAATCGAGTGTTTGAGCATGTTGGTGTGTTCAATCGTGGCAATTACAATCTGACTGGTCATGGCGAAGCGGAACGCCTCAATGCTGGACAAGTTTCAGCGGAAGTATTTGCAGTATTACGTGCGCAGCCTCTGCTGGGACGGGTGTTCACGAACGAAGAAGACAAACCCGGCGGATCGGCAGTGGTCGTGTTAAGTCATGCGTGGTGGCAGAAGCGATTTGCCGGCGATCCGAAAATTCTCAATACACAGCTCAGCTTCAATGGCAAAAATTACGAAGTGATTGGCATAATGCCGCCGGGGTACGACTACCCCGGGCAGACTGAAATATGGGTTCCTGTCGGACAACTTTCCAGTGAAGAGTCATGGAAGAATCGCGGCAATCATCCGGGCTTGTACGGTGTGGCACGCCTAAAACCTGGAATTACTTTGGAACAAGCGCGCACTGATTTAGGTAACATTGCGGCGAATCTAGCCAAACAATACCCTGATTCCAACGAAGGGAACGGCGTCACTATCAAATCGTTAATGGACGATGAGGTGGGCGAGATTGGCCCAGCTTTGTGGTTTATGTTGGCAGCAGTGAGTTTTGTACTACTTATCGCCTGCGCCAACATTGCCAATTTGTTGCTGGCGCGGGCGACTGTGCGGCAAAAAGAAATGGCGATTCGTGCGGCTCTGGGGGCAGGTCGTTGGCGCATCATACGGCAATTACTGACGGAAAGCCTGATCCTCGCATTGGTTGGCGGTGGGCTTGGTTTGATGGTTTCGCAGTGGGGCATTGATCTGATTCTGGCGCTCAGCCCGAACAATCTTCCCCGCGCCAGAGAAGTGAATATGGATTGGCGGGTGCTGGTTTTCACTCTAACAGTGTCAGTCATCACCGGTCTGCTCTTTGGCTTGATTCCTGCCTTGCAATCCAGCGAGATCGGCGTGCATGAAACGCTCAAGGAATCGGGGCGAGGCAACACCGAAAAGAAACACTGGGTGCGTAGCGGCCTCGTGGTTTTTGAAGTAGCGACAACCCTGATGCTTCTGGTTTGCGCAGGTTTGATGATTCGCAGCTTTTATCGTTTGCAGCAGGTCAATCCGGGCTTCAATTACGATCACCTGATGAGCATGAGTATTTCGCTGCCAAGCAAGAAATATGAAACGATAGAACAGCGGATCAATTTCTTTGAGCAGGTTGTCAGCAATATTCGCCGACAACCGGGCGTGGAATCTGTCGGCTATGCTTCCGGTTTACCGCTAGGGAACAACGGTAATCAAACTTCATTTACGGTCGAAGGGCGACCAATTCCGTCTCCCAGCCAGACTCCTTCAATGGAAATGTCGCTGGCCTCGACTGATTATTTCAAAGCGATGGGCATCAAGTTGATCGCTGGCAGATGGTTCACCGAACACGACGACCGCTCGTCTCTCAACAGCGTAGACCTGAGCAACCTTACGCCCGACCAGCGTATTAGTGCAGGACTTACTGTGATGGTGATTGACGAAGAATTTGCCCGTCGTTACTGGCCTGACGAAAACGCTGTCGCTAAGCGGATCCGCCGGGGCACGAAGCCGGACAGCCCCGTAGTAGAAATTATCGGCGTTGTCGGGCGGGTCAAAATGGAAGGCCTCAGCAATGATTCCAAACGTGTGCAAGGTTATTTTTCCTCCCTGCAAGTGGCACGCACAACAATGACGATGGTGGTCAAGAGTGCGATTGATCCGTCGCAGATGGTTTCGTTGGCCCGACAACAGGTCACAGCTATTGACCCCGAACAACCTGTTTACAACATCCGCACGATGGAAGAAATCAAGTCTCGTTCAATTTCTACGGAGCGGTTGAATCTGACCCTGCTGGGCATTTTCGCGGCAGTCGCTTTGATTCTCGCTATCGTCGGGATTTACGGCGTGATGTCCTACGCCGTAACGCAACGAACGCATGAAATCGGCATCCGCATGGCGCTTGGTGCTGAAGCGAATGATGTTTTGAAACTGGTCATCGGACAGGGAATGAAACTCGTGTTGATCGGCGCCGCGATTGGTATTGGCGCCGCCCTGGTGATTACGAGATTTATGCAAACTTTGTTGTTTGAGGTGAAGGCTACCGATCCGCTGACTTATGTTTTACTGGCGTCGTTGTTGACCGTTGTCGCCTTACTGGCGTGTTACATTCCAGCGCGACGAGCGACGAAAGTTGATCCGATGATTGCGCTTAGATGTGAATAGAAAAAGTGCTGAGTGCTGAGTAAAGAAGTTTCAGCACTGCCAATCAGCACTCGTCACTTTTTTCTCCCTTGAGCATCTGGAAAAAATCTGGTACATCCTGTCTAAATTTTTTGTCATCTCGTCTGACTCCGTAGGCCAGATCGGCAGGAAAGAAAAGGAACCAAATGCCAGTCAAAGAAGATTTCGCTAAATCGTTTGGACAAGGATGGATCAGCGGCTATCTGTCTGTCTTTTTCGGTGTCACATCATTCATCGCGGTCTTGTGCTTCCTGTTTCCGTCGTACTTAACGACACCGGATTTGCGCAAGGAATATCCTGTCGAAATCCTGCGTGTCATCCTGATGGTATTGCTGATTGCGTCGTTCATTCTCGGACTGATTAGCTTTCTCTTAAACCGGCAAAAAATATTAGCGCTGACCGGAATTTTGTTTTCCAGTGCCGCCATTTTGCTTGGCGGTTGGAATGTACAAACCGGCGCAATTCACGAATCCCCTTTTCCAATTGGATTAGACTGGTTAGTCCTCGATTTAGTCCTGCTCGCCGTGATCTTTATTCCGATTGAAGCCCTGTTTCCGCAAAAAGTGCAGCAATACACGTTACACGGCGAATGGAAAACTGATTTCACCTACTTCGTCATCAGCCATTTATTTGTGCAGGTCTTCGGCATCGTCGCACAGGCTCCCGCGACCATTTTATTTGGGGATCTGGGACTGAAAGGCTTTCAATCCAAAGTGCAAGCCCTGCCTTTCATCGTGCAATTTTTCCTCGCGCTTTTCTGCACTGATGTAGTTCAATATTGGGCGCATCGTGTCTTTCACGAAAAAGAAAGATTGTGGATGTTCCATTCCATTCATCACTCTACACAAGCAATGGATTGGTTAGCAGGATCGCGGACGCATTTTGTAGACATGTTTGCAACCCGCGCCGCTTCGTTCATCCCCGTCTATTTGCTGGGCATCACGCCGACGGTGTTTGCGGCCTACATCGTAGTGATTTCCTTCCACGCGGTCTTCATTCACGCGAATGTGAATTGGAAATTCGGCTGGCTCAAATACATCATTTCAACCCCGCAATTTCATCACTGGCATCACACGTCAGACCCCGCCGCCTACAATAAAAACTACGCCGTCTTCTTTTCATTGATTGATCGAATGTTCGGGACGTTTTATTTACCGGGCGATGAATTCCCCAAAGAATATGGCGTGAACATGCCGAATTATCCGAAAGGATTTTTGGCGCAGTTTGGGTATCCATTCAAAAAAGCTTGAGAAGAGATGCTAGATACTGGATGCTGGATATTAGAGAAGAACTTCATCCAGCATCTAGTATCCAACATCTAACACCTACTTCCCCTTCCGATTTGAATCTCTCCGCTTAGCCATCTACAATCGCTGAACTATGTTGCGCGATAAATTGCATTATCTGGGTCGGTTCCTTTCGTTAGTCCTGCTGATTGGCGTCATTGCTATTCTGGTCACTTCTTTTATCAAATACCGCAACAAACGCGTAGAAACTCCACCAATCCCACGGGGTGCGAAAACTTTGGGCGAGGAAGTTGTCTCCATTACCGAGGGTTATGAATTCCTCCACTCCGAAAATGGGAAGCTGAAATTCAAAGTGATTGCTGCCAAAGAAACTACTTACACTTCGGGAAAACACGAACTTGAGAAACTTGAATTGACTGGCTACGACAAAGAAGGAAAGGAAGATGGACGCATCAAGGCCGACACCGGAGAATCGCAGCTTGATCTAAATTTAGTTAGTTTTGCAGGACACGTTTTGGCGACGAATGCAGAAGGGTTGGAGGTCGTTACCGAAGCTTTAAAATACAACACGAAAGATGAAGTTGCGACGAGTCTGGTCGCTATCAATTTCAAACGCGAACGATTAACGGGATCAAGCCTGGGCGCGACTTTATTGGTCAAAGAGAAAAAATTGTCGTTGCTGAAAGATGCGCATGTGATCGTGACTTCAAAAGACCCAAAGGCTGCGCCCGTAGATTTAAAGGGCGAAAAAGCTGATTATTTTCAGATGGAAGGCATCGTAAAATTTCTGGGTAATGCTTCGGTCACGCAAGGCGAACAGTTCGGAAAAGCAGACGGCATTACTGGATTTTATCGCAAAGATTCAGACAAAATTGAACGAGTTGAAGCGCGTGGCAACAGCTTTTTGCAATCCCGCGCCAAAGGTAAAACGCAGGAAATTTCAGCGCGTGATCTGGATTTTTTCTTTGATGATTTACAGCATTTATCCAAAGCCTTAGCCACCGGAAAAGCTGTCGCCCGTTCACTGGAAAAAGACGCGCCACGCGAAATTATGGCTGAGCGCATGGAAGCCCGCTACACGCCGCAGGATAAAACCAGCGAGATCAATACCGTCATCACCAACGGACGCACAACCGTCAAAATTACGCCGAATGAAAAAAGTGAAAAGACGGCTGAACGGATTCTCGAAGCCGATGGCGCAACCGTGAATTATTTTCCCGGTGGAAGATACATGTCCAAAGCCGAAGCCAATGGAAATGCGGTCTTGACCGTCACGCCTTCGGTTTCGACGCTAAAAGCGGAAGTCAAAAAATTACGCGCTCCAAAGTTTGTCGCTGATTTTTTTGAGACGAATAATGACCTGAAAGTTTTCAATGCGGAGACAAATGGAATCGCCGAATTCACTCCGATGCAACCGGATGCCAAGCACGTCAAGCGGACTTTGACTGGAACAAAAATGACGGCGAATTTTGAGCAGGCGAATCAGGATATTTCTGAACTCATTATTGACGGCAATGCGAAACTTGATGAAGGTGAGCGGCACGCGACTGCGGCGAAAGCCAATTATATCGGCTCTTCACGGACAGTGCTAATGCGCGGGAAACCGCAACTCTGGGATAATGTAGCGCGAACTGATGCGCAGGAAATTGATGCCAATCTTGATAGTGGTGAAAGCTTTGCTCGTACCCGCGTCCGAACGACGTATTACAGTCAATCCACCACGAACGGCGCGGCTCCATTTAAGAAAACAAAGTCTCCGGTCTTTGTGTCATCGGATCAGGCGACGTTTCGACATCGTGAATCCGCTGCCAGATACGAAGGCAATGCGCGGGCGTGGCAGGACGATAATTTTGTGCGCGGCGATATTCTCGAAATGGATAACGGCGAACGCACAATGATCGCGACAGGCAACGCGCAATCGGCGCTTTACAATCTGGAACGTGAAGTCGAAAAAGGAAAAAAAGAAATTGTTCCGGTGTTTGGAGCCGCCGATAAAATTCATTATTTCGATAATAATAAGCTGGTGCGATACACGAATCACGTCAAAATTCGGCAAGGCACAGATCAGATTGAATCGGTGACAGCGGACGCGACTTTAGATGAAGATTTCAAGATGACGCATTTTGTCGCACAGCAAAATGTTGTACTGACACAACCACAACGACGCGGAAAAGGCGAGAAGCTGGATTATACCGCAGCCACAGATGAGGCAATATTAACAGGCAGTTTAGCGCTTTTAGAAGACCTGGAACGCAAAGCAACGACCAAAAGTCCAAGATTGACTTTGCACTTACGCGATGCTAAAATCGTTGCCAATGATGAGGGCGGCACGAACACGCGAGTGACGACCAAAGCGCGTATTAAATCGAAGTTGAGGCCTCAGTAGTGACTGACAAAATGAATCAGTTGAGCATCGAAGCAGAAGCGATGCCGAAAAGCGGAAATAATACGAATCAGGCCTCGCAGCAGCAGTTAGCTGAAAAGCAATTATCTTTAAGTTCCGTTGAATCATTACGTGCCGAAAACCTCAGAAAATCCTATCGTGCTCGCTGCGTCGTCAATAATGTTTCAATTTATGTGAATCCCGGTGAAATCGTCGGATTGCTGGGTCCGAACGGTGCGGGGAAAACTACGACCTTTTACATGGTCTTGGGATTGGAACGTCCAGACGCCGGAAAAATTTGGTTAGGCACATTAGATATTACGAGATTTGCCATTCATAAACGCGCCAGAAGTGGTATTAGTTACTTGCCCCAGGAAGCTTCGGTCTTTCGCAAATTAACAGTTGAAGAAAATATTCTGGCGATTCTGGAAACGCTCAAGCTGTCACGGCAGGAACGTTACGAAAAACTGGAAAAACTGATCGAAGATTTTAATCTTGGTCAGGTGCGGCGCAACAAGGGCTACGCACTTTCCGGCGGTGAACGCAGGCGTACAGAAATTGCGCGCTGCCTGACGATTGAACCGAAATTTATTTTGCTGGATGAACCTTTTGCCGGAATTGATCCGAAAGCAATTGACGACATTCAGCAAATCATTGCAGGATTACGAGATCGTGGCATCGGAGTTTTGATTACGGATCATAATGTACGAGAAGCGTTGGCAATTACGGATCGGGCGTACATTATCAACGAAGGGCAAATTTTCCGTACCGGAACGCCGCACGAATTGACAACGGATTCAGAAGTACGCAGAGTCTATCTGGGCGAAAAGTTCAGAATGTAGTTATTCATTAAGAAGTTTTATGAAACAAGGGCTTTCACTAGGACAGCGATTATCTCAAAGCATTATTCTGACGCCACAATTGCGGCAGCGGATTGAGATGCTTCAGATGGCGCAACTGGAACTGGGAGAATTAATCAACCAACAGCTCCAGGAAAATCCTGTCCTTGAAGAAATTCCCGGCGATGAAATTTCAGTTTCCCCAAGTTTGACCGGAGCTGATTTTGCTGTAGATGCTCCCAGCGGTGAACTCAACGGCAATCGAGATTACGAAGTTCCCGGCGATAATCCCAATTACATGAACGGCGCGGAGGAAATGCCGGAATACATTAATGGCAACGCCGAGACCAAAGATTTTGGTGAATCGAATTACGAAGAAAAATTCACCGCTGCTGACAGTTCAACGACGAATACAGATTCCGCCGAATTCGAGATCGGACAGCGCGATTCTTTTGAAGAAATAGACTTTGGAACCACCTTTGAAGAATATCTTGATCCAGGCTATCGCACTCGTGAAACCGAAACCAAAGAAGCTCCCTCCTTCGATCAATTTCTCTCTTCTGAACAAACGCTGGGCGAATATCTGGATTGGCAATTGCGCATGACAGTCGCACCGGAAGCAGTGTTAGAAGCCGCTTCCGCGATTATTGGCAACCTGAATAACGATGGCTATCTCGAAGGCACACGCGAAGAAATCGCGGCGCTGGGCGATTGGTCAAATGAAACGATGGACGCCGCCTTTAAGATTCTGGCGCAACTTGATCCGTCGGGAGTCGGGACGAGCGGGCTTCAGGAATGCCTGATACTGCAACTGGAAACAAAGGGCTTTGGAGATCGGCTGGCAGTCAGTTTAATCCGCGATCATTTTCCCAAACTCCAAAATCATAAGCTGCCGGAACTAGCGCGTGAACTGAATATTACGATTGATGATATTCAGGAAGAGCTGAAAATTATTAAGCAGCTTGAACCGCATCCGGGTCGAAAATTTGCGCCACGCGATGCGCAGTACGTCGAACCTGAAGTCTATATTGAAAAAATGGAAGATGATTACGTCATCCGCTTCAATGATGATGGATTGCCGCAACTACGCATCAATACGCAGTATCGGCGGATGATGGAAAATAAAGAAACATCCAGAGAAACGCGAGATTATATCAAGGATCGTTTTCGCTCAGCGGTGGATTTGCTAAAAAATATTGAGCATCGCAAGCAAACTATTTACAGAGTCTGCGAACAGATTATTTATCGGCAGCGTCAATTTTTGGATCACGGCGCAGATTTTATTAAGCCGATGATGCTCAAAGATATTTCCGAAGATATTGGCATTCATTTGTCTACGGTGTCGCGTGTCGTCAATGGTAAATACGCGCACACACCGCAAGGTGTGATTGAACTGCGCCGCTTCTTCACTGAAGGTATGGTCAACGATGATGGTGAAGAAGTCTCAACCCGCATCATCAAAACTAAGATCAAGAAAATGATCGAAGCCGAAGACAGCAAAGCACCCATGACCGATGATGACATTGCTTCACGTTTGGCGGCTGACGGGCAAAAGCTTTCGCGCCGGACAGTCGCCAAATATCGTGACCAGTTGCGCATCCCCGGATCACGCGAAAGAAAGCAAAGTTTTTAAATTCAGATAATGAACTTTTAGTAGGTTCACTCGTTTTATTCATTGAGGTTGTAATTTCCCTGCCCCGTGCATCTTGACCAATAACTTTTTCAAAGGAGCAGTGCCATGCAAGTCGAATTTACCGGTCGCAATTTCACCGTTTCTCCTGCCATCAAAGAACATACCAAAGAACATTTTGCCAAGCTTGATACGCTGATGAAAAGCGCTTTCAAAGCACACGTTATTCTCAGCATCGGGAAACATCACAAACACGCTGCTGAAATTGTCGTGCATTGGAAAGAGCATGAATTAACCAGTATTGCTGATTCAAATGACATGTACGCTTCGGTCTCGCAAGCCATCAATCGGCTGTATCGGCAGGCGCAAAAATTAAAAGGCAAAACGATTGCGCTTAAACATCCGGCAGTTCCGGCGAAAATTGCTGTGGCGAAAATTGAGACGGAAGCAATCCGCGAAAAAAACGCACCGCGCATTATTCGCTCACGTCGTTACTCCATCAAACCGCTGACGCCGGAGCAGGCAATGTTTGAAGTCAACGCCAGTAGCGAACATTTCCTGGTCTTCCGCGATTCTGAATCTGATCGCGTCGGAGTAATTTATAAACGCAAAGACGGTAATTTCGGACTAATTGAACCATAGAAGAGTTCGCAGCAAGAAGTTCGCGGTTCGCAGCAGGAATAGTTCGCAGAAAAGAAGTTCACAGTAAGAATTCTGCAAACTGCCTTTTCTGCGAACTGCGAACTACCCACTGCGAACTATTTTTTCTGCGAACTGCGAACTATTAACTGCGAACTGTTATGCTTCCCCAACTTGTCATCATCACAGGCTTGAGCGGTTCTGGAATGTCTTCGGCAATGAATGTTTACGAAGACCTGGGATATTTTTGTGTAGATAATTTACCCGTCCAGCTCATTCCCAGTTTTGTCCAACTCTTCGAGCGTAAAGAATCCGGCATCACGCGCGCCGCACTTGGCGTCAACATCCGCGAAGGCGAATTTCTCAAACGATTTCCGCAAGTCTATGCCAAACTTCGCGGTCGCTCTGACCTTGAATTGACAGTCATTTTTCTGGAAGCCAGCGATTCTGCCCTGCAACGCCGTTACAGTGAAACGCGCCGCCCGCATCCACTGGGAGAAGGAACCGTTCTTGAAGCGATCAACGAAGAAAGAAAAGCGCTGGCTCCGATTCGCTCCTTGGCCGACATCGTAGTTGATACTTCCGATCACACGGTTCATTCGTTACGTGCGTATTTAAAAAAGCGTTTCACGACGGATTCCGCCGAAGCCAAAACAGAAATCACGGTGATGAGTTTCGGCTACAAACACGGTGTCCCGATTGACGCAGACATTATGTTGGATGTACGTTTTTTACCGAATCCTTATTTCGTGCCTGAACTCAAAGAATTTTCGGGCAACGATCAACCAGTGATTGAATATTTGGAAAACAGCGAGGAAGTGAAAGAAACGGTGAACCGCTTTACTTCCCTGCTGGATTATTTAGTGCCAATGTATCAGCGCGAAGGAAAGAGCTACGTCACCATTGCCATCGGTTGCACCGGTGGCAAACATCGCTCGGTTTACACGGCGAATCAACTTGGGAAATATCTAAATCGCAATGGTCATCACACACATGTGATGCACCGCGATGTAAAAAAATAGGTGTGAGGTTTCGGGTCTCGGGTTTCAATCCTGACACCCGAAACCCGAAACCCGAAACCTACTTCTATGCCTTTAATCGGTGGAGTCATTGTCACACACGGCAACTTAGCAGTTGAATTGCTGAGCGCAGCCGAAACGATTGTTGGAGACATTCAGCATATCCAGGCTGTCTCAATTGGATGGCACGACGATCTGGAGCTGGCGCGCGAAGCGATCAGCAAAGCTATCGAATTAGTAGACGCCGGAGCCGGAGTCCTTGTCCTGACAGATATGTTCGGTGGAACTCCCACGAATATTGCCTGTACTTTTTTAGACTCCGCGCCCATCGAAGTCGTGACCGGAGTAAACCTCCCGATGGTCATCAAGCTCGCCGATCAGCAACCCGATGAAACACTCCCCATCATCGCCCGACGAGTCCGCGAGCAGGGACAAAAAAACATCTATCTGGCCAGTGAAGTATTAATGCCGAAGTAGAAGTTCGCGGCAAGAAAGTTCGCAGTTCGCA
>JAYVRW010000127.1:0-6197 GCA_043775925.1 Blastocatellia bacterium
CAAATCGCACAGGGAGCGTTGCTTGGACAAATGACGACAGGCTTTCCCGTCAGTCCGCTGACGCCCGCGACGTTTTTGATTGTTGGCTTAGCGGAGATAGAATTAGGCGAACATCAGAAATTTACGGCTCCGTTTTTATTGGGAGCTTCAGTTGTCATGACGATTGCCTGTGTGTTATTTGGCATCTTCCCGTTATGAGGTAAAATGATAACAAATTTGCGGCTCTGCCTTTCCGATCTGTTAAGAAGTACATTGGGCTATGCCCGCTTTATCAAATTTTCTGTTAGTGATTGACGGCAACAATTGGGCATAGCCCGGAAGAGTTTCGCTACCGGAAAGGCGCAGCCTTTCCGCACATCGGGGCGGCAGAGCCGCGAAGAATACTGACAGTTGAATCAACTGATGCCACTTTATTAAAGGTAAATTAAAATGAAATTGACCTCTTGCAAAAAACAAATTGTCTGGATTTTGATCTGTCTAATGTTTTCCGTAGCCGCTTTCGCGCAAACAAAACAAGGCGCAATCCAACGCATCAAGGTGCACGGCAAATCACTGGAAGGCAATCTTGACGGTGATTCGCCGGATCGTGAAGTCTCCATCTATTTACCACCGAGCTACAAAACTGAAAAAAATCGCCGCTATCCGGTCGTGTACATGCTGCACGGATTTACGGATAGTGATGGGCAATGGTTCGGCGTGACGAAGCACTGGATTAATCTGCCGGATGTCATCAACAAAGCGTTAGCTGACGGCAAGACCCGTGAAATGATCGTCGTCATGCCAAACGGATTTACGCGCTTCAAGGGCAGCATGTATTCCAACTCTGTCACGACGGGTGATTGGGAAACTTTCATCACGAAAGAACTGGTGAGCTATATTGACGCGAATTACCGCACGTTAGCGCAGCCCGAAAGTCGCGGACTCGCGGGGCATTCGATGGGCGGATACGGGACGATGCGATTAGGGATGAAATCGGTTGGAGTGTTTTCCAGCATCTACGCGCTTAGCCCTTGTTGTATGGAGCCGGGGCGCAGCAATCCGGCGATGAAAGAGATGATGAAAAAGCTCGAAGCCGTGAAGACTGAGGAAGATGTCAAAGCGCAAAATTTCTTTGGGATAGCCATGCTCGCTTCGGCTGCGGCGTGGTCTCCGAATCCGAAAAATCCACCGTTTTTTATTGATCTGCCATTCAAGGATGGCGAAGTCGTGCCTGACATTCTGGCGCGGCAACACGCGAATGCGATCCTGGCGATGATTCCTCAATACATTCCAAATTTGAAAAAATTGAAAGCTATCGGCATGGATGCCGGAACAAAAGATGTCAGCATTTCCGGGACGACAAAACAGTTGGATCAAGTGCTGACTGATTATGGTATTGCGCATTTTTATGAGAGCTACGACGGCGATCATTTGAACCGCATTGCGGAACGATTGCAGATGAAAACACTGCCATTCTTTTCGCAGAATTTATTGTTTGAAAAAGTAAAACCAGTTCGCAGTAATTAGTTCACAGTTCGCGGTAATAGGCCGCAAACTGTATTTACTGCGAACTGTGAACTAAATTGCTGCGAACTACTTTCTGGAGAATCTATGGGCGAAATTGTAGCTGCCTTCGCAACCTGTCACGCACCGCAATTATTTACCTACCCACCGGATGAAGATCACGCGCAACTTGACGCGACCGTCGCAGCAATGCGCGAGCTTGGAAAAATTCTGGATGAAACGAAACCGGATGTAATTTTATTTTTGGGCAGCGATCATCTGGAAACGTTTTCGATGTCGTGCAATCCGACCTTTGCCATCATTGCCGGAAATCGCGCCAAAGCCGAATTCGCCGGACGACATTTTGATCGTCCGATTCACCGCGAGATGGCGGAAGATTTTTTGCACAAACTCGTCCACGCCGATTTCGACATCGCGTATTCCGAAGACGCAATTCTTGGTCACACTTTCGCTGTGCCGTTTGAATTTGTGCTGGAAGGCCGCGACATTCCTATCGTGCCATTTCATACGAATGTTTATTTGCCACCGCTGCCGAGTCCGAAACGCTGCGCTGCATTGGGGCGTGCGATTGCTGAAGTCGTCGCGTCGCGCCCCGAACGTTTTGCCATCATCGCCAGCGGAGGTATGTCGCATTATCCCGGCACGTGGAAATATCCGCAGCCCGAATTTGAATTTGATCGCTGGGTGATTCAGGAACTTGAAAAAGGCAACGCGAATGCCGTGCTCGATTTGACGGCGGAGCAATTAGACGCGGCGGGAAACACGGAGTTGCTGCCGTGGGCAATTATGCTGGGAGTCATTGGCAACAAATGCGGTGAATTATTGCAATACACCCCAACGTGGCATCACGGCCACGCGATGATGCGCTTCCTGCCAGCGCGTGAAAAAGCTGCGGCAGCGACGGCGGAGTTACCGAAATATGGCGGCTTAAACTTCGATAATGAAGGCTTCAATTTTTACGCGCATCCTCCGGCGGAAGCGTACAATTTGAATAAACTTTTATTCGATGTGCGTCACGATGGAGCGCTGCGTCGCCGTCTGCTAACTGATCTCGACAGTGTGACGAAGGAATATAATTTAACCGAAGATTGCATTGACGCAGCACACGCGATTGCCGAAGTAGGGACAACTGCCAAAGTCAGCGACAACGCCGGACGCCTCGTCAACGCCGGAGCGCACCCTCTGCATGCGCTGATGTCATTGCACGCTGTTCACGGTGAAATGAAACGGTTGCAAAGAGAATTAGCCGGATCGTAAATGCAGAAGCCCGCACGAAGTAAGGGCGGCTTCGCGCGGGCTTCTTGTATGCAGACGAGTACGCAAAGTGAATATTTCTTACTCAGTCACTTGACAGGTAAAAATCTTTCCGATAGATTCCCGCCGTTCCATCAACAACGTTCAGGCAAAGCCAGCTCAAACGAAGCCAACTGGCAAAAATAAATCAGCAATTCTCTGTTGCTACAGTTTGAGGGGAGGGAGGGTGCATGGTTCAAAGCAAAGCCACAGGACAATCAAATTTGATCGTGAGCGCCGCTACGTTCATTCGCAAGTTAATCCCCCCGCAATTTTCGTACCACTTAGCCAATCAATCATCAATAAAATCAGCCCTGTTATGCATTTTTGTGTTGGCAGGAGTTTGTGTGTTTGATCTTACCGGAAGGTGAAGGGATTCTTATGACTTTTTCAAATGTTGCTCATACTTTTCGTATTACGCTAATCGCGATCTTGTCGTTTAGTTTGGTTTACCTGACTCCGTTACAGGTGTATGCCCAGCAGCAGAAAAAAGAGAGAATTCCCAGACCGCCCAAAGCGCCACGTACTGATGCGCCGACAATTATAGAAGACCTTACGCCTGCGCTGGCTACCAAGACAACGCCGAGCGAAAGCTTGACCAATATCCCCAGCAAGTCTGGTTTGCCAAGTGTGTTGGAGAAGCCAAGCTTGCCCAATTTGGATGATGCAAAAAAGCTGAGTGAAGATAAAGCTCCTAAAAAATTCACGGCGACACCCTCTACGCAATGTGGCTTCCGTGACGACAACTGCAAGCGCGATATAGGAGAGAAGCTTAATAAAATAGGGCAAGTCACCAATCGGCTGGATCAGATGATTGCCAGTAATCAATTTCCACGCACACCAGCCTGGGAAAATCGCTCTTATTTGCCTGTAGTTTCATCGGCTACGACACCGATGATGATGCAACTACCACCGCAGAATTCAGGAGATATTCGGCTGGCGCGGCTTGATCCACATAATCGTGTTGGTTCATCTGGCGAAGATTTATATTCGGGAAACTATAACTGGAGCATGCCCCTTGTTTCATTGCCAGGGCGAAGTGGGCTGGATTTAGGACTTTCGATTTCTTACAACTCATTAGTCTGGCAGAAGTCCGGGAATACCATGTTTTATGACGCCGATTATGGATTTCCTTCGCCAGGATTCCGTTTGGGATTTCCAATTTTAGAGCCGCCAGCCTTCAATTCTGTGACAGGAAAAACGAGCTTTCTCTTAATTCTTCCTTCTGGTCAGCGTGTCGAACTACGTCAACAGGGGGCGAGCAACTATTACGAATCTGCTGATTCATCCTATTTTCAACTGGAAACAAATTATTCCGCGCAAACGTTGATCCTTCGTACTTCGGACGGAACCCAGCTTCGCTATCAACCACAAGGAAATAATTACTTCTGCAATCAGGTGAAAGATTCCAACGGAAATTTCCTGACGATTACCTACACGAGTTTTCAAAAGATTAACACGATTACGGATACGTTAGGTCGTGTCTTGAATTTCACGTATGACAGTTTTTACCACCTGACCGATATTACGCAAACCTGGGCTGGGCAAAGCCATCTCTGGGCGCATTTTGATTATGCGAATATTGCGATCAATACGAACTTTGCCGGCGGCATTTATTACATCAATGGCCCGGCCAATAACGCACAGATTTCTGTTTTGTCGCGCATCATTACGAACGATGGAGCGCGCCAGGTTTTTGTGTATAACGACTACGGACAGGCAACACATTTCTGGCGTTATGGGCAGGAAGATAACCAGCGTGCTTGTGTGGGCTATCTGATGAATTTGCCGAGTACCGGATTGACCGATTGTCCGCGTCCTTATTTGCGCGGTGAATGGGCGGTGGAATGGTTCGGCGGATGGGCGGAAACTGTTTTTTCATTTGCTGCCAATGGATCACTCGGAGAGATGTACGCTCCAAACGGAACCGTTTATAAAGAATCCTTTGCGACCAGTGGATGGCAGAAAGGATTACCGATAGGATCAGAAACCTGGGCTGGCGGCGTCAAACGTAAATGGACGACCACCGCCTGGACACAGGACGATATAAACCTTGCCTACCAGAAGAATCCACGCCCGACCGAAACCAATGTGTACGACGAAGCCAGCAATCGTCGTCGCGTGACGACAGGCTACCGGACGATTACTTTATCCAGCGGTGGCAGTTTTACCGTTCCGAATAAATCCACGGAATATAATGCAAACGCGACTACCGCCTATCGCAGTTCCTACACGGATTATGAGGAAAGTACCAACTATCTCAACAAACAAATCCTCGGCTTGCCCATTCGCAGCCGTTTGTATGAAGGCGATCCGGGAGCGGTTCCTGCTACGAATCTCACGCCTGCTTCCAAAGTGGAATATTTTTACGATGCGGGCGGAACATACCTGCAAGCTCTTTCAACTGCTGCCACGCAGCACGATGCCGCGTTTGGCGGCAGCTATCGCGGCAACGCTACCAGCGTTCGCCGCTATGATGTCACCAATGGAAATTATGTTGAAAATAAATCTGCCTATAACACGGCGGGTTCCGTAATTTTCACGCGGGACGGATTGAATAATCAGACCGATATTTCCTACACGGATTCTTTTTCAGATAACGTGAATCGCGATACGTTTGCCTATCCCACGACCGTTACAGATGCGGGCGGCAACGCGTCCACGATCAAATACAATTTCGATTTCAGTGCAGTCACTCGCACGCAAGACCCGAAAGGCGCGGCGTTCACGAAGGAATATGATTGGGCGGGACGGCTGACGCGACAAACGAATCTGACCAATCAGGCGTATACACGTTATTCTTACGCGCCCTCGCATTTCTACGTGCAGTCGTGGTCAACGGTGAATGACACGAGTGCCGCCAATGAATTTTATTCCATCACCTTATTTGACGGGATGAATCGCACCCGCGCCACCGTGGAAGATCATCCCGGCAGCATCGGCGGACAGAAATCCGTCTACAATGTCTATGACAATGTAGGTCGGCTCATCATGCAATCCAATCCGACGGAAATTAATGGAGACTGGACGCCTGTTGGCGACGATGCGGTTGTCTATGTCAATGGAGTACCAACTGGCGGTTATATCTGGAAGCAAATCGCGTATGATTGGAACAGCCGTCCGGTAACGACAACCAATACAGATGGTACGCAGCAATTGATGGAATACAGCAGTTGCGGATGTGCCGGAGGCGCGGAAGTCACCGTCAGAGACGAAGGGCAACTGGTCAGTGGCGTCCTGAAACGTCGCAAGAAAAAAATCACGCAGGATGTCTTCGGACGCACCTTCAAGGAACAAGTGTACGATTGGGACAGCGCAACGGTGAAATCCACCACACTCAGCACCTTCAATATCCGCGATCAAGCCACGAATGTGAAGCAGTACGAAGGGGATACCACCGG
>JAYVRW010000128.1:0-6183 GCA_043775925.1 Blastocatellia bacterium
CGTGATCGCTGCGGTCAACGTCGTTTTCCCGTGATCCACGTGTCCTATCGTCCCGATATTCACGTGCGGCTTCGACCGATCAAATTTCTCTTTCGCCATGGGTTATTCCTCTAAAACTAAATCAACGCTACCAAAAAATGGAGCCCATAATCGGGCTTGAACCGATGACCTCTTCCTTACCAAGGAAGTGCTCTACCACTGAGCTATATGGGCGTATTTCGATTATCAAAACTTGGAGCGGGAGACGAGACTCGAACTCGCAACAGCTAGCTTGGAAGGCTAGTACTCTACCATTGAGTTACTCCCGCATTCTTGCTCTCTACAATTTTGGAGAGTTAAAAATGGTGCAGGAGGTAGGATTTGAACCTACGTAGGATATAATCCGTCGGGTTTACAGCCCGATGCCATTGACCGCTCGACCACTCCTGCAAAATCGTATCTGGAGCCGGCGAAGGGACTTGAACCCCCGACCTGATGATTACAAATCAACTGCTCTACCACTGAGCTACGCCGGCAAATGTAAAATAACTTTCGCACAAACCTACGGGTGCGACTTTACGAAAACGCGAATAGTACCAACTGAGTTTTCTTTTTGCAAGCCAAGACTTGACAATTTGCTTGACTTTTTTTGTGGGGCTGAGAAGTTCTTATTTTCGGGCGCGTACAAGCCCTTTCAGTTCCGTCATAAACTCCGAGACATCCTGAAATTCCAGATAGACCGAAGCAAAGCGCACATAGGCAACTTTATCCAGGTCTTTCAAACGCCGCATAATCATTTCGCCAATCTTCGTCGTTGGACGTTCACGCTCCGCTGATGATTGCACGTACGATTCAATGACATTCACAATAGATTCCAATTTTAACGCAGGCACTGGACGCTTCTCACAGGCGCGCATCAGCCCCGCCATGATTTTTTCACGGCTAAACGGTTCGCGGCGTCCATCTTTTTTGATCACCATGTAAGGAATTTCATCAATCCGTTCATAGCTGGTAAAGCGGCGTTCACATTTCAGACATTCCCGACGGCGGCGAATTGAATCGCCTTCGCGGGATTCACGCGAATCTACAACCTTATCTTCAAGGTGACTACAGAAAGGGCATCTCATGGACACTTCTCCTCTTCTTACTATTTGCCGGCTCAATTTTTTTAGCCGTTTGCTTTTTCCGGCAATTTGTCACCGGATGTCCCTGCGGACATCATGCTACGGAGTTGTTCAAAACTTACGTCAACTCTCATCAGATAAAACAACGCCCACAGAAAGGGCGACCCAAACGAAATAAAATGTGAGGCGATGGCGATACTCGCTCCTAAATTTTGCTCTACCCCGAGCAAAGTCAATCCTTTCTGTGCCGCCACGTGAAAGGCTCCGGCAGAGCCACCTGGCGTAGGGATTAACGACCCGACCAATCCTGCCCCCAGAACAAAAATTATCTGGCTGATGGAAAAATTTATCGCGAAGGCTTTAATCACAAACCAATAGGCCACAGTAATCGCCGCCCACACAAAAATTGTGTGCATCGCAGCTTGCAAGAAGGCCTGCAAATTTGTCAGCACTGACAAACCATCGGAGATGTACCGCAACAAGCCTGTGCCAAAATTGAGTAGTTTATTTGGCAACCAACCAAATAATTTTTCAAGCCACTCAATCAACCACTCCGATTTCACTCGTAATAAAATCAGGAGCACTGCCCCAACAACAATTCCAACCACCATCAAAGCCCCAAATAAACGGAGCCGCTGCAAATCGGCGGAAGCGACATTGGGTAATTCAATCAACAGCAAGTTTAGCGCGAAGATCATTGCGACTGCCGACATGTCAAAGACACGTTCAATCAGAATTGTAGCTAACGTCGCGCTGACCGGAATTTTGGTTTTCAGGCTTAAATATAAAGGCCGAATAATATCGCCAGCTCTTCCAATCAGAAAAACGCTGCCGAAACCAAGCACAGTAGCCGCCAGCAAATCCCAGAAGCTGACCCGCGAAATTGGCTTGAGGAAAACCTGCCATCGCCACGCCCGCCAGACCATTGTCAAATTGATAAAGATCGCAGCCAGCAGGAGCAACCAGATATTGGCGTGACGCCAATGCTGCCAGATCGCCGACCAGTCATTATTGCGCCCGAACCAGTAAGCCAAACCTACCGCCAGCGCCACAAACAGCAAGGATTTCAATTTTTTCGGCACTTTGCGATTCAACTCCTGATATGTCACACAAGATGTGGTTAATCGGGTGCAAACTACTACAAAATCTTCTGCTGCGCAAGATTTCAGTAAGTATCAGCGTTACGCCTTGAGGCGTGAACATACCGCAGATATTTACGCCTCAAGGCGTAACTCTAAAGTTACCGTTGCGATTTAAGCGTCATCGGCATATATTTTCCTCCTCACAAAATGAAAACTTAATTAACCCATCAATTCCGGGAGCACGAAATGATTACATTGAAAGTAAACGGGAAATCGCAACAGTTCGACGGTGATTCTGACATGCCGCTGTTGTGGTATCTCCGCGACGAACTCAGTCTTAAAGGCGCCAAATTCGGATGTGGCATGGGCTTGTGCGGCGCTTGCACAGTCCATCTGAATGGCAAAGCTGTACGTTCATGTTCGACGCCTGTCTCGGCGGCGGCAAATGCAACGATCACGACGCTGGAAGGCATCTCGCCCGATGGAACGCATCCAGTGCAGGTCGCCTGGCAGGAAATTGACGTGCCGCAATGCGGATATTGCCAGGCCGGACAAATGATGTCGGCGTGTGCCTTGCTCGCCAAAACTCCCAAACCCACCGACGCTGATATTGATACCGCGATGAATGGCAATTTATGCCGTTGCGGTACATATCTGCGCGTCCGTGCGGCAATCCATAAAGCGGCGGAGTTGACGGCTTCCAACAATGCCAAACCAGCCACCAAAACAACGCGCTCCGGCGCCAGTTTATTGCCCGCCAACGGCAACAAAAAGTAAGGAGGACTTATGACCAAAACAAATATCAATCGTCGCTCTTTTCTTCAGGTAACTGCACTGGCAGGCGGCGGAGTACTGTTCGGATTGCTCCCGAAAGCAGCTACAGCTTTCGCACAAGGCGCACGCGGGGCACAGGCCGGATTAGTACCGAGTTCATTCATCAGTATTGCTTCAAACGGCATTGTCACCATCACAGCGAAAAATCCTGAAACGGGGCAAAGCTCCAGGAATATGCTGCCGATGCTGGTGGCGGAAGAACTGGATGTTGACTGGAAAGATGTCAAAATTGCGACTGCTGATCTTGACTCAAAATACGGTGGACAATTTTCTGGCGGCAGTACTGCTACGCCAAATAATTGGGAACCAATGCGTCAGGTTGGTGGCGCTGCGCGACAAATGTTAGTCGCCGCCGCTGCAAACACGTGGGGCGTCGCGGAATCCGAATGCACAACTGCTTCCGGTCGCGTGCTGCACAAAGCTTCCAATCGTTCTGTGGGCTACGGCGAAATCGCATCCAAAGCAGCCACGATGCCCGTGCCGGATTTGAAATCGCTCAAGCTCAAAGACCCGAAAGATTACAAAATCATCGGCAAACCTTCGCCGGGTGTAGATAACAAAAGCATCGTGATGGGCAAACCAAGCTTTGGTATTGACGTGACTGTGCCGGGAATGCTGTACGCCGTGTTCCAAAAATGTCCGGTGTACGGCGGCAAAGCGGTCAGCGCCAACCTCGACGCGATCAAAGCCATGAAAGGCGTCAAGCATGCCTTCATCGTCGAAGGTCAACCAATCACTGGCAATTTCATGACGAGCGATCCGGGACTTGAACCCGGCGTGGCCATCGTGGCCGATAGTTGGTGGGCGGCAAACTCCGCGCGTGAAAAACTGGAAGTGAAATGGGACGAAGGCAAATGGGCTACACAAAATAGCGTGGACATTGCTAAAAAAGCGGATGAACTTTCCAAACAACCTGCCGTGCGCACGTTGCGTAAAGACGGGGATGCCGAAACCGTTTTCAAGAGCGGCGCGAAAGTGGTCGAAGGCGCATACATCTATCCGTTTATTTCGCACGCTCCGTTAGAACCGCAAAATTGCACAGCGCATTACAAAGACGGCAAACTTGAGATTTGGGCTTCCAGCCAGACGCCGCAAAACGGACGCGGGATGGTCGCCAAAATTCTTGGCATTCCTGACACCGACATCACCGTACATCTGGTGCGCGGCGGCGGCGGTTTCGGACGGCGTTTGAATAACGATTACATGTGCGAAGCTTCGTGGATTTCCAAGACGGTCGGCGCTCCGGTCAAAGTGTTGTGGTCGCGCGAGGACGATATGCAGCACGATTATTATCGTCCGGGTGGATTCCAATATTTAAAAGGCGCAGTTGATAAAGATGGCAAACTGGTCGCGTGGCACGATTACTTTGTCGGTTACGGCGACGGCGAACGCTTCACTGCTTCGGGTGATATTAACGGCAATGAATTTCCTTCGCGCTTTGTGCCGAACTTCCTGATTCAATCGTCGGTGATGCCGCTTGGCCTGAAAACAGGGGCGTTGCGTGCGCCACGTTCCAACGTGTATGCGTGGGTGTTCCAATCATTCATTGACGAACTAGCCCACGCCGCAGGCAAAGACCCCGTACAGTTCCGCCTGGATTTACTAAGCGCAGGGCCGCCCGCCGGAACACAGGGCGTGATGAATGCCGAACGCATGATCGGCGTCATCAAACTCGTCGCGGAAAAATCCGGCTGGGGCAAACGCACGTTGCCAAAAGGCACAGCAATGGGCATCGGCTTCCACTTCAGCCATCAGGGTTATTTTGCGCAAGTTGCTGAAGTCACCGTCCCTGCCAATAAGAAAATTAAAGTGAATAAAGTCTGGGTCGCTGGCGACATTGGCAGCCAAATTATCAACCCACTCTCATCAGAAAATCAGGCGCAAGGTGCTGTCGTTGACGGCATGAGCGAATTGTTGCAGGAAATCTCGCTGAAAAATGGGCGCGTCGTCCAATCGAATTATCATCAGCATCCCATGTTGAAGATGTCGCAGGTGCCGCCTATCGAAGTGCATTTCCTGAAATCCAATAATTCGCCGACAGGACTTGGTGAACCTGCTTTGCCACCAATTCTGCCAGCCGTTTGCAACGCGATTTTCACGGCAACGGGCGAACGTATTCGGACGCTGCCGATCACGAAACAAGGATTTAGCTTCGCGTAAACCAATGCAGAAGCCCGCACGAAGTAAGGGCGTTTTTGGCGTATTCGAAAGTCGAATCGCCCTTACTTCGTGCGGGCTTCTGCACTTAATTTTGCTTAAAGGAAACTACGATGATTCAACTTACAATCAACGGAAAAAAACAGCAATTTGACGGCGAAGATGATATGCCGCTGTTGTGGTATCTCCGCGACGAATTGCAATACACGGGCACAAAATACGGCTGCGGTCAGGGACTCTGCGGAGCCTGCACGGTTCACGTCAACGGCAAAGCCGTTCGCAGTTGCCAAACGCCGATGAGCAAAGCTGCCGGTCAAACCATCACGACCATCGAAGGCTTGAGCGCCGCAGGCAATCATCCTGTCCAGCAAGCCTGGAAAGCACACAACGTCCCGCAATGTGGTTATTGTCAGAGCGGACAAATAATGCAGGCGGCTTCGTTGCTGAAAGAAAAATCCAAGCCTACCGATGCGGATATTGATAGCGCAATGAAAGGCAATATTTGCCGTTGCGGAACTTATATGCGCATCCGCGAAGCAATCAAAGAAGCTTCCGGTCAACAGGCTTCCAACTCCAAAGGGGGTAAATAATCATGCAGAAAATTGAATTCGTTCCCCGTCGTACCTTTCTTTCGTATTTAGTTTCGACCAGCGCTTTCGTGCTTGGCGCACGTGCCGGAGCCATAGATTTCAGCGGCGCAACGACTGCCGAAATGGTCAGCGATGCCGACAAAGCCGCTTGGAATCCAAACGTTTATTTAGGTATCGAACCAGACGGCAAAATAATTTTGGTCATGCACCGCTCCGAAATGGGAACAGGCTCACGCAGCGTCTTACCTGTCGTGATGGCGGAAGAATTAGACGCTGATTGGAACCGCGTCACGTTGGAGCAAGCGATTGGCGATCCGAAATACGGTTCGCAAAATACCGATGGTTCATGTTCGATCCGCGATTTTTACGACATCTTTCGTGAAGCAGGCGCCACGGCGCGCTTAATGCTCGAACGCG
>JAYVRW010000129.1:0-23649 GCA_043775925.1 Blastocatellia bacterium
CTGTCACGTATAATTCAGGTTTGTAATTTTCTTCTTGGCCCTGCTTGATCGTGACGATGGCTTTGGTTCCTTTCATCACCGAAAAGTGAGTATCGGCGGTGCCATCGGGTGCTTCATTATTCCAGATGACGGAAGTTTTTGCGTGAACGCCTTTGACTTTAAAGGTGAATTCGCCGTTGGAATAAATTTGTAAATTTCCCTTTGAATCCAGCTTGGATTTTAAATATTCGGGGAATTCAGGGGCGTTCGTGGATTTTGTGAATTGCGCTTTGCTCACAGATGTCGTCCATCGTTTCGCGTTGAGCAATGACAAATCATTCATCGCAATCGTTTGGTCGGGGAAGCATTCCCAGAAAATTAAATCTACCAGATGAGTCGTTACGTCTACGATGCCTTCGCCTTGTTGCGCTGTATCGTAAAACCAGGTCGGACGTACGAGTGGTTTATCGCCGACAATTTTATACAAATGATGAACGCTGATTTTTGTGACTGCCGGATCAGTTGGAGTTCCTTTCTGCAATTCACCAAAGACAGCCGGAGAATTTGCGAGCGCTTTTTGCAGCATCGTCGTGATCTCATACCGTTCGGTCATGATGTCATACAAGAGAACATTATTTTTCTTCGCAGTGTCAAAAGCTGCTTTTAATTTGTCATAGCCCGCTTCATCAATCGCCATCGGTTTATCCGCTAACACGTTCAATCCGGCGGCAACGCTTTTTTGAATGTAGTCCATTTTGTGCTGATTATTTCCAGCGATCACGACGACGTTTCCGGCTTTTTCGCTGAGCATTTTCTCAACAAAATCAGTCCCTTTGTAGACCTTTTCATCCCACTTCGTTGGATTTTCTTTACGCGTATTAAAACCTTCGACGCGCTTCAGATGTTCATTTAAATCAAAGCCGTCCGGAGCGTAAACGTGTACCGTCGGCGAGACCAGATCATTCATAGATTTCTGGACGAGAGCCGCGTGAAAATGTCCGGGGTCGAGAGTGAGTAATTTGTATTTTGCCGATGTAGCGGTGGCGGGTTTTGTGTCGTTCATACCAGTTTTTGTAGGTTCAGTTTTTTGGTCACAAGCCGTAAAAAGCAGCAGGCAGGCGACGAAGAAAGTCGTGATTTTCATGTGGTGTTCCATTTAAATTAGGTTTTGTTTTTTGAAATAGACCACGGATTTTGCGGATCATGCGGGTTGACGCTGATCTGAATTTTCAGACCCGAGTAAGCCTGCAACATCTGTTTTATTCGAGGTCTATTTCCTGTTCAGCCAGAATTTTCGTTTCGGTTCAGGGAATTTTTCGATCGCATACCGCAACATTGTGCGCGGCATTTGCTGATAATGCTTTTCCAGAAATTCTTCTTCGGTTTTTAAATCACGATTGCCAACTTCGCGCAGCATCCATCCGACTGCCTTGTGCATCAAGTCTTCTTTGTCGTTGATGAGTATTGCCGCAATCTTCAAAGTATCCACAAAATCATGCTGACGAATGAAGTGATGCGTAGCGATGATTGACATCCTGCGTTTCCACAGCGAACCAGACTTTGCCAATTGAAAAAGAATTTTGCGGTCGCGCTGCAAAAGGTGATGTCCGACGATGTGCGCAGCCGTCGCGTCTACTAAATCCCAATTGTTGATCCAATCCGTATTCGCCAAATAGCGTTGATAAATTAATTCTTTATTGTCAGGATTTTTTTGCGCGTAAAGCCGTACCCAGAATTGCAACGCCAGTGCGCGTTCTTCGTGAAGGTCGGAATGTAATAATTCTTCAGCTTCTGTCACGCTGATATTTTTATATTCTTTGACGAGAGCTTTTAACGTGGGCGCATTGATGCCGAGAAAAATATCGCCTTCGCCATATTCTCCAGGCGCAGTTTTGAAGAAGCGTTGCAGGATCGCAGCTTTATCAGCATTCGCCAGCGCTTTTAGTTTTTTTCTGATTTCATTGACAAGCATTTTTCATTCCTTTGTTGGCGAAGAATATCATTCGTGATCGTTCGCTACAAAACCACTTTTTCGACTTGCTGACCGGTCGGTAGGTCAGTTAGAATCCGCGTTCATCAAATCATCTATAACTTGAAAGGTTTATTTAAAAATGAAAGCTTGGCGCGTCCTCGAATTTTGTGAACCGGAAGAAATGCAGCTTCAGGAAATTGAAGTTCCTGAACCGAAAGCCGGAGAAATCCGCATCAGGAATCATGCAGCAGCCTTGAATTTCTTCGATATTTTAATGATTCAGGGCAAGTATCAGGTCAAGCCTCCGCGTCCGTTTACGCCCGGTTCCGAAGTCTCTGGAATCGTAGACGCAGTCGGTGAAGGCGTGACGAATTTTGCCGTCGGAGATCGGGTGCAAGCTTCGGCGCAGGGCGGCAGCTTTGCGGAATATTCTCTCGCGCAGGCGGCGAAAACTTTCAAGATTCCGGCAGCGATGAGCTTTGAAGAAGCGGCGGCGATGCTGGTGATTTATCAGACTTCGTATTTCACCTTTACGAAACGCACGACAATTATTCCGGGCGAATGGTTGCTGGTTCATGCGGCGGCAGGTGGCGTGGGAATGTCCGCGATGCAGCTAGGAATTTCAATGGGCGCTCGCGTCATTGCTACGGCGGGAAGTCAGGAAAAATTGGATTGGTGTTTGGTGCAAGGTGCAGAGCATGCGTTGAATTACCGCGATGCAAGTTGGGTTGATGAGGTGAAGAAAATTACTGGTGCTGGCGCGGATGTGATTTACGATCCGGTGGGCGGAGAAATCTTTGATCTCTCGACGAAATGTATTGCGCCTGAAGGTCGCCTGATGGTAATTGGCTTTGCAGGTGGGACGATTCCTACTGTTGCCGCGAATCGCATCCTGCTCAAAAATATTTCTATCATCGGCGCATATTGGGGCGGCTACTGCGAGATTTATCCAGAATTTATGGCGCAGGCGCAGGCGGATTTATTTGCGCTGTACGAAGCCGGAAAAATCAAACCGATTGTTTCGCAAACCTTCAAATTAGAGGAGGCGATTACAGCTTTAAAGGCGCTGGGAACGCGGCAAACAATTGGCAAGGTGGTTCTGACGATATGAGCCAATTGATTCTGGTACGGCACGGGCAGGCTGCATTTTTAAGCGACAATTATGACCAACTTTCTCCGTTGGGCGAAGAGCAATCCCGCCTGCTTGGAGAATATTGGACGAAGCGCAATGTCACGTTTGATGCTTTGTTTACAGGGCCGCGAGAACGTCAGATCAAAACCGGTGAGATCGTCGTTGATTGTTATCGCAAGGCAGGTTTGGAAGTTCCCGGGTTAGTTTTGCTCGAAGAATTTGATGAGTACGATGCCGATGGAATTATGCAACACTTGCTCCCGCAATTGATCGAACAGGATGATCGCTATCGTCAATTACAAATTGCTTTCGCAAACTCTGAAACAAGGGCTGACAAGCATAAAAATTTTCAGAAATTATTTGAGGCGATTACGGCGAAATGGGTTCGCGGCGAAGTGCTTTCTCCCGAAGTCGAGTCCTTCGCAGATTTTCATGCGCGGGTGCGGCGTGGGCTGGAACGCGCAACCGCTGGCGAGGGAAGTGGGCGTCGTGTTGCCGTCTTCAGCTCTGGCGGAGCGATCTCGGTTTCCGTGCAACTGGCGGCGAAATCTCCTGAGCAGACCGTTATTGAATTCAATTGGCGCATTCGCAATTGCTCACTGAACGAAATGATTTTTTCAAGGGACAGATTTAGCCTGGATTCATTCAATGCAATTCCGCATTTGGATGAACCTCGACTTCAGACATACAGATAATCTGTCCACGAAGGATACGAAGGGACACTAAGTAAAATACAAAAACAAGTTAGGAAAAAAATACTGTATTTCTTCGTGTAACTGACCTTCGTGGATGAAAAAAAGGAAAACTAATGGCAAGTACACTATTTGATCTGACTGGAAAAGTAGCCGTTATTACCGGCTCCACACGCGGCATTGGTCGCGCTATTGCAGAAGAAATGGCGCGGGCTGGCGCGAAGGTCGTTATCTCTTCTCGCAAGACCGAAGCGTGCGAAGAAGTTGCGGCGGCCCTGATTGCTGAAGGCTTGGACGCGACTCCCATCGCTTGTAACATCAGCAAAAAAGCGGAGCTGGAAAACCTCGTTGCCGAGACGCGCAAGGTTTATGGGAAAATTGATGTCCTGGTTTGTAATGCGGCGTTGAATCCGTACTACGGTCCGATGGCAGGCGCGAGTGATGAAGTCTTTACGAAAATTATGGCTGTGAATATTCAGAGCAATTTGTGGCTCTGCAATATGGTGATGCCGGAAATGGCGGAGCGCAAAGACGGCAGCGTGATAATTGTTTCCAGCATCGGCGGTCTGAAAGGCTCAACCGTGCTGGGATTGTATTGCATTTCCAAAGCGGCAGATTTTCAACTCGTGCGCAACCTCGCAGTCGAATGGGGCGAGCATAATATTCGCGTCAATGCGATTGCTCCCGGACTGGTCAAAACTGACTTCGCCAAAGCCTTGTGGGATAATCCAGAGACGCTCGCAAAAGTTGAAGCGGGTACGCCACTACGCCGGATTGGGGAATCTGTAGACATTGCTGGAGCTGCCGTGTTTCTTGGCTCCAAGGCTGGTGCTTGGATGACCGGACAGCAGATTGTGATTGATGGCGGTGTGACAATTTCTGGATAATGAATTCTGCAAAAAACTGGACAGGATTAACAAGATTTGCAAACAGGATTTACAAAAACAATTCCTGTTAATCTTGTCTTAAAAATCTTGTTAATCCTGTCTAAAAAGCATTCTGGTTGAAAAATATGAAAGCTGCAATTCTCCACAATTTCGCCGAATCCATCACCATCGAAGAGGTTCCTACGCCAATTCCCGCTGCCGACGAAGTGCTGGTCAAAGTCATTGCCAGCGGTGTTTGCCATTCTGATTTACATCTGGCAACTGGTGATTGGGAACTGCTGAAACCGGCGACGAAATTGCCATTGATTCTAGGTCATGAAATCGCTGGAACCATTGCGGCGATTGGCGAAAATGTTGAGGGCTTTGCTGTCGGAGATCGCGTCGGCGTTCCCTGGTTGCACTACAGTTGCGGCGCGTGCGAGTACTGTCAATCCGGGCGCGAAACGCTGTGCGGGAAACAACAAATTACAGGTGTGATGGTTGACGGAGGCTACGCCGAATTCGTCAAAGCGAAGGCGAGTCATACAGCAAAATTGCCAGATTCTATCAGCTTTGAAGAAGCCGCTCCGTTGCTTTGTGCCGGATTGACTGCGTATCGCGCCATCAAAGAATCCGGCATTCAAGCGGGCGAACGATTAGTCATTTTTGGCATCGGCGGACTTGGACATCTGGCAGTTCAAATTGGCAAAAAATTAGGACTCGAAGTCGGAGCCGTAGACATCGCCGATGACAAATTAATTTTAGCGACGGAATGCGGAGCCGATTGGACGGTCAACGCCGCGACTACGACAGCGCACAAAGAAATCAAAGCTCACCGAGGAGCACACGTCGCGCTCGTTTTATCCGGCAGCAGAGTCGCTTATGAAACGGCATTGAAATCTTTGCGCCGCGCTGGAACTTTGGTGATTGTAGGAATGTCGCCCGAACCAATTCCACTTTCGACGCAGGCAATGTTAGCGGGCGAATTTCGGATTGTGACTTCAACCGTTGGAACGCGCAAAGACTTGCAGGAAATTTTGGAATTGGCCTCAGATGGCAGTATTCGTTGTCGCGTGACTATGGGGAAACTGGAAGACATCAATCAGATTTTTGATGAGATGGAAAAAGGGAAACTGGTTGGGCGTGTCGTGTTACGGATGAGTGAATAGGTGATGATGGATTTTATGAATTGCCACGAGTTTCAACTCGTGGCAGGCTAAGTATTTAACAAGGCTTGAGCCGAATTTATAAATAATTTCTTTTTCCAAATTGCTTCAGCTAAAGCAACGTGGACTTTTTGATTTATTTCTTAAATGTTTGGCTAAAGCCTTGATTTATTGCTTGCTCGTGCCACGCACGTGGCAATTCATAATACAAAACCTTGTCCCCCAAATTGCTTTTTTAACTGGGTAAAAATTATGACAGACCGAATCACTTCAAAATTCAATAACCGTTCGACGGCCATGGAAGTCATTGCCGGGATTAATTTGCAAGGCAAATCCGCCATCGTGACCGGAGCTTCGTCAGGACTCGGCGTAGAAACCGCCAGAGCTTTGGCAGCGGCTGGCGCTGAAGTCATCCTGCCCGTTCGCAACCTCGAAAAAGGGGAAGGCGTCGCCGTAGATATTCGCGCTTTGACTGGGAATCAATCGGTTTCGGTCGCGGAACTTGACCTCGCGGATTTTGCGAGTATCCGTAAATTTGCGGCTGAATTTATCAGTTCAGGCAAGCCGCTGAATATTCTCATCAACAACGCCGCGATTATGGCTTGTCCGTTGACGCGCACTGCGAACGGGTACGAAGCGCAATTTGCGACGAATCATTTGGGGCATTTTTTGTTGACGACTTTGCTGGTTCCGGCTTTGGAAAAAGGCGCGCCAGCGCGGATCGTTTCGCTCTCTTCGATTGGCCATCGTCTCTCGCCGATTGTGTTTGAGGACATTCATTTTCAGGAACGTGAATACGACAAATGGAAAGCTTATGGACAAGCCAAAACCGCGAATTCATTGTTTGCGATTGAATTGAATCGTCGTTTTAGTGCTTTAGGAATTACGGCGAATGCGGTACATCCTGGCGGCATTATGACGGGCTTGCAACAGCATTTGACGATGGAAGAAATGACTGCATCTGGTTGGTTTGATAAGGATGGAAATCCACATCCAGTCTTCAAAAATATTGAGCAGGGAGCCGCGACTTCGGTGTGGGCTGCGACTGCGCCAGAGTTGGAAGGCAAGGGCGGAAAATATTTAGAAGATTGCAATGAAGCCGAAGCGTCTACGCCTGAAAATAGAATGTCGGGTGTGATGCCGCACGCTTTGGATACAGAGGCAGCGGCACGGTTGTGGGAAATTTCTGACGAGATGGTGAAGTAGTGCTGAAGGTGTAGCTCGCCGAGGTTGCCAAACTTTGCTGCGCTCGTCCGGTGTGACAGGCGAGCCGCCTATCTTACATTTATGGAACCGTTTGTTGCGATAGATTTTGAGACGGCAGATTTTGGGCGGGACAGCGCCTGCGCAGTTGCGTTAGTGCGCGTTGAGAATCATGAAATCGTCGCCACGAGACATACGTTAATTCGCCCTCCACGGTCACGATTTAATTTCACGTACATCCACGGGATTACCTGGGAGCATGTGAGAAATGAACCATCTTTCGGTGAAGTATGGCCGACGTTGATTCCATTCCTGAACGGAGTGAAATTCTTTGTCGCCCATAATGCGTCATTTGATAAAGGTGTATTGGAGCATTGCTGCTACGCGTCAGGAATGGCTCCGCCGCAGTTGCCATTTAAATGCACGGTTCGATTAGCGCGACAAGTTTGGAAATTGCCGTCAAATAAACTCAACCTTGTTTGCGAACATTTGAATATTCCTTTGAATCATCACGACGCGCTTTCCGATGCGGAAGGCTGCGCAAAAATTGTCATCGCCGCGATGGAACATCATCAGCAAAATCCGCAGACGAAGCTGCTGACATGGTAAGTAGGCATAGCCCTATTCAACTCATCATCAAAAAAGAATCAATTTCATTGCTCAGATAAAAACGTAAAGCTATACTCTGCACGTTTAGGAAGTAATCAGAATAAGCAAGATCAGCCAGGGCGATGAACGTTACGCCATAATTTTAACTGTACAGCTAACTGAGGAATTCAATGTCAACAACTCTAAATCTATCTGCTCACGATGAAAGACCTTCATCCTTTGAGCCGAAGCTTTCACCGCAATATCTTGAAGCTGTGAATGCGGCGCTATTTATCTTGAGATACGACGATCAAAAATTCTACCGGGTATTTGGAATCACTGTGATTGTAGTTGCCCTTTTGTTTCCTATCGCTTTTCTTAGCCCCGTAGTTTTGTCAGCCGGAGTTTTATGGAAAGGATGGCAAACTTTAAAGACCTTATCGAAAGAAGGGCAGGAAGATGAGGATTGGCAGGTTAGCAAAAAACGCGCGTTGATCGGTACAATAACAAGTGGCGTGGGGCTTGCATTTTCACTTTTATTTACAGCGCTCGCCATTATTGGATTAATTATGATTTCATTAGGAATGATTCCGGCTAAATAATCTATCGAGGTCAATCACACATTATGACTACCACAAAACTATCTCATATTTTGCTCATCATTCTGGCTTTCACTTCCGTACTCTCCGCGCAGACCGCGAAGCATCCTTTGAAACTTGACGACATTCAGCGCTTTCGTGAAGTCCGCGATCCGCAGCTTTCACCCGATGGACAAACGGTGGCGTATGTGGTTTCGACGATTGATGTCAAAGAAGACAAGAGCATTTCGCACGTTTGGATGATCAGCTACGACGGCAAAACGAATCGGCAGATGACGGCGAGTCAGGAAAGCGAAGCGGCTCCACGCTGGAGTCCTGACGGAAAATATCTGGCGTTCACGTCGTCGCGTCCGGGGACTGCGAAAGGAAATCAGGTGTGGTTGCTGGATCGCAGCGGCGGCGAAGCAGTGCAGTTGACGGATACAAAAGGAAAATTGCAAAGCTACGAATGGTCGCCGGATTCCAAGCGGCTCGCGTTGGTGATTGGTGATCCCGAACCTGAAGCTGAGGCAATTGCAGAAGCGGTTAAATCAGGTGGCAAGCCGAAAGCGCCAAAGCCGATTGTGCTGGATCGTTACAAATTCAAGCAGGATATTCAGGGCTATCTGGTGTCGGGGCGTCACAGTTACATTTATCTGTTTGAGCTTGAGACGAAAAAATTGGAGCGGTTGACGAAAGGGAACTGGGATGAAGCTGCTCCTTCGTGGTCGCCCGATGGATCGCGCATCGTCTTTTATAGTAATCACGCGGCTGATCCTGATCGTGATCCAATCAATCAAATTTTCATCGCGGAAGCCAAAGCCGGAGTAGTTGAAAAAGCGCTGACTCCTGCGAATAGTCGCGGCGCACGTTCACGCTTGCAATGGAGTCCTGACGGAAAATTCATCACCTTTTTGGAAGGCGACGAAAAGAAATTTGGCGCGTACAACATGGATCATCTGGCGGTTGTGGCGACCGATGGTAACGCTGCTCCAACCCGCATCAAATCAGTCGAAGCGTTGGATCGCGGAGTCTCTTCGCCTCGCTTTTCTGAGGATGGCAAGACGATTAATTTTCTCGTGACGGACGATCAATCGGTCTATCCGGCACGAGTGAATTTGGCAGGTGGAAATGTCGAGCGTTTGATGAAGTCTTCGGTCGTAGTTTCGAGTTGGGACGCAGCGGGGAAATCTTCTGTTGTGCTGTCAGGCGGCAATGCGAAGTACAACGAAATTTATGCGTTTGAAAATGGGGCGTTGCGTCAGCTTACAAAACAGAACGATGATTTAATGGCGGAATTGGAGCTTGGACAAACCGAAGAAGTTAGCTTTAAGAGTAAAGATGGCACGGAAGTTCACGGTTTGCTGACCTACCCGAGTGGATACGTGAAAGGCACGAAAGTACCATTTTTATTGCGGATTCACGGCGGTCCCAACGGACAGGATCAACATCAATTCAGCACTGAACGTCAATTGTTAGCCGCGAACGGTTATGCTGTTCTTGCAGTAAATTATCGTGGCAGTTCGGGACGCGGGCAGAAATTCTCGCGGGCAATTTTTGCTGATTGGGGGCATTTCGAAGTCGAAGATTTACAGGCTGGTGTGGATCATGTCATCAAAATGGGCGTCGCTGATCCTGATCGTTTGGGGATTGGCGGATGGAGTTACGGCGGGATTTTGACGGATTACATGATCGCCAGCGATACCAGATTTAAAGCGGCGACCAGCGGCGCAGGCACTGCGTTTACAGTGTCGTATTACGGCGTAGATCATTACATCACGCAATACGATTACGAGATCGGGCCGCCCTGGGAAGCAAAGGCGTGGGAGACGTATCAAAAACTTTCGTATCCATTTTTACATGCGGATCGCATCAAAACGCCAACCTTGTTTTTAGGTGGCGAGAAGGATTTCAATGTTCCGATTTCAGGCAGCGAACAAATGTATCAGGCCTTGCGGAGTCTCAATATAGACACCCAACTCGTGATTTATCCGAATGAATTTCACGGCATCTCGCGTCCAAGTTATGTGCGGGATCGCTATGAGCGTTATCTGGCGTGGTATGAAAAATATTTAAAAAAGTCTTCGACTGTGACAACTACGCCAGCGGCATCGCAACGCTGATTTTTTTCATTATACGATTCAACGTAAAAAATTGTTATAATATCCACGCTAAGGCTGTTAGGATGCGCCTCGCCCCACCTTTTCTTTTCGACAACTATTTTGAAAAAAATGTACATATCAACCTTGCAGGATTTTGTAGGTCATTGATAGCAAAGAACCTGAAATCTTTCCGAAGTATTGATAAAAAATAGGAGATAAATGCGTGATTAATAGTTATTTCGACAAACTGGTAATTAAAAACGATGGCACACTTAGGCACGTGAAAATTGTAAAAATTATCCAGGACGATGTTTTTCGTGATCCAAATCGAATGCCGTCTGATCGCATCAATCCTAACCCGGGGCTTATCTTTACTTATAAGACGTTGGGCTTTAAGGTGTTAATTGATGAACCAATTGAAAAGTATCAAGCATGGATTACTCAGCAAAGAACCATTGACATTGAAGAGAAGAAACGAGAAGAGCAGTGGAAAAAAGTTGTAGCTGTGGCTGAACTGGTAAGCTTATTTGTTCCTTTGTTGGGAATTGGCGGAGTTACCTGCCTTCTTTTACGAAGTGCCGCAACCGCTTCTGAAATCGTCGCTGGTTTGGATAAACTTCACGGATTAATAACGAAGCCAGCGGAAGTTATCACTGATGGATTAATAGATTTTGTCTTAGGAAAAGCGTACAAGAAATTTTGCTTTATTGATACAGCGAAACTTAACAAAACTCAAACAGCGGTTTTTGACGTTTTTGAATCAGCCAGGGACAAAGCCATTGAAGGATCGGGAGCGAAGGCTCAGGCAGGCAAGCTCATACAGATCAGCACTTTGGGATATACAATTGACTATGGAAAAGTTAGTAAGGTAAGAAGCGAGTACGATATAATTTTAGCCAGTATTCATGCCTTCCGATATCAATTTGACAGTAAATACAAAGCGGAATTTGATTTATTTCAGAACATGGCAAAATCACTCTCAAACTATAATCTAACAAAGTTTGGCAATAAAAGCGCAAATCAGGCAGGTCAATTCTATATCCAGGGTAAGTAGCGTTTAAAATTGTGGCGACTGTTGATTACTTGATTGCTAAAGCATTAGGCGGTGAAGCGACACCGCCTAATTTATTGAGCGGCGCAGACGTAAATAAAAATTCATAGCTCTGATCTTCAGCGCAAGCCTTTGCCAGCGCGTCCAAATTGAACATTTCGCCAATTGGCATTCCCCACAATCCAATGATCGTGCTGTGCATCATTCCGCCGGCTGCCTCGGATGGCGGATAGGCTTCAAAGTCGGGATTGTCAGTAGCGATAGCGGCAAAATGATTGTCCCACAGGAAGCGCAGTGAATCTTCGCCTTGTCGTAAGCCTCCGATTTCTAAAGCTCCAGCCTGAGCGAGTTGTTCGCGTTGCTCTGTCGTAAGTGTCAAGTACCACTCAATCCAGCCGGTGCGAAGAATTAAAATATCTCCGGTTTGAAAATCTACGTTTTGCCATTTTGCGGCGGCTTGAATTTGTTCGGCTGAAATTTCTGAACGTTTCCCCGGCTCAAAATTTATGTCGTGAGCCTGGGCAAAGCGCGGGTAATCAATCAGCACTCCACGTCCAGCGATGCCACGTCGCGCCCAATGTTCAATACCATTTCGCGTGCCTGTCTGTCCGGTAATCTGCTCGGCTGTGACGCCGTTATAAAAGCCGTGTTCACGATGCCCGTAATGTGTTAGCCCGTCCCATTGCGAGGAAGATTGAGTATTGAAATCGTCATAGACATCATCAAAGACATTGGTGCGGCGTGGTCTGATCGTATGCTTCAAGGCAGGGCGTGCGAAGAGGGGAGGATGCGGCAATTCCAATTCCCAATTGAGCGCGAAGACGTGTCCGTGTTTGACGAGGCGTGCAGCGGCGGCGACACGTTCGGGCGTGAGCAGGTTGATGGTTCCGATTTGATCGTCATCGCCGAAGACTCCCCACGCGGAATGAGGTGGAGCGTCGGCTTTGATAGGCAATTCATCGAAAGAAAGTAGTTTTTCGGGTAGGCTCATGAAGATTTCCTTGTTATAAAATTATTAGGAGCGGTCTTTGATTTTTGGTCTTGGAACTTCCGCTGGCATGATTTGTATTTAATAGTCAGACGAGAATCAATACTTCCCGCAACCCTGATATGTTCATCACCTCAACAAAAATCAAAGACCAATGTATTATTTCTTAATCCCACCGATAGCGTTGTTCATGCCACGGATCGCCGAGCATGTGGTAGCCACCATTTTCCCAGTACCCGGCGCGGTCAGCCTCAATGAATTCAAGGGCACGGAGCCACTTGGCGCTCTTCCAGGCATACAGTAACGGGATCATTAATCTGACCGGGCCGCCGTGATCGGGTTCGATGGGCGCTGAGTCGTGCGTGTGGGTAATTAATGAATCTTCGGCGAGAAAGGATTCGAGCGGCATATTGGTAGACCAATCGTGGTCGTATCCGTGTGCCACTACAAAGTTTGCTTCGGGTTTGATTTTGACTTTTTCGGCGATAGTACGGGTAGCGACCCCCGTCCAGATATTGCCCAGCCGCGACCATTTAGTGACACAGTGAAAATCGGCAAAAACGTTGACCTGTGGTAATTCGTTCAGTTCGTGCAAATTTAATGAAATCGGATTTTCGATCAATCCGAAGATTTCAAGCTGCCAATTGGCCAGGTCAATTGATGGCGTTCCGAAGGCATCAAGTACCGGCCATTTCCTGGTGCGTGATTGTCCCGGCGGAAGGCGATTCGCGCGTCGTGTGTCCGGGCTGATAATGATTTCTGACCCCTGTTCATCGGGTTCGGGCGGCTCTCCGCCCTGGTATTTTTCGTCTCCGAAAGGGTTGTTAAAAAGACTCATAAGTAAGACTCCGGTGTAACATTTACAAATTCAATATCATAGGCATGACATAAGAATATCACTAAGTCAAAATGAAAAATAAAAACGTTGACAGAGCCAGAATATTTCTTTTAGACTGCACCCGTCACAGCCGCGAAGAGAAATCTTCTTTGAAGTAATCATCAGACTAACCAGTATAAACTTAGCCTTCGAATTGAGACCTCCGCTCAATTATTCTACGACAACTACCAACTCATTATGATGCGAAATTGGCAGGGTAGTTATCTGCTTTCAGTCGTAATTTCGTCACTTAGCCAAAGTGGGTCCGTTAAATTTTTGGATGCAATTTTAGCCGTTTAAGGCGACGGACAATCTGTTTTCTCCGGCAGCAGGAAGCTTTTCTGCTGTACGAATATTTCAGTCTATTCAGTACTTCACAGACACTACTAAAGGTTCGTCTGGAAGGGGGTTTTGAATGTTATCTAGTCGTTTATCACTTTGTTTATTAGCCGCGTTATCCATTTCAGCCTTGGGTGCGCCAGACACTTGTTCAGATACAAATTTACAAAAATCAGGTCGGATTGGGGTCGGACGATTGCCACAGGAGATGGCTACCGGGGATTTCAATCAGGATGGAAAACTTGATTTGGTGGTTGCCAATTTTTCATCCAATTCTGTTTCGGTAATTCCGAATGCTTTGGTGAATAATCCGAATTCTCAGATCGAAAAAATTGATCTTGCAACTGGGAGCGGACCATTGTCCGTGGCGGTGGGAGATTTCAATCATGACGGTTTGAGTGACATTGCAGTCGGCACTTATTGGGGGCATTCCGTCACAATTTTTGAAGGGAATGGCGTCTTTTCTTTCAAGGCCGGGGTCAGAATTCCATTAGCGGATTACGTCTCTGCCATTGCTATCGGTGATTTCAATGGCGATGGCAATCAAGACCTGGCCGCCGCTCAAATTAATGGTTTTGTCTTTCTGGCGAATGGTCGTGGGAATGGTGAATTCGATCCTTATGAGCACATTATGACTGCGCCTGATCCACGCGGGTTGGTCGTCTTAAAAACCACTGGTTTTGGTTATGACCAACTGGCTGTTACCGATTTTGACGGTGAACTCAAGGTTGCTTATCACGAAAGCGATAGCAATTCCGGGATTGCCAGTCGTCTCTTCGATTTGGGTACGGGAGCCTTAGCGGCGGGTGACATCAATGGTGATGGCAACTCCGATCTGATTTTCCTCAACGAACGAACGAACAAGCTGACCACTGTCATTAAGTATGCTTATCTCAATCTTGGAGAAACTACCGCGTATGATTTGCCCTCTTCGCCACGTGCCATCGAAGTCGCAGATATTAATGGTGACGGAAAATTAGACGTGAGCATTTTGGATGAAACAAATACAGTTTCCGTGATGCCCGGTGACGGCAATGGAAAATTTGGCAAAGCGATTGTTTTCTCCGTCGGTTCAGGCGATGCATACGCACGTTATTTAGCGACTGGTGATTTCAATGGAGATCGCAAAATTGATTTAGCGATCTCAGGTCAATTGTCAGGCGATGTCGCAATTTTGATGAATACGACGAATACGAATGCCGCCTGTGACAGCCTTGACACTCCTCCTTCGGTGACTGGTTCTTCAATCACCTTAGTTCAGGGAGCGCGTCAAAGCTGGGTGCAGTTGGTTTCATCAAGTGATGTTCAGACGGCAGCCAGTGATTTGAAGGGAAGCATTCTTTCAACTCCATTCGGTGTGGCTGTGCTCGGGTTGCAAAACGTCAATGGAAATATTCACGGAGATATTTGGACAGATTGTTCAGCTCGTTTAGGAGAGCAGGAAATTCTCGTCAACGTGACCGATGCGACCGGACACAGTTCAATCGCTAAATTCAAATTAACCATCATCGAAAATGCCAGCCCAACTGTTGGCGGGTATGCTTCGGTTGTCTTAGCAAGAGGCAGTTCAGCAATTACTCGTCCGAGCGCGGCGCCTTCCGATGATTTCTTTGTGGCTGAGGTGAAGGCTGTCGCCCCAGGTTTTGATGGACAAATTTCAGTTGATCCATCTACCGGAAATGTCAGCCTCAGCAATGTACGGACGGCAGGTGTTTATAAGGTCGCGGTGGTGGTCACAGATAATTGCGGCAGGCAGGGCGCTCAGACATTCAGCGTGAGAGTTGAATAGTTGATCTCGACAATTAATTTCTTTTCCCGGTAGAGACCGCTTCGGCGGTCTCATTTTTTGTGGAGAAGCATTTCAACGCAAGGGGACAAAGTATCAAAGCATCAAAGGGCTGAAACCGGATGACTCTTTGTTCCTTTGTCTCTTTGACCTTTTGCGTTGAAATTTCGTGAGCATTCACGGCATACAATTCGGCGGGCAGCGCTTGACCTTCACTTTTCAAATCTTCATGATGATCGGAGTTTTTATACAAGATTCAAGCAAGCTGCTAACGACTGAGTTTACGGTTTCATCTGGCTCTCCAGAGTTCCACGAAGTTAATGAATTTTTTTATCCGCACGATCACCGAACTTCAGGAAATCACTTTATTGACGTGGCGCGTCATTCGTTCACTCTTTCGCCCTCCAGTGTATTGGCGCGAAATGGTTGTGCAAATGGATACGCTGGGCTTTGGCAGTCTCATCATTATCCTTCTGACGGGCACTTTCACGGGGGGAGTTTTGTGTCTCAATTCCGCCAATACGCTGCAAAAATTCGGCTTCGGTTCACAAACCGGACAATTGGTTACCACCAGTTTAATTCGAGAACTGGGGCCGGTGCTGACGTGTTTGATGTTAGCCGGAAGAGTTGGTTCCGGCATCGCGGCAGAAATTGGTTCGATGCTGGTGAGCGAACAGATTGATGCGATGCGGGCGCTGGGAACGGATCCGGTTAAGAAGCTGGTTGCGCCCCGCATTATTGCGATGATTTTGATGACGCCGTTGCTGACCATTATTTGTGATCTGATGGGAATCCTCGGCGGATTATTTGTGGCGACTTCGCAAATGAATCAATCCTCAACCGTGTACCTGGCTTCGACGCAGGATGCGATTACGATGAAAGAAATTCTGGCAGGCTTAATCAAGCCCTTTATTTTCGGCTTCATCATTGCTGTCGTTGGATGTTACGAAGGGCTGAATACTCGCGGTGGAACGGTTGGCGTTGGACGTGCGACAACGCAATCCGTCGTCGTTTCATCAACGCTCATCATCGTGGTAGATTTCTTATTAACCAAGCTTTTGATCGCTACCCTACTCAATTATCAAAACTAATGTTGTCAACCATCGAACAAGCCATTGAAGATATTCGCGCCGGAAAAATGATCATCATCGTGGATGACGAAGACCGCGAAAATGAGGGCGATCTGACCTGCGCCGCCGAATTAGTTACGCCCGAAATCATTAATTTCATGGCGCGAGAAGGACGTGGATTAATTTGCCTACCGCTATCAGAAGAGCGTTGTGACGAGTTGGAATTACCGTTGCAGGTTTCGCAGCGTCAAAATTCCTCCGGTTTTGGGACAGCCTTTACGGTTTCAATTGAAGCGATGCAGGGAGTGACAACGGGTATTTCAGCGGCGGATCGTGCGCATACTATCAGGACAGCATCAAATCCTGATTGTACGGCGCGAGATTTAGCTCGCCCCGGTCATGTGTTTCCGTTGCGTGCGCGTAAAGGCGGCGTCCTGATGCGTCCCGGACAGACTGAAGCCAGTGTGGATTTAGCGCGGATGTCTGGGCTTCAACCGGCTGCCGTGATTTGCGAAGTGATGAATAATGACGGGACGATGGCGAGGTTGCCTGAGTTAGTTGAGTTTGCGAGTAAGCACGATTTGAAAATTATCTCGGTCGCTGAGCTGGTGAAATATCGAATGGAAAACGAAGTGCTGGTGAAGCGCACCGGCTCCGCGAAAGTCCCCACGATTCACGGCGAATTTCAGGCGATTTCATTCGTTAATGAATTGAATGCTGAATCGCATTTGGCATTAGTTTTGGGTGAAATTAAACCGGATGAATCAATCCTCGTTCGTGTTCATACGCAAAATGTTTTGAGTGATGTTTTTGGTTCACTGAAAGATGACCACGGAGCGCAGCTTCAAACGGCGCTGCAAATGATTGCGACGGAAGGCAAAGGAATTGTGCTTTACCTGAAACAGGAAATGCGCGGTCTGGGATTATCGGATCAATTGCGCGAGTATGATTTGTCTGAAAATTTATCGCAGGATCAGGGAAAATCCGTCCGAGATTATGGAACAGGCGCACAAATTCTGCACGAACTTGGTGTCCGAAAATTAAGGCTTCTCACCAATCACCCGCCACGTTTACAGGCGCTGGTTGGCTTCGGATTAGAGATTGTCGGGAACGTTCCACTTTCATAAAGACTGGAGCGCAAGCGTCCCGCTTGCTGCAAGCGTAGCGCTATAGTTGATTTGAAAATTATTTCCTGTGGGGTTTATCACGCCGCTTGCCGCGACGTTGGCAAGTGGGGACGCTTGCGCTCTAATCGGTTAAATCACTCACGGGTTATAAATATTTCCCATCATCAAAAAATCATATTTTCTCAGCCAACCAGAATTGCCAAAGCCGGCATCTACTACGCCGTCAGATAAATAAATTCTTGACACCGGTAGTGCAAAACTGTACACCCACAGTATAACAACCCCTTTTGTAGTGCCCGCGTTGCAGTTCAAGTTCAATTACAGGAAACATTATGAAAATCAAAAATATATTCTTATCGTTGTCATTGGTGGTTTTGTTGGGCGCGAGTGCGCTGGCGCAATCAGGCAATGATGTGATGGTCAAAATTGTCAACAAAGAAGGCAAAGTTATCGCTACCAGCAATCTGGATCGGAACGGTAATTTTAATTTCCCTAATCTCCCTGCCGGAGATTACACCATGAAAGTATCCGTGCAGGATTTTCACTTCTTGAAAATGACTGATGGCGATAAGGGCACGAATTCTCAAAATTCGACCGGACGCAAAGGAATCCAGGAAAATGGAAAAACGGAAGGTGTCGCCATTCCCGTGAGTCCTGAAGCGCAGAATGCCGGGAAGGTCAGAGGCTCAATCACGCAAAAAATGAGCGCTGTTGAGCGGGTCGCAAAAGTTGACAGCTTTACCATTAAAATGCACGCCATTGAAGGTGCTGCGGCCAGTGATTTTCATATCAAATTCAAGGGTGATTTAGTCGCCTCAGAAAAAGCCACTTCAGGATTGAAGGATACCTTGAAGACGCAGGTCAGAACGGCGCAGCCTTCACAGGTACGAGTAGACAGTTGGAGTTGGGGGACTTCCAACGCGACAACTGAGACGCAAAGAGATCAGAAGCAATGGCTTCCGGCTAATTTTTTAACCTACACCACGCAGGATGAAGCGAAATTAAAAGAAGGCGTGGACATCAAAATTTCGGTCAAAGAAAAACATAACCTGGTCGGACATGTGACTGTAGTGAAGTAACTTCTGACCATCCCAAAAAAGTAAAAACAGCGCAATTGGTGCGCTGTTTTTTTACTGACAAATGAAAATTGTATCTTGAAAGTTAATCGAAGATTATCCCCAAGACCTGCATTTCGTTTTGACGCCTGAAGTCGTAACCCTGCTAACGAATTTCCTGATTAGCGACGCGGAGGTCGTCCCCCTCCAGGAGGTGGCCCAGGCGGACGACCTCCTGGGCCACCCGGCCCGCCGCGTTCCGGCTCTTCGGGGGTCATCCCAACTACAATTTCAAAATTCGCGGTCAACTCTCCGATTTTGGAATCTTTGAGTGGTTTGAATTCAGTCGTCACGGCTTGTTGTGGTTTTACTTCCCGGTAAACTCCGTCCTGCGCATTCTGCGGGAATCCCTTGATATACAACTGCGTCGTCAGCATTCGCTGGTCGCCTTGTTTGACCAGAAAATGAATATGCGGCGTGCGTCCGGGGTAAGGGACAGGTTTGATCGTACGGAAATAATATTCTCCAGTTGAGCTGGTGACAAAGCGCCCGAAGCCCTGAAAGTTGGCGTCGCGTTTGGCGGCATTATCACTGCCCTGATGCAGATAGACTCCGTTGTTATCACACTGCCAAATCTCGACGACAGCATTGCGGATTGGTTCGCCTTTGAGATTGAGAATTCTTCCCGTCAAATGGGTAATTTCCCCAACTCCTGGTGTAATGGAATCATTGATTTTGAGCAAATCGTTGTCGGTATCAAGCGGCAGCTTGGTTGGGTAAAACGGTCCTTCGGTTTGATGCGGCGTCTTTTGTAATTGCTGCGCAAAAACGCCGGGCGTATACAGGGCGCTGACCCCGGCAATTCCGAGAGCGGTGCTGCTCAGAAAATTGCGACGGGAAAAAATCAAGCTATCTTTTTGCATGATGGACTCCTTTTAGTTTGGGTGGTCTTCTGAATATTTTTGTATTGTTATCCTCAATAGAAAGATGTGCAATCGAAATGGTCAGAAAAGCTTGATTGCCGCTTTCATTCTAAAGACGCTTGAAACTTTGAATTGATTACGAAAAATAAGTGCAAGCAATCAGATTTGATTCTCGCAAGCCGGAATGTTACAACAATACCCTCATCTAAGCTTTGGTCTGTGGTTGCGGGTTGATATTTTTCAACCTTAGTCCAAGGTAGAACAGGTCAAAGGGATCCACGTAAGGCATGTTCATGGGAGCGAATTTATTCGCGCTATACCATGGATATTGAAGAGCATGGCTGTTTTTAGGAGTAAGACCTGCCGGTTGTTCCTTCAGGGATAAATTTTCACCGTGACCCGCCATACTCAAAGCGGGCAGCAGGCGAGTGTGGGGTCAAAGACCAGCGTCAGCAAAGTTTAGATGAGGCTCAATAATGGTGGTCGGGAGTCAGTGTTCGGTGATTGGAAAATATTCTTGAAACTGCCTTCACCGATAACCGACCACTGTCCACCGACCACGTATGAAATTTAACGATCCTCTCGCCATTCGGAAAATCCTGTTGGAAAGTAAAAATATTGCCGTCGTGGGATTGTCCTCCGATCCGATGCGACCCAGCTTTGACGTGTCGCAATATATGCAGAAACAGGGCTATCGGATTATCCCTGTAACTACCAAAGACAGCGAAATTCTCAGCGAAAAGGCATATTCAAATCTTGCTGACATTCCTGACAAAATTGATGTCGTAAATATTTTTCGTCGCTCCGATCAGGCGGGGATTCACGTGGATGAAGCAATCGCGGCGGGAGCGAAAGCAGTCTGGTTGCAGGAAGAGGTGATTGACGAAGCGGCTGCTCAGCGAGCTGTAGACGCAGGGTTATTGGTCGTCATGGATCGTTGCTTATTGAAAGAATATCTCCGATTAAAGTAACGCGACGTGCCAAATCGCATTACCCTGACCGAAAGAATCAATTCCCTGATCGGTACGATGAATTCTCAAGTGAAACCTGACTCATGAAATGGTATTCATCAATCGGGAGGTCTATCCCGATATGCTCCAAATCAATCAGGAATCGGTGAACCGCCGCGATGGCATAATTTTTAAAATCTACCTCGGAGTCAAAGCGGATTCTTTGTTCGAGTAGGCATCCCATTAATTCTCCGTAGTCCACATAAACGTGATTATCTCTTCCGGCCATAAGTAGTTTCCCAAATAAAAAATGACAAGTTACACGGACAAAAGACCAGTAACTTGTCACTTTTTAAAAATCTGAAATAAGTTACACTAAGAAAAGCATCTCACGATATTTGGGGAGTGACCACAAATTATCGTCAACCACACTTTCCAATTTATCGCAAACGTCGCGTACTGCCAGCATAGCATCAGAAACCTGATACGCAAGGGCTGTCGCTTTCTTTTCCAGATTATCAACTTCAGCTTTTTCGACTGCTTTATCCAGTGCAATCAGCGAAGTCTTCACGGCTACGATTAAATCAGCAACTTCCTGCACTTCGGCTTTTTGCGCGGTTACGGATGCGCCTTCACCGATGATCGCAGCTACGTCTTTGACCGCTGCTACGATCTGCGCCTGATGCTTGTACGCTGCCGGAATGACGTAGGATAACGCTAAATCCTTGAGCGCTGCGATTTCGATTTCGATGTCTTTGATGTAGCGCTCAAGTTCCAGATGATAGCGTGATTCCAATTCGTCAGCTTTGTAAACGCCAGCTTTGGTGAAGAGAGCTTTCGCTTCTTTGGTCTTGAGCTGGGCTAATGCTTCCGGCGATTTGGCGAGATTTAATAAGCCGCGTTTCGCCGCTTCTATGCGCCATTCATCAGAGTAACCATTGCCTTCAAAGCAAATATCTTTGGTTTCAGTGACGTACTCTTTGAGGACTTCCAAAACTGCTTTATCGAAATCTTTGACTTTCTTCAAGCGGGCAGTTAAGCGATCTGCCATTTCTGACAGAGCTTCTCCGACCGCAGCATTCAAGGTTGCCATTGGTGTCGCGGTCGAAACGCTGGAAGCGACAGCACGGAATTCAAATTTATTACCAGTGAACGCAAACGGTGAAGTACGGTTGCGATCCGTATTGTCCTTGGCGATCTCTGGCAGCATGGAAACGCCGAGGCTGATGACTTGTTTTTCAGAAGTCGCGCCTTTGACTTTACCAGTTTCAATGTTTTTCAGAATAGCCGTGAGAGCCTGTCCCAGAAAGACAGAGAGAATTGCTGGTGGAGCTTCATTCGCGCCTAAGCGGTGATCGTTACCTGATCCGGCAATCGCAGCTCGCAGGATACCTTGATATTTGTAGACGGCTTTCATTGTCGCCAACAAGAAAACGAGGAATTGCAGGTTTTTCTCTGGTGTAGCGCCTGGTTCCAGCAGATTTTCTCCGGCATCGGTCGCCATTGACCAATTGTTATGTTTGCCGCTGCCATTGATCCCGGCGAACGGTTTTTCGTGAATCAGGAACGTCAGATCATGACGTTTCGCCACGATCTTGAAAATTTCCATCGCCAATTGATTATGATCGGTGGCAACGCTCACACTTTCAAAAACCGGAGCCATTTCGTACTGACTTGGTGCGACTTCGTTATGGCGCGTCTTGACGGGAACGCCGAGCTTGAATAATTCGTGCTCAGCTTCCTGCATGAAAGACAGGATGCGGTGTTTAATAGCGCCAAAATATTGATCTTCCAATTCCTGACCTTTGGGCGGCTTCGCGCCAATCACCGTGCGTCCGGTAGCGACGAGATCAGGACGCAACGCATAAAACGCCGAATCAATCAGGAAGTATTCCTGCTCAGGCCCCAGTGTCGAATAAACACGGGCGTCACCTTTCCCGAAAAGTTTCAGCACTTTTTGGGCGCTCTCGCGGAGATATTCATCCGAACGAAGCAGGGGGGTTTTCTTGTCTAGTGCCTGACCGTGATACGAAATAAAGACCGAAGGAATACACAGGGTTTTACCGTTCGGCGATTCCATGATGAAAATCGGAGTCGAAGGGTCCCAAGCGGTGTAGCCACGAGCTTCAAAGGTGGCGCGTAGTCCGCCGGAAGGGAAGCTGGAGGCGTCTGGTTCGCTCTGAATCAATTGTGAAGCATCGAAGCGTTCAAGCGGTTGCCCTTCGTCTCCGGTCGTCAAAAAGGCATCATGCTTTTCGGCGGTAATCCCGGTGTTGGGCTGGAACCAATGTGAATAATGGGTAGCACCCTGTTCAATCGCCCATTCCTTGACGGCGTGCGCGACGGCAGGGGCGATACTTTGATCTAATTTCTTGCCGACACTGATGGTTGCTACTAAAGAACGGTAGACCGCTTTCGGCAATTTTTCAGACATCACTTTCTGGTTGAAAGTGTTGCAGCCAAAATAATCAGAGGTTTTAGACCCAGTCTCGAAAACTCGTGGAGTGCGCTTGCTTACTTCTTTAATCGCCCATAAGCGACCTTGGTTTCCTGAACTCATACTATTATGTTTTCTCCGGTAAAGGTTGTTGTTAGGAGCTTGCCACGCTTGCCAACTCATCGGAAAGACGCGCCCGCTTAAATAATAAATGTAAATAAAACCAATGCGGGATTAGAGATAAACTATCCCCCTATTTCTACTGCAAGTGCCTTGCCAGAAACAATCAGGGAAGCGTTTTTCTATGTAACTAACAGAAAATAAAGCTAAATCTATCATTGGTCAAGCTTTAGCGACATTATTTATCGCTTCATAATTGTAGTTTATTGATAGGTTGGTAACATAATTGTAGCTTTATCAGGGAAATCGTCACGGGCTTTCCATTTTATTTAAAGCGACGACTATCTACCTCGTATTTTTGTACTTTATAGCCAAGAATTCTTTCGGTGGTATCAAGCATTCTGGCGGCGCGGGCGCGATTTCCGCGCGTTGTTTTCAGCGCATCCAGAATCATTTCCTTTTCAAAAGACTCAACGGCTTTATCCAGGCTCATCCGGGTGACGGTTCCTGAGCCTTCGGCGGTTTGTAGGGTTGGTGGTAAGTGATAGCCATGGATGACATTGCCTTCGCAAACCAGTGTGGCACGTTCGATGACATTTTCAAGTTCGCGGACATTGCCGGGCCAGTGATAGCTCATCAACATATCAA
>JAYVRW010000130.1:0-6178 GCA_043775925.1 Blastocatellia bacterium
CGCGTATTTCAGTAACCGCTCGAACCGTCTTTCATCCATCCCCGTTGCCGCTCGCCATTGTCGCTCTGTTTTTAACTCCTTGATGGCTAATTTCATCCTCCTAACTTATCCTTCTTCCTTCATCGCAACAACTCTATTGGATGCGTTGAGAAATAAATCTAATTATCATCGCATTAGAATAGAAGCAGCGGAGGCGTTGGCTAATACTAAAGATTCAAATGTCCTCAAAGTCATAGATCAGTGCAGCAGTGAAGAAAAAGACTCCCATGTCCGAAAACAACTGGCTGGCTCAGCGGAAAAACTTAGGAAGAGAATTCAAAGCAAGAAATAACCTTTCTCAATCAAACATTGTCAGATTCCGAAAGGCGCAGCAATAATGCTGCGCCTTTTGATTTGGATTCAACTTCTTTCGTTTGGTCGCCGCTGATTACCACAGCTAAGCACCAACCCTTCCTCCCTCAAATTTTATTCACATTGCTTTTCTGCATAATGGAAAGATGGTAAAACAATTATGGAGCAAACAGAATTCTGACGAATTCTCAAGGTTAGATCATTCCGAAAACTTTGCTGGCACGTCATCATCAATGGCGTTATGATTCGTCCGTTCAGTTTTTCTGTTTTTATTTTCATTGTAGTTGGAGCATGCAGACATGAAACGATCATCCGCTTTCACCGTTAAAGCCGCCTTCGTGATTTTCTTCCTGACCGTGGCAGCCTTTAAATTCGTGGCTTCCGTGCAGGGTCACATCGAAAATACACAGACTGCGCCCCCTGAGCAGATCGAATTTTTTGAAAAGAAAATTCGCCCGATCTTCGCCGCCAACTGCGCCGGATGCCACAACGCCAAAGCCTTAACTGCCGGATTGGATTTAATGACTGCCGAAGGTTTTGCGCACGGCGGGGAAAATGGCGCCATCCTCAATAAAGAAAAACTTGAAGAGAGCCGCCTGCTGAAAGTCATCAGCTACGATGAAACTGTCAAAATGCCTCCGACGGGAAAGCTCAAAGCCGATCAAATCGCGGATCTCACGGAATGGGTAAAACTGGGCGCACCCTATCCAGGCGCAGCGAAAGCCGTGACCAATATTCCCAAGAACGCTTCCGTGCGTGAATTCACCGAAGCTGAAAAAAACTTCTGGGCGTGGCAGGCGCTCAAGCCAGTGACGCCGCCCAAAGTTAAAAATTCCGCGTGGGTAAAATCTCCGATTGATAATTTTGTTTTGGCGAAACTCGAAGAAAAAGGAATTTCCCCGGCGGCTCCCGCCGACAAATTAACCTTGCTTCGCCGTGCCACTTTTGACCTGACCGGCTTGCCTCCAACTGAAAAAGAAATGAATGATTTTGTCGCTGACAAATCGCCCGATGCTTTCAAAAAAGTCGTTGAGCGATTGCTCAGCAGCCCGCGTTACGGTGAACGCTGGGGACGGCACTGGTTAGATGTAGCGCGTTACGCTGATTCCACTGGCAACGACGAAGATCATCGCTACCCGCACGCCTGGAAATATCGTGATTATGTGATCGAATCCTTCAATCAGGATTTGCCTTACAGTCAATTTGTCCGTGAACAACTCGCCGGAGATTTAATTCCCTCGCCTGATGGAGCCGAAGTCAATAAACGCGGCATCATCGCTACCGGATTTCTCGCCCTCGGAGCCAAAGCCATCGCGCAACAGGACAAAAAGAAAATGGTCTACGACGTTTACGATGAACAGGTAGACGTGACCAGCAAAGCATTTCTAGGAATGACGATGGCGTGTGCGCGCTGCCACAATCACAAGTTTGATCCGATTTTGACGAAAGATTATTATTCAATGATCGGCATTTTTGCGAGTACGAAAAGTTTCTCAAATGTCGAATCGCACGTGTCCGTACCGCTGGAAAAACCGCTCGTCACAAAAGTTGAATTTGAAGCTTATAAATCCGCCAGAAAAGCGCACAACGAAAAAGATAAACGCGCTAAACTTGCCATTGAAGAAATTCAAGCCGAAGTGAAAGACCCACGCGTCAGGCAATATTTGCCGCGCTTTGCTGACTTTATGATCGCAGCCCGTAAAGTTTATCAGGACGGTGCAAAAATCGAAGAAGTCGCCAAGCAAACAAGTTTGCCAGAACCAATCCTGAAACGCTGGGTAGAGTATTTGAAGCCGAGTGAGACAGTTCGCGGCTACTTAAACGAATGGAATAACGCGAAGCTTGAACAATATTCAGCCGTCGCAAACGGTTATCAAACACGCTTTCAGGCACGCTTCAATACCTGGCAGGAAATGGTCACGAAGTGGCGCCCCGAATATCAAAAGGCTTTAGCCGAAAATAAATCTCTTCCCGAAAAACCAAAAATGGAAGCGGGAGAGGATCGTTTCTTCAACGATGTCTATTTCGCCGGAGGTCCTTTCACCATTTCGACCAAGGAACAGAAGAATTTCGATGCGAAACAATGGGCCAGCCTGCAAAATCTTCAGCAGGAAGTTGATAGTTTAAAGAAAAACATGCCACCGGAACCAGACCTCGCCTGCGCCGTTGAAGACGGTGAAGTTGTTCCGCAAAAAGTTTTCATTCGTGGAGATTATAATAGCGGAGGCGATGACGCTCCGCCTTCCTTCCCGGCGATTCTGGCGCAGTATGACAACAAACCAAGCTTCACGGGCAGCGGTCGTTTGCAATTAGCAAATTGGCTGACGCAGCCGAATCATCCGCTGACTTCGCGGGTGATGGTGAATCGCATTTGGGGCTGGCATTTCGGAGAAAGCATCGTTCGCACGCCCGACAATTTCGGCAAAATGGGCGAGAAGCCTTCGCACCCGGAATTACTGGATTGGCTGGCGCAGGAATTTGTTAGAAACGGCTATTCAGTGAAATCAATGCACCGCACGATCATGCTTTCCAGCACGTATCAAATGTCTTCGGAAAATATTCCGGCAGTTGAAGCCGACCAAGATAACAGAATGCTCTCGCGCTTCAATCGGCGCAGACTTTCCATCGAAGAGATGCGCGATGGATTGCTGGTAATTGACGGAACCATTGATTTCACGATGGGCGGCACACTGCAATCTGGACGTGGCACGGACGGCGAAACCAGTCAGGGACGCCTGAGCTTGAATCCTGAAACCTTGAAACGCCGTTCCGTTTATATTCCGCTGCGACGCGCGAATTTGCCGACGCTGCTGAACCTCTTCGATTTCGGAGACGCAACCACTGTGGCAGGCAAACGACAACTCACGAACGTCGCTACGCAAGCGCTTTTCTGGCTCAACAGCGACTTCCTGACGGATCGCTCGAACGACGTAGCCACCTCACTGTTAGCCAATAAAAATGATAACAAGCTGCGCGTCGGTGAAGCTCATTCCCGCATCCTGAATCGTCAGGCAAAACCGGATGAAATCACTTCGGCGTTGCAATACATCGAAGCGCATCAGCTAAAATTTACGGGCGAAAAAGCTGAGCTGAAAGCGTGGCAAAGTTTTTGTCGCATCCTGATGGCTTCTAATGATTTTGCTTATTTGGATTAATCGAATTCGATATTATAAATTTTATGCATAAACACGAATTAGACTTTCTTCACTCACTTTACAATCGCGTAGAAAAACCTGTATCGCGCCGTGCGTGGCTTCGTGCTGCCGGAATGGGCTTCGGTTCAATTGGACTTTCCGCGATGCTCGCACAGGAAAATTTGATGGCAGCGATTGCGCCGGATAATCCATTGTCTCCGCGCAAACCGCACTTTGAGCCAAAAGCCAAGCGCGTCATTTTTCTGTTCATGCACGGCGGCCCTTCCAGCGTAGACTCCTTCGATCCCAAGCCGCGCTTAATTTCCGATCACGGAAAACCGCTGCCGATCAAACGTCCCCTCGCCTTTGCTGACAGCCCTATTGGTCCGTTAATGAAGCCCTTCTGGGATTTCAAACCCGGAGGCAAAAGCGGCGTTCCTGTCAGCGATCTCTGGCCTCACGTCCGCGAATGCGTAGACGATATGACTGTCGTTCGCTCGATGGTCGGCGAAGGCGTAGATCACGGCGCAGCGCTGCTTCAGACCTTTACCGGAAGCTCAACTTTTGTGCGTCCCAGCATGGGATCGTGGGCGGTGTATGGCTTAGGAACTGAAAATCAAAACCTGCCAGGATTCATCACTATCAAGCCGGCACTGTCGCACGGTGGAGCCAAAAACTGGTCTTCCGCGTTTTTGCCTGGAGCGTATCAAGGCACGGCGATTGGTAATTCCGGCTTAAAAATTGAAGACATTCAGAAAGAGCCGATTGAATATTTGTTGAGCAAAACGCACTCCAGAGACGAACAAAAATTTGAATTGGAGATGCTGCAAAATATCAATCGCCGCCACAAGGAATTGCATACGCAAGACCCGCAACTTGAGACCAGAATTCAGGCGTTTGAAATGGCTTTCAAAATGCAGAGTGAAGCGCCCGAAGCTTTTGAAGTTGATAAAGAATCCGACGCGACGAAAAAATTATACGGCTTGGATAATCCCGTCACGGCGGATTTTGGCTGGCAATGTTTGCTGGCGCGGCGCCTTGCGGAACGCAACGTACGCTACATTCAATGCACCCACAGTTACAAATGGGATCAGCATTCAAATCTTTATAACGATCACACCAAGAACGCCCACGAAGTGGATAAGCCGATTGCCGGATTGCTGAAAGACCTGAAAGCGCGTGGATTATTAAAAGATACGCTCGTGATTTGGGCCGGAGAATTCGGACGCACTCCCGTCAGCGAAAGCGGCGACGGACGCGACCACAACCCCTACGGTTATTCAATCTGGATGGCAGGTGGCGGAGTCAAACAAGGCTTTGTTTACGGTGCGACGGATGAGATCGGCTACCACGCGGTTGAGGATCGCATGCACATCCACGACTTCCACGCGACGGTGCTGCACCTGCTCGGGTTAGATCACGAACAGTTGACCTATAAATACAGTGGAAGAGATTTTAGATTGACAGATGTAGCGGGAGTTGTGGCGAAGAAAATCATTGCGTAACCACTTACCTTGTAAGTTGGATTTTTAAAAATTGCGGAGGCGGGTACTTTACCCGCCTTTCTTTTTTGGCTAGTCACTTTACGTGAGATAAGCTAAACTTCAGCCGTTCTCAACTGTATTACGAATCAAACCTTTGCCCTGATTTTGCTGCTTGGAATTCACGACGCGAAATAAGCAAGATAAATGTAAGAACTTCACTTTGTAAGATGGATAATCGTTTTTTTGAACAACCAATTCTAAATTCTCCCTATGATTACCCTGTTCGTCATTGGGAACTGGATGAAACTGGTCAGCCAACCCAAAGAATTATTGAAACTCGCCGGAGTGCGAAATACATCACTCCAATTCCGCAATCTAAAAAGAAGAAGTCCGCCGCGAAGCAAAGTGATTTAGAGTTTGTTGAAGAATTGGATATTTCGAGCGGTGAGCAGAAGTACGACCCAATGCCAATCATCAATGAATTGCGCGGGTACGTAAATCAATGGCGCGCCTTACCGAACCCGCACGATTGGCAAGTCACGCCCGAAACAGCTCGCTTGTTGCAACATTGGCGGCATCACGACTTCAATGCTATTCGTCCATTCTTTTGCCAGGTCGAAGCCGTTGAAACCATCATCTGGCTCACCGAAGTCGCCCCAAATTTCGGAACACGAGGCAAAAAATTTCTTGATCATGTCTCGAACGCCAACCACGAAGCTAATCCAGAACTTATGCGATTAGCGTTAAAATTGGCGACGGGAGCAGGAAAGACGACGGTCATGGCAATGCTGATCGCGTGGCAGACGATCAATTCAGTCCGTTCTCCAAATAGCAAAAAGTTCACTCGTGGATTTTTAATTGTCGCTCCGGGATTGACTATCAAAGACCGCTTACGCGTCCTTCAACCAAATGACCCTGACAGTTATTACGCCAATCGCGAACTTGTGCCCGGCGAGATGCTGGATGACATCAAGCGTGCCAAAATCGTTATCACGAACTATCACGCCTTCAAATTACGCGAACGGTTGGAGCTTTCCAAAGGTGGACGTTCATTGTTGCAAGGACGCGGCGAACCATTAAGTACGCTGGAAACCGAAGGGCAAATGCTGCAACGCGTGATGCCTGATCTCATGGGTTTGAAAAACATTTTAGTCATCAATGACGAAGCTCATCATTGCTATCGTGAGAAACCAAAAAAAGTAAACGAAG
>JAYVRW010000131.1:0-23585 GCA_043775925.1 Blastocatellia bacterium
TTTTTTTTGTTGGTTGCCACTGCCAAGCGTGGTTGCCGCCGCCAACGTTAGTCGAATTGTGCCTAATCCTTCACGCATTTCCTGTTGCGTTGGAAATTGAAATTCGTTCAGCGTGAGCGGCGTTTTGACATCATTGATAGCAAGTTCAGTATCCTGCAAAACCCGCTGCGCATACGCCAGTTCTTCCATCCCCGAAATTCGTCCATCGTGATCCAGGTCAATTTTTGCGCAGATTTTTTCGGCTACCTGAATGCCGGGAATCAGTCGCAATTCGATCCGAACGCCATCAGGCGCAAGCACGATTTGCGCAACCTGCAAATATTGATTGAGAACATGCGCCGCCGCCGGGAGGTGAACGGCGCACAATAAACACAGTGCTGAGATGACAATCTTTCGGTTCATTGAAAGCTCTGCTTAGACATTAGAAGAGTTTATTTTTTTGATCCCCGTCCTTCTGAAGTCCGTTATTTTTTCGCCTGTATTTGGCACACAAAATTCGCCGCGTCATCTATGCTGCCGCTGCCTTTGTATTGGGCGACCTGCGGATACGGACACAACGGGCGCGTAGGATCAATCTTTCCATTCGTAGCGTGCGAAGCGACGATCTGTTGCGGCGCTTGTTTTTTCTCAACCCACGATTCGAGCGCCGCCAACCCATCAAGCGTATTGGGACCCGCGCCCCCTCCGCAATGTCCCATGCCCGGAGCCATAAACAGCCGCGCAAAATCGCGGGCTTCGCTGCCAAAAATTTCTTCTACGCTTTCGTAATAACTGATGCTGTTGCGCGGCGAAATGTTTTGATCCAGCCAGCCGTGATACATCATCATCTTGCCGCCGAGCCGCTGAAACGCTGTCAGGTCAGGATTCGTCGAATTCAAAATATTGCCCAATCGGTTGGAGGCTTCCACCAGTGACGCGAAGTTTTTGGGATCAGCCATATTGAAAGTCGTCCAATCCCAAGCCGGATTGTTAAAGGCCATGTACTTGAAATAACCGAGAGGTGGAGCGCCTATGGAGTTCTGGATATGACCCGGCCAGCCCATCTCGCTGCTCGGCTCGAAGCCCGGCCAGAACAGCTTGCCCGTTGTCGGGTCTTTCAGCCCTTCGTAAATCTTGCGCACGGAATCCACCTGTCCCGCCGTCAGACAATCAGGGCTGTCCGCGCCTTTGCATTGGATCGTAGCAGGATCAAACATGCAGCGGCGTGTGTCCGCAATCAAACCGTCTTTGAGTCCATCCTGCGCATCGCAAACCGCCAGCGCCGCCTTCGCAATCATCGGCAGTTTTTCATTCGGGATGAGGTTCTCCGGCGTGCGATGCGTCACATACGCCGCATACAATTCGCCTGGCCACATCTGGGTGGGGAAGTTCGCCGGAGCGCCCGCGACAATTCCGTCATAATCGGCGGGGTAGCGTTGCGCTTCGGACAGTGCCTGTCCGCCGCAGCCTGAACAGCCCGTGAAATAAGAATAACGCGGCGCTTGGCTGTAATAGGCGCGAATCACGCTCTTGGCTGCGTGCGCCGTCAGGTGAATGCCGCGTGAAGCGAAATCCACTATGAGTTCAGGATGACCAAGCGGCCATGATTCATTACCCGGTTGATTCGTATGACCGGTGTCCGTGCTGGCTGTGGCATAGCCGCGCGCCAACGCCTGCGCCATCGCGCCGTAACTGATCGAACCCGCCAGACCGCCATTGCCTACGCCATTGAATTTGCCGTTCCATTCACCTTCACGCCGTTTTTCGTGTTCATTGCGTTTTGCGGCTTGGCTATCCGCCTCAGCCAATTTGCGCAATTCGTCTTGACTCAGCGTACCGTCTTTATTCGCGTCGCCACGCTCAAATAATCCCTGCATGCGTTCTGGAACTTCGTCGGTAGTTAATTTCCCATCGGCATTTTGATCGAACTCCAATAACAGTTTGACCATCTCATCGGGGGTCGGGCCGGTGGGGCCGCCTCTTTTTTCTCGCCAAAAATATCCGGCGACAGCGGCGATGATGAGCGCGAAGACCCCTAAAATGAGTCGCTTTTTCATCATTAGCGCTTCACCAGCCGTGCGCCGTAATCATTCGTCGGGTCGCGGTAAATCGTGTGTATGTGAGTGGTGTCGCCTCTTTGCGGCGAAAATTCAATTAACAGCGTCGGCCCTTGAAGGCGGTAATAAGACCCGCTGCCGATGGTCGTTGACCCGCTCCACGCAAACCACGTATCCGCCAAATTAGCTTTGATTTCAGTCATCTTCGCGTTAGCCGCTTCGTCGTTGAGAATGCCGACCCATTCATGCGCTACGTCGAACAGCTTTTCTTGTTGTGCGGCGTTCCAGGCTGAAGCCTTGATGCCTTCAGGTTGAATCGTCTTGCCGTCTTCGCCCGGTCCCAAAACCAGATCGCCCATTTGATAAGGCAGAATCGCCTGCTTCTGTTGCGCGGCATCCAGCGCGTTGATGAGTGCGAAGCCCTTGTCATATTCGCGTCCCAGCGGACGTACAGTTTCCCCGTTGAGTTTGTAAATCGCAGGTTGCGCGGCGGGCAGGCTCGGTGTCGTGACGTTGGTCTTGCCAACAATTGTGACATTGATCGCCAGATGATGACTGCCGAATTGAATCATCCACGGCTCGGTCAACGAAGGCGCACCGAGGAACGCCAGATAGTATTCATCACGGCTGAAAGTTAATCCGCCTGGGCGCCGCGTCCACCCGGCCCGCGTCCGCCACCTGAAGGAGGGCCGCCGCCCGGCCCCATCCCCAAAGTTTTCAGGACTTCATCGCCTTCCATGATTTCTTTTACTTTTTGCAGTCCCTGTTTGCTCAATGCCGTTGCCAGCAGCTTCATTCCGGCTTCGCGTTGTGCGGTAGTCAGGTCGCCCCAGCGCAAACCGTTGCGTTGAAAAATGCCAGTCGGAAAATTCGACCATTTAGTTTTCTGTTCGCTGTTGAATGCGAAGTTGACTTTGGCGCGTCCGGCATCGTCGAGGGTCGCCAGCAAAGCTTTGGCTGCCGCGACGGTTTTGCCAGTGGTATCGGTTTCTTTGGCGGGTTCGACGTGCAGCAGAGGCGCAGGCGTGGTACTGATTTTTTGTGTTCGCTGTTGTGCGGCCCGCAAGACCCAGCCAGCGCAAAGAAGCACGAACAAACTAAGTACTGTGATGACTATTTTTCGTTTTATTAAATCTTTCCTTTGAAGTTAATAAGATTATTTGTTAGCAATTTTCAGTGCTTTTTTCGGAACAAAACATGGCATTGAGTCCTCCCACGGACTGTCTGTAAGTTGTCGTTGCTCACTCCCATCTGCCTTCATCATGAAGATCGCGCCATATGGTTGAAAGGTATTGTCATACAGTGCCGCTTCATCCTTGAATCCATAGCGCCCGCTGCTCCACATAATGTGTTTGCTATCATCAGTCCAGAAAGCATGCGCGTCGTTAGCAGGGAATGTAGTTAGTTGGCGCAGGTCGGAACCATCGGGTCGGATCGTGAAGATATCGAAATTATTGTCTTCGTGTTTGCGGGTAAATAATATGCGTTCTCCATCAGGAGACCAGTAAGGAACATTATCGTATTCAGTAGTGAGCACCTGAACTGAATGATCGGCGAGGTTGAGGATGCGCAGCCCCAAATCCTTTCCACCCCAAACCCGATATACAATCCGTTGGCCGTCAGGTGACCAGCTTGGGAATCCTGCATTGGGCATCCCTTCGGTTAAGCTTTGTGCACCAGTGCCGTCTCTTCGCACCATCATAATTTTCGCCGGATTGTTCTTGCGTGCCTGCAAAAATCCACCGAATCCAAACGCGATCCATTGACCATCGGGCGACCAGCTTGGTGCAAATGCCGTTGCGCCATTGGCAGGAAATACCCGAACCCTGTTTGAGCCGTTAGCATCCATGGTAGCAATCGAGGAGTCTAAATCTTTTTCAGTAATGACTAATTTTCCGTCTTTCGAGAAGCTTGGAAAAACGTCGGTATAACGGACTTCATAATTCGAATCCCAGCTATAAAGCAATTGATTTTGTAGCCTGGGCTGGAAGCTAACTTTTTCATAAACTACCTGCTTGCCATCGGGTGACCACGCGGGCGAGCGTAGTTTACGCTTGACCACTGCATTTCCATCTGTGTATGCGAGTCCTTCATTCGGCCCTGCTTTGGCAAGATAGCCAATATTTTCTGAGGTCAGAAATTGCGGATCTATTTTCAACCCAGATCCTTTGGTATGTTCGACTTTTTCACCTGTTGCAACATTCACCGAAACAATTTGTGAAGTTGCCGAGGGCGCGAGATTTGGTCTGCGTGCCGCCCAGGTTTGTTCTACTGTAATTTCATAAAAAGCAATTCGCTTTCCATCAGGAGACCATTTTGGAGCGCCTGTGCAGGTGCCGGACTGTGTAAGCCGGCGCAATCCCGTACCATCTGCTCGAACAATGTAAATGCTGAGTTCCTGTACATGCTCCCAACCGGAACCATTATTATGTCCTCTCCAATTCGTATTGCGGTCAGAGGAAAATGCGAGCCATTTTCCGTCTGGCGACCATGATGGTCGGAAGAAACCATTTGGCTTGATCGGATCACCTTGTATATCTGCTGACCCTGTCAGGTTGCGAAGTCGCCGCGTCTTGAGATCAAGAATCCAAATGTTTGCCGTGTGCATTTCACGGGTAGAAACAAACGCGAGCCTGGTTCCCTCCGGCGAGAGCACAGCCTGATCGTCTAAAGCCGGACTATCAGTTAATCGCTCCAATCCCGTCCCATTCGGATGAACGCGATAAATATCTGCCTGCCCAAAACCGTTGCGTTCGGAAGTAAACACAATCCATTTACCATCGGCGGAATAGGAAGCGTGATAATCAAATCCTGACGTAGCAAAAAGTTTGCGCTCATTTGTCCCGTCAACATTGGCGAGATAGAGTTCCGCTGCTGATGGGCCAATGCGGTTCATCAGCATGACATCCTTCGCTATTACAGGAACTGCAAGAAATACTATGATTACAATGATAAATATTTTAGTGTACATAAAAGATAAATAGGTCGGAATTCGTCTTTTGGCATCGAGCCAATCGCGGTTTAGGTTGATAAGTGTGCTGACAGCCAAAGGGCCGGAGCAGGGTTTTTAGTCGTTTACTTTCTGGAGGGTAGCACCATAGATAGCAGCATTTATTTTGCTGGCCCCTCATTAATGACTTTCAGGTGAGCACCAATTTGATGGGTGAATCGCCGTCTCTTTTTTTCCATCTGAAGTTTTCTGCGCCGATTTTTCCGATCATACCTGGAACGATGGTGGCGTAAGGTCCAGAGAATTAATAGCTTCATAGTTGAGACCTTCCTTAATCAGTAAAATTTGCTATCTATCTCAAATGCACCTTAGCTCTACTGATAGTTCCAAAAAATAATGCCTGAAGATAATCCGGCTCAATCTTCTTCTTTGTGATGTTTGCCACGATTTTTCATGGCGTCGTCATCGTCAATCATTTTGTAATTCGCAGGTACTTCAAAAAGAGCTTTAGCAGGTTCGGCACGATTTATTTTCGTGAGTCGAAAAATTGTCTCGCCCATTCTGGGGTCTTTATGTTTGCTCAGAATTACGACTTGCAATTCGGGTGATTCCCAGCGTTCAGACGTGATTTCGAGGGGACGGTCATTGCCGATTTCGCCAGCGGGAATCGTGATAGTCGAGCGAGTTCCAATCGCTTCAACGCCTTCGATCATTTGTTTGCCCAGCGACTCAGTTTTTTGATTGGATGAAGCCGGAGGCGCAAAATCAGGCGGCGGAGCGCTTTTGACTTTTGAGATTTTACTGGCGGTTTGATGATCTGGATCAAGCGCGAATCGCTTCTTCGCTACGACATCGTGGATGAAGATTCTGGTGGTTGCTTTCCCTTTAATGGCAAAGGGGCCAAAGCCATCCTGCGTTGCTTCGTGCCGTGTACGCCCTTCGCTGTCGCGTACAAAAGTGTCAGTCGTCTGGTGCGAAATGCGCGTCCCGTTATCCAGAATTTGCACGCGTTCCCTGATCGCTACTGCCGAATACGGAGCGCCTTTGACGACTTTCCCGTCAGATAACATTTCAGCCGTTAAAATGCCTGGGCGCTGCCCTGAGCCAGGCTCACGATGATGATTATCTTCGCGCTGATGTCGATCCTGCGCGCTAATTGAAAAACTTAACGTTAATAACCAGACCAAAATAAACAAAAAAGAAAATTTAATATTTCGCATTTTTCACCTTTATTGGAGCAAGCGAATCGCGTATGCGACGCCATCATCGCCCATCATAACTTCAGCTTTGATAATTTCATTGGTGCGTCGTTCACTGAGCGGCAAGCCCATGGCGATCAGCGTTGTGCGCGGGACTTCGATCCGCAGCACCGTTCGATTTTGTAGCGCTTTGGTATCGGTCGCGTAAGTTAGTGGGATGAACTCCGTCGCAGTTTCCTGCCTCATCTTTTTTGCTTCAAACTGTAATTTACTTCGCAGCGCACGTTGAGGCTTCGCGCTAATTTTTTTCAATGAAGCTTGTTTTTGCTGATGTGAAGGCACAGCTATGTCAGGCTGTTTTTCGGCTTCATTGGTTACTGGTGTCGTTGGCGCAGGGAAGACAGGCGTATCTTTCGTTGCAACCCTGATTGGTTCAGCGCGAAGCCAGAAAATACTGACAACTGCCAAACCCAATAAAATCGCGGCTGTTGTGGCTGTCAGCTTCCACTGCCAGCCGCGCATCAAGGCAAGCATTGGGAATCTTTCCGGCTCGCTGAAAGTTTTGTGTTGTTCCCTGAAGGCTGCCAATAATTCCAGTTTTATGGCTGAAGCAGCTTTTGCCGGCGCGGTACTGTCCGCCAACGCCTGGAGTCCAACATTCAAGACCTGTTCATCTGATAAATGCGCCGCGCATTGCTTACAATTCGCCGTATGTGATTTCACCGCTGCGTGATCGGCATTTCCAAATTGAATAAGTAGGTTTTTAAATTCTTCACATCTCATAATTCTGACCTCTGTGGAGCCTGAGTTTTGAGCTGCACGCTGGCATCCTGTGTCGTGCGCAGTTTTTCGACGAGCATGGCACGCGCCCGATTCAGCCTTGATCGGACTGTCCCGACCGGACAACCAATGGACTGTGCTGCCTGTTCGTAATTCATCTCTTCGAGATTACAAAGCACCACTACTTCACGATAATGCGGCGGCAGGGAAAGAACAGCTTGTTGCACTGCCGCAATCATTTCCTGCCGCGCTAAAACCTGAAGCGGATGATGCTCCGTACTGAACAGCAGCTCGTCAACAGCGCTTTCATCGTCCTCATCGTGATCGGTGATGGAAACGAAGGTTCGCTCGCGTTCGAGTCTCCGCAACACGCGATGCCGGGTGATTCCGAATAAATATGACGCGACCGTTCCGCGTGATTCGTCAAATTGATGAGCGTCTCGCATCAGCGCCATAAAAACATCCTGTGAAATGTCTTCAGCAAACGCGGAAGAACCGCTCATACGGAGGGCAAAACGATAAACGCCAGGTTGACGACGATCATATAATTTCCCAAAAGCGTCCGCATCGCCAGCCTGCATCCGCTGCAATAATTCTTCATCGCTGCACTTTCCGAAAACGTTGAATTCCACGTTAAATGCCCGGTCTCCTATTAGCTATGTACAAGACAAGCAAGGATAGTTCCAATATTTAATCAGGAGTATTGAAAGAGAGGTGAGATGATTTAGATCGGTTGTGTGAGATTGATACGCTGGTACAGTAGAATGAGTGGTAGCAAACTGGTAACAACTCGCTACCACTCATCCTACTGTACCGCCATAAGCCTATCCTTACTCTACAAACTCAACTTGTACCTGTTTCGGGATTATGCCTGCCTTGAATCCTTCATCCAGCAATAATTGCACGGCTTTTTTATCCGCTTCCGTATAACCCAGCGTACTTTTGTTGACCCACATTGCTACAAAACGGTCAGCGGTTTCGACTTCCATATCGCGGGCGAATTGCATGGAGTAATTGAGCGCGGCTTCGCGGTTGTCCATTGAATATTGAATGCTGCGATGGAGCCATTTGGAAACTTCCAATTGTAGTTCTCGACCAAGGTCTCGCTTGATGCAGTTCCCGCCCATCGGCAACGGCAAGCCGGTTTCTTTTTTCCACCATGCGCCGAGGTCTATGATTTTGTCCAGACCGTCTTCGTGATAGGTGAGTTGTCCTTCATGAATCAGCAAACCCGCATCAACATTGCCTGCTTTTACTTCATCAATAATTTTATCGAATTCTACAACCTGGTATTTGAATTCCGGCAGGTACAATTTCAACGCGAGAAAGGCGCTGGTCAACGTGCCGGGAATCGCGATTGTCAGGTCTTTCAAACGGGACGGCGAAATTGGTTCACGCGCCACGACAATTGGTCCGTAGCCATCGCCGATGCTGGCTCCGTGCGGAAGCAAAGCGTAATTGTCAGAGATGTGGGCGTAAGCATGAAATGACACAGCAGTGACATCAAATTCCTGTGTCGTCATCGCAATTTGATTAAGTGATTGAATGTCTTTGAGGACGTGCGTGAATTCCAGATCGCCAGTATCAATTTTGTCAGTGGCGAGTCCGTAAAACATAAACGCATCGTCAGAATCGGGAGAGTGGGCAACTTTAATTTGTTTTTTCATATTCTCGAAATGAATTGTAAACGGTATCTCGTTCGACTGCCGTAAAACCGGCTTCCTGAATCAGGTGAATAATTTCCTGCTTGCTCGCTTCGTTTTCGCCTTTGGCTTCGACCAAATAGGATTCCATTAATTCGCCGCCGCCGGTGATGGTTCCATCGAAATCATTGGCTCCGAAATGCAGCGCGGTTTGCGCTAATTTTTTGCCGAGCATCACCCAGTAAGCTTTGATGTGATCGAAGTTATCGAGCAGCAACCGCGCTACAGCAATGGTTTTCAAGCTATCAATTCCCGATGGCCCCGGCAAATAACTAAGCTGTGTTCCCGCTGGAAAAAATGCCAGCGGAATGAAGCATTGAAAGCCGCCAGATTTGTCCTGTTGTTCACGCAATTTTACCAAATGGTCTACACGGTCTTCGTGATTTTCGATGTGACCGTAGAGCATCGTCGCGTTGGTTTTAATCTTCGCCTGATGAACTTTTCCGGCTAAATCCAACCAGCGTTGCCCATCAGTTTTGTGCGAGCAAATTTTTTCGCGGACTCTTTCATGAAAGATTTCTGCGCCGCCACCAGGACACGAATCCATTCCCGCTTCGTGCAATTTTTGAATGACTTCTTCGTCGGACATCTTGTAAAAACCGGCGAAGAAATCTATCTCAACCATCGTGAATGCTTTCAGATGCATGGCGGGAAGTTCGCGCTTCAACGTCGAGAGTAAGTCCGTGTAATACGAGAAGGGAAGTCGCGTATTCAAGCCGCCAACGATGTGTAATTCTGTCGCTCCCTGCGCCTGTGCTTCACGCGCCATCGCCAAATTTTCTTCGATATTATGTGTGTAGCCGCCTTCCTGATTATGTTTCACAAAAAAGCCGCAAAACTTGCAATCAGCGTAGCAAAAATTCGTCGGATTCAAATGCCGATTGACGTTGAAATACGTCTTCAAACCGTGCTTGCGACGACGAACAATGTCCGCGAGACGACCAACGCCGTGCAGGTCATCGGAAGCGAATAACATCACGCCGTCATCGAAACTCAGACGTTCATCGGCCTGAATTTTTTCAGCGATGGGGTTAAGGTTTTGGTCAATAAAAAAATCAGTCATATTAATTTTTTCTTGAGACAGGATTAACGAGATTATTGCAGGATTAACAGGATATGATCTGTGAATCCTGTAATAAATCTTGTCCATCCTGTCTAATTATTTCAGCAGCCGTTTTATCAACTTCTCTGCTTCTTTCCTGTCCATTTCACCAGCCGCTGATTGTACTTCGGTCGCAAAGATTTCACCTGCCGCTTTGGTGTTTTTTGCTTCAATTAATAATGAAAATGGCGTCCCCCATTTGCGCGTGTCGCCACATTGTTTGCGGTAGGCAAAGTGCGTAGATTTTTCGCGTAATTTTTCACCCGTATTTTCAATACAAATCGGGTAGCTCGGTTGATGCGTTTTGATAAAATCTTTGACTTCCTGTTCAGCAGAATAATTGCAAACGCCGATGACGGCTAAGCCCTGGTCGTCGAATTTTTTCAGCAAATAATCAATCGTTTCGTAATCGTGATTGCTGTTGTCGCACCACGCGGCGAAGTACGTGACGAGAACTATTTTTTTACCTTTGGTAAATTCACGCAAATCAATTTTTTTTCCTTCAACCAAAGTTGGTAAAGTGAAATTTTTGTAATCCAGTGAATGAGGTTGATACGTGACGAGTTTGTGATCAACCTCATCTTTTAAGGCTTTTTGGGCAGTCAGTGGAATACTGAATAATAGAATGATTGCGAATAATAATTGTTTCATTTGAGTAAGAGAATATCCGCCGCCACAGTAAGAAATAAAATTACACTCACAAAAGCGTTGGTCGTAAAAAATGCTGCATTCAGGCGCGAAAGATCGTTAGCTTTGATAATACTATGTTGGTAAATCAGCAATGCCGCCGTAGCGAAAATTCCAATCAATCCAATCCAATGCAATCCGGTCAAAACGTAAACTGCTAACAACGCAGCAAACATCCCCAGATGTAAAATTCGCGCAATCCAAAGCGCGTTGGCGATGCCAAATTTTTGCGGGATCGAATTCAATCCGGCTTGCACATCAAATTCAAAATCCTGACAAGCGTAAATGATATCGAAGCCCGCCGTCCACAACATTACTGCCAGGCTTAATAATAACGGGACTGGCGAATCAATCGCACCGCGTACAGCGATCCAGGCTCCGGTTGGCGCAATGCTCAGACACCAGCCTAAAACTAAATGTGACAGGCTCGTAAAACGTTTCGTGTAGGAATATAGCAACACCGAAGCCAGAGCGATTGGCGAAAGTAAAAGCGTCAAACGATTCAACTCAAACGCTGCGACAAAAAATAATGCTGATGAAGCAACAGTGAACAGCGCGACAAAATTTGTGCTGAGCAATCCTGCCGGAATCGCCCGTGTCGCCGTTCTGGGATTCGCGGCATCAATATTTTTATCAGCCAACCGATTGAACGCCATCGCCGCCGAACGCGCTCCAACCATTGCCACTACAATCCACAGAATTTGCCACGCGGAAGGCCATCCATGCGCCGCGAGTATTGCACCCAAAAAAGCGAAGGGAAGCGCGAACAAAGTATGTTCGATCTTAATCATTTCGAGTGTAATTTTTAAGCTCTTGAACATAATTGGTGAAACGGTGAAACTGCGACGGGGCGAAACGGTGACAGGGCGATTTATTACCCCGGTCGCCCCATCGCCCCGTCGCTTTTTCGCCCCGTCGCTTTACTTCCTTCCCATCTGGTTTTTTGCTCGTGCGCGACGCCTAAATGATCCAGCAGGCGATAAACGAAATGATCTACTAAATCATCAATCGTTTTTGGAAAATGATAAAATCCGGGCATTGCGGGAACAATACGAACTCCCATATTTGAGAGCTTCAACATATTTTCCAGATGAATGGAATGTAGTGGCGTTTCACGCGGCACAATGATTAATGGGCGATGTTCTTTCATCATCACATCGGCGGCGCGATGGACGAGATCACGCGCAATCCCTGTAGCGATACACGCCAGCGAACTCATGCTGCACGGAACGATCACCATGGCATCAGAAAGATAAGAACCGCTGGCAATCGAAGCGCCAATATCGGCGGCGGGATGAAGGATAATTTTGTCGGAATCTGCGCCAATTAATTCACGGACAACACGCGGCTCAGTGCCTGCGACATTAATGTTTAGCTCCTCGCCGGCGACGCGGATTCCGGCTTTGGTGATGACTAAATCAATCTGCCGAACATCGGAACACTCATTCAATCGCTGCAAAAGTTTTTGCGCGTAAATTGAACCGCTCGCTCCTGTGATGCCGACTGTGATTGATTTCATGTTATTGTTCCTGTTTCAGTACCACTTGCGGTACTGAAACAACTATAAGCCTGTAAAATGGCGATTATGTCACGAAAGTATGGATCATCAAAACTTGAAAGAATTACTGTTGCGCTTTCAAACAGGCGAAACAAACGTTGAAGAAGTCATCGAAAAGTTGAAAGATTTGCCGTATGAAAATCTTGGCTACGCGAATGTAGATCATCATCGCGCCATTCGGCAGGGCTTCCCCGAAGTTATTTTTGGTCACGGCAAAACCCCGGAACAAATTGCGGGGATTGCTGAACGGTTACTGGCGCGGGCTGGCAACGTTTTGGTGACGCGAACCAATCTTCAGGCTTTTGAATTAGTGCAGAAAATTAATTCCGAAGCGGTCTTTCATGAATCCTGTCAGGCAATTTCTGTCATTCGGGATCGGACGGAACACGGGAAGGGAACGATTGCGATTGTCACGGCGGGGACTTCGGATATTCCGGTTGCGGAAGAAGCGGCTTTGACAGCAGAAGCGATGGGCAACCGTTTATTAAAATTATTTGATGTCGGAGTCGCTGGAATTCATCGCTTGCTCAGTCAGCGCGAAATCATTCAATCCGCCAGAGTTGTCGTTTGTGTCGCAGGAATGGAAGGCGCGTTGCCTTCGGTGGTCGGTGGATTGGTCAGTGTCCCGGTGATTGCCGTGCCGACAAGTATTGGCTACGGCGCAAGTTTTGGCGGGGTTGCGGCTTTGCTTGGAATGCTGAATTCCTGCTCTTCAAATGTGACGGTCGTCAATATTGATAATGGTTTTGGCGCTGGTTATGTGGCGAGTTTGATTAATCGTGGATAGGCTGAAATTTGTGCGCACTAAATTAATTCATAGACGGATGATTTTTTCTCGGAAGAGTTAAACCATTCAGTATATGTCATAAGTGCCAGCACGATCTGCTGGTGACGAGATGGCGTAGCGCTCCATTGCCGGTAGATTGCTACATTAACCGCTCGTTTAGCTCTTTGGCGTGAAGGGGTTGATTGTACCCAGTGAGCAATCATCCCCTTCTTTTAATCCTTACCCAAAAATCCCACCGATCAAAAAAATCCCTAAAACCAATCAATTCAAATTTTATAATCAAGCTAAATATTAGTTTCGCAAGTCACTTGAACGCACTTCATAGTGAAAGCTGAAAGGTATTACTGTCAAAGTGAGGAGAATAATCAGGAGTGTAGGTTAGAACACAACGCTGGTGGTAATGCTTCAAAAAACCGATGAAAGTAATTGGAATCTGCCCCGTTAGTTTCCAATTACTTTCATCGTAACCAATGAAACTACTACCGAAAAAGCAAGCGCAGTCTACCGGTCAAATTGCGTTAAAGCAAGTTAAAATTTCAGGAAATTATTTAACTTATTGAAAATAAATAGAATATAGTTTTAATTTATTTTAATAATTTTCTGTGTTTCTAAGAATATTATTTTACTGTGCGATAACTTCTTATTTCTCAATAGGTTGACGAGAGCGGTTTTTTTAACGATAATCCCGTTGCGGGTTACCTTGAAATTACAATTTCTGTCACTTTGAATTCTTTAAGCTGGAGGCAGCTTCGAGTCAGCTATTTTTATTAGTGGGTGAAGCACATGCGAATTAATTTGGTGGATTGGATTGCCTTGAATATGGTGCGCGGAATCGGGCCTCGAACAGCGAATTTATTGTTAGATCGGTATGGCGCACCTGCGAATGTGTTTGCGGCTCCGTTGGAAGCTTTATTGCGCGATGGTTTGAAGTCTGACACAGTAGCGCAGTTGAAAAATACTGAAATTCTTTCTAAAGCTGAATCTGAAATCGAACGTCTCGAAGCTCTCGGAGCAAAAATTATTACGCTGGCGGATGACGAGTACCCGGAGTTATTGAAAGAAATTTACGATCCGCCGATTGTGCTTTACGTGAAGGGGGATTTATCCGCTGCATTAGCGCATCCTTCAATTGGTGTCGTCGGATCAAGGAGATGTTCGACTTACGGCGTCAATGCCGCTAATTTTCTGGCGCGAGAATTAGCTGCGCTGGGGATTTCAATTGTCTCAGGATTGGCGCGCGGGATTGACGGAGCTTCACATCGTGGCGCTATCGAAGCCGCTGGCAAAACAGTTGGCGTGATCGGCACAGGCTTGGATGTCATTTACCCAAAAGAACATAAAAAGTTGACGGATGAAGTTGCTGAAAATGGTGCAGTCGTTTCGGAATTTCCGCTGGGAACTCCGCCACTCGCACAAAATTTCCCTTATCGAAATCGAGTCATCAGTGGTTTGTGCTTTGGGATTTTAGTGGTTGAAGCTTCCGAACACAGTGGCTCATTAATTACGGCACGACTGGCGCAGGAGCAGGGGCGCGAGGTGTTTGCCGTACCTGGAAACATTACTTCACAGACTTCATTCGGGCCGAATTTTCTGATTAAAGACGGCGCAAAATTGGTGCAGCAGGCGCGTGATGTCATTGAAGAATTACCACCGCACATCAAAGAATCTCTACCTGGATACAGTTTGCCAGAAGGGAAGAAGAAAAAATCAAACGCTTCAGCGCAATTAACCTTTGAAGCAGTAGCTCTGAGCGCGACGGAACAAAAAGTGCTAAATTTATTGGCTGCCGATTCGGCTTCACATATTGATCAATTGTTAATGACGAGCGGTTTATCTTCGCCGGATTTGATGGCCGCATTGCTTGGCTTGGATATGAAAGATAGAATCAGGGAGCTTCCGGGAAAATGTTTTGTGAAAAGGTTATAAGTAGTGCATTTCTTTGATTCGATTCAGGCGTGGTTTAGCAGTGTGGCTACGCAAATAGTTGTGATGCCCATTTACTGGGCGGCTCCGATGATGGCGTTGATTGCCATCGCAGATTCGTCAATCCTTTCGTTGCCGGAAGTCAATGACATCATCACCGTCACGCGAATTGCTCACAATCCTCACGAAGTTTATTATTTCCCACTTTTTCCTTCAGTTGGTTCGTTAATTGGATGCCTGGTTTTATATCGGATTGCGCGTCAGGGACGAAAATTTTTGACGAGCCGATTTCAGCCGAAGCTCTTGGCGCAGGTCGAAGCTTTATATCAGCGCTGGGGATTATTGGCATTGGCGATTCCGGCGTTATTGCCTCCGCCTTTACCATTCAAGGTGTTTGTGGCGACGGCGGGAGCGCTCGGTTATCCATTACGAAAATTTATTTTGACCGTCCTGATCGCAAGATTGATTCGTTATTATTCGTGGGGAATTGCCGCCTATTTTTTTCGGGAAGAAGTCTTGCAGGCGCTTGCATGGATCAAGGAGCATTTCCCGGAAATTTTGATCGCTCTGATCACTTTGATTGCTATTGGGACATTAATCAATTGGTGGCTTCGCCATCGGAGCGGTAAAGAAAAATTAGTCAGCTCGTCAAGTGATTGAGGTTTTATTTTCATGTTAATTTTACTGACCGGAATTATGGATTGGTTCAAAAATCTCAAAGCCGCGCTGATCGGATTTGGCGCTCTGGGGATTTTTCTGATTGCGCTGATGGATGCGGCTTTTATTCCCATGCCCGGCGGCCCCGATGTCGTCGTCATTTCGCTCTCAATTGCCGTTCCTGCTCTCATGCCACTGTATGTTTTTGCGGCTATGGCTGGCTCAACACTTGGCTCACTAATTTTGTATTTTGTCGGACTTAAAGGCGGGGAAACTGTCCTGCGAAAATTCAGTACAGAGAAGCGCAACAAGGTACAGCGTGCTTTGGATCAGTATGATATTTGGGCCATGTTGGTAGCGGCTGTGATGCCTCCACCGTTTCCTTTTAAGATTTTTGTGTTATCGGCAGGAGCCTTCAAAATGAAGCTCTGGCGCTTTGTGCTGGCGATGATTCTGGGTCGTGGGTTTCGATTTATTCTGGAAGGATATTTAGCCGTCCGCTACGGTGAACAAGCAACCGAAATTCTGAAGCATAACGGAGGCAAAATCGGACTCGGCATTGCTCTATTGATTCTGCTTATCTGCGTGATAAAAATGTTGTTAGATCGAAGAAATAGCAGTCGTGAGTTGGAAGTTTCGAGCTAAAATTTCTTTCAATAAATACCAAATCACGGCATGCGTATCCGCCACACAAGCACTCATGGTTTTTCCTCATTGTAGAAATGTTCACGAGGGAAGCTCGCCCAGGCCTCAAGACGTGCTTCGTCAATTTCCTCTTTGCTAATCGAAACATTCAAATGTGCCAGCGCACCCAGCGAGCTTTTACGCGGCTTTTGGGCAACAACTTTTTGCGCAAGAAATTCCGCAAAATCCAGCATTTCCTTCTGTTTATCGAATGGCAATATTCGCAATTTTATTAGTACAGCTTCCTCAATGGTCATAATTTATTCGCCCTTTCCTAGTGATTTTACAAGTTTCGTCCCAACTTCACCAGTGCTTCGTTAAGTGTCTATCTTTAAAATCATCTTAGTTCTAAGTTAGGATTAATTTAAGCCCCGCAATCAACAGCACCGCAGAAAGTAATCGCTTGATAACAATCGGGGGAAATTGGCGACTGCCCAGATACGATCCAACGGCTCCACCGAGGAGTGCAGAGAATGAAAAGGGAAGCGTTACCACTGAGAGTGTAACTAAGGGCGATTCCTGATTGCTGAAAAGAGTTCCTAGTAACGCTGCAATTGAATTGATCAGAATAAATAACGCCGAGACAGCTGCGGCAGTTTTTGTCGTCGCCCATCGTTTCAATAATAAAATTGGAGTCAGAAAAATTCCTCCGCCTGTGCCTGTCAAGCCTGCTAATAATCCCAAGCCTGCGCCTACTGAAATTGCTATGGTATTTGTCGGCTCCAGTATTTCACCAGAATCAGATTTCGATTCAAACAAAAATCTGAATGCTGAAAACAGCAGGACAATGCCGACAAGAATTTTGAAAAATGAAGGTGGTAAATTCCAATAACCGCCAAGAAATGCGAGTGGAGCTGCCATGACCGCAAAAGGCGCGAACAGCTTCCACGAGAAATGTCCAGCGCGCCAGAATTGCCATGAAGTCAAACTGGCGACGATGATGTTGAGGGCTAACGCGGAAGGTTTGATGACGGCTGGCGCGAGTCCGAACAGCGTCATGACGGCGATGTAGCCGGACGCTCCGGCGTGGCCGACGGAAGAGTACAAAAACGCAACCAGCGCAATCGCCAGACAGATCAGGACTAATGATTCGGTAGACATTTAAAATATTTGGGTTAGACAGGATTGATAAGATGAACAGGATTTACAGGCAATCTATGTATGTTATTAGTCTCTTTCTTTACCTTGTTAATTAGGCGAATTCTGTCTAATTCCGATTTGGTTTTCACTCTCTATAACTTAACAGGCGTCGGATTTTTCGCATCACTGTAATCATAAAATCCTTTGCCTGATTTTCGTCCGAGCAATCCGGCTTGCACCATGCGCTTCAATAATGGCGGCGACGCAAAACGCTTTTCGTGGAAATCATTGAACATGATTTCTGAAATGTAATAGAGCGTGTCGAGTCCGACGAAATCACACAACGTCAACGGCCCCATCGGATGTCCGCAGCCGAGTTTTATTCCGTGATCAATGTCTACGATTGAGGCCAAGCCTTCCTCATAAACACGAATCGCGTCAAGCATATACGGAACTAATAAGCGATTCACAATGAAGCCGGTTTTGTCTGAAGTTTGCACAACGGTTTTGCCAAGTGCGGAGCCGAGCGTGCAGGCTTTTGTGTAGGCTTCGTCATCCGTAATAATGGTGCGAACTACTTCAACCAATTTCATCATTGGAACCGGATTGAAAAAATGCATGCCGACGAATTGGCGTTGTCGTTCGTGGCTGGTTGCGGTCATCATTTCGGTGATTGAAAGCGATGATGTATTCGAGGCAAAAATTGTTTTTGGGTCGCACAGCGCATCAAGTTTGGCGTAGGTTTCACGTTTAATGTCAAGGTTTTCAATGATCGCTTCGATGATGATGTCGCAGTCGGATAAGGCGTTGAGTTCTGTTGAGCCAGTCAGATTGGCCAGCGCTTCGGTTCGTTGCTCAGCCGTCATGGAGCCGCGCTCGACGAATTTTGTTAATGATGACTCAATGCTTTTCAAGCCTTTATGTAAAGCCGCTTCGTTGATTTCGACGAGAGTGACTTGATGATTGGAGACGGCTGCGATCTGCGCAATGCCTGCTCCCATAAGTCCTGCGCCGAGGACTCCGATTGAATGAATGGACATACGATTACCTTCCGAGGTTAGGAAATGGACGAACGATAAAAGCGCGGAAAAAACAGTACGCTACAATCAGTGTGCAAATGGTAATTATGATTTTTGCTGTTTGTGGTTTTTCTTCTTTTCCGGGAGCGAGATAGGGAATGACAAAGCCCAGCAATCCACCGCTGACCAGACCGAAAATATGCGCAGAATTGTCAATTAAATGTCCTCGACCGGGCGAGGAATTATTGATAAATCCATAGACCAGATTAAGGGCGACGACCTGAATCATGCCCGGTCCCAACGCCTTCCGAAATCCTTCGGGTAATTCCTTTCGGTATCTGTAACTGACAGCGAGTGAAACGCCGACTAATCCAAATAATGCGCCGGAGGCTCCGGCTCCAATACCATTACTTTTGTAGTACAGGTCACTGAAAACGCTGCCGATGACCCCGGCGATGCCGGTCAATAAATACAGCGCCAAAAAACGTGTAGCTCCGAAAAGTTTTTCGATGGTCGGCCCGACATTCCAGAGGGTATAGGAATTGATTGCCAGATGGACGACCCCGATATGCAGGAAAATCGGCGTGACGAAGCGAAACCATTCCTTCTGTTGCAGGATGAGCGCGTTAAGTTTCGCGCCGAAATTTAAGAGGACAGGAAAATCGTTGCCTGATTGCAACATCAATCCGGGCTTCTTGCTGACCAGTACCATCAACGCAAAAAGAAGGATGTTGAAGCCAAAAATGACGTAGGTCAGCCAGACACGACGAGCGTGAAATGCTTCGGCAAATTTCCAATGTGCGATTTGTTCTTCTGTTGGTTCGTTAATCACTTGCGCTATAGCTTATCAATTTTTGCGGCGAGGATAAAATCACTCTGGTGCAGTCCGTCAATTTTATGCGTCCAGATGGTGATCTCGACTTTGCCCCAGGCGAGGTGAATATCGGGATGATGTCCCTGTTCTTCGGCAAGTTCTCCGACCAGATTGGTAAAGGTCAGGGCAGACCTGAAATTTGGAAAAGCGAATTCTTTGCGCAGATGATGCTCGGCAATGACTTGCCAGTTATTTTCGAGCTGCGCCAGTAATTCCGCAATGGCGGCGCTGCCAAGTGGTGGCATTCCGCCTCGGCACGGTTCACAGGTTTGGGCAGATAATTCAGACATAAAATCGGTTGTCCTCAAAGATAAATTTTCGTTGTGCGGGGCATGATCCTACAACGAAATTAACTTTAAGAACAACCGAGCTTTTTATAAGCCATATTTCAGGCGATTGAGTCCAAAGGTTTCGAGCTGTCCCAGCGAGGCTAACACGGCTTGAAAGTTTAGACTGTCTAGATATTCGATGGCATCAAGTACGAGGTCTTCAGGTGTAGTTTCATCCTTGCCAATAATAAAGGCGCAACGCCAACCGCGATTAACAATAGAAAAACAATCAATGCGGAAATAATGGCTAAATTCACTGAGTTCATAAGGCGCTAATTGGGTTGCCGCTTTCGTAATGCTGGTCACTTCCTGAGACTGGTACTTCATGGACACCTGCTTAGTGAGGATCACAGGGCACGATTCCATTGATGGGGATTCTCCTTATTTATTAGTTTTTGTCAGCCGACTGCCCCGTTGTCAGTTGCCTTACCTATAAACGTCTAATGCTTCGACAATCCCAGAGTAATCTTCACAATTCTAGCAACTTTATTACATAACTGTGACTTGCGGGAACTCATCCCGATTGGTCATTTATACTCAGCGAGAGCTTTGAGAATTATCTGAAACTAACCCGGGACAGAGTTAGTTTGGTGAATGTAGGAGTTGCAAAATAGGAAGGTACACGATTATGAAATTTAGCCCAGTAATGACAATTATCCTTTGTGGCGCGGTGGCTGTAGGTGCTCAGGCCAGTCCAGTCAGTTATGGTCAAATTCAGGAAGCGCGAATTGCCGGGCAATCAAGCAGTGTAACCGCTTCAACCCCTGCAACGACTGAGCAAATTACGGTGGAGAGCGTCGAACGCCCGGAATTTGTGAAGCTGGCGGATGGCAGAATCATTCCTTATGGCCCTGGCGTTTCTTGTACTGACTCCTGTGTCGGAGCCGACACCATCGAAAAAGACGGCCCCGGTTTCAATAAAAAATGGTTGTATGCTGTTCCTGTCATTGCCGGAATTGCAGTAGTTGGCGTAATGCTTGGCAGCAGTGATGCTTCATTACCACGCAGTGTTGGTGGTGTCACGCAAGGCCCGGATGTACCGGTAGTGCCAACTGATCCAAATACTCCGACCAATCCGACCAATCCTGTTCAGCCACAACCCGTGCCGGAACCTGCCACGATTGCTCTGATGGGAGCTGGGCTGGCAATGATGGCGCGTCACAAAGTGCGCGAAATGATCAAAAAAGTTCAGAAATAAATCAAACGGATCGAAACAGGAAAAGCCATCAAGTATTACATTTAATGCAACACTTGATGGCTTTGGTTTTTCTGAATCCTCTAAATAAACACTACGGTTTGAGAGTTCGGAATCTCAAATCTGCCACGACACCGGGTATTCGGACAATTCAGCATATCGTCTACGCGCACCATATAATCACGGGCGTTATTATATTTGGCGCGGAGATATTCATCCGCTCCACGCGGCAGCGTCGGCTTCTTCGAGCGTCGAAGCCATCGAATTTGAAAATCCGAATTCTGCCGGCATTTCGGACACGTATAATTTGCGCGTTTCAGTTCCTGTTTTTCTGTGTATAAATCTCGTTCATCCATAACGGCATTTTTACGCTTTGTGCGAAGAAAGGCAAGTGAACGCTTCAATTACCTGACTTGTCCCATTAGTCTTTTAATCCACGGAGTCAGTGCCACTAAAACAATAGCGGCTAGGATCGGAACGGCTGCCACTTTACTAAAGAGTCCGACGAGGGCTGCTTGTGAGCCGGATTCAAAATAGCCTGCTGCCATGCCTGCCGCAAAATTGCCGAGCGAGATCGAAAGAAACCAGATGCCCATCATCAAGCCTGCTAATCGTTGTGGCGCGAGTTTCGTCGTTAAGCTCAGCCCGACGGGATACAGGCAAATTTCGCCAATCGTTTGCAACACATAAACACCCACCAGCCACCACGGCCCGACTTTGCTGTTGCTGCTGAGTAAAAAAGAAGCTGGTACTAACAACGCTGCGCCTAAGCCGACAAACACAAGTCCGATGGTGAATTTTGCCGGACTTGAGGGTTGCCGTTCACCCCATTTCAGCCAGAGCCACGCAAACACCGGAGCCAGCAACACGACAAAAATAGCCGGGCTTGCCTGATACCAGCCAGCCGGGAATTCATACCCGAAAACATGGCGATCCGTGAAGTCGCGGGCAAAGAGAGTGAAACTTGATCCGGCTTGTTCATAGCACATCCAGAAAATGATGGAGAAAAAGAACAAGATGACGATAACGCCAACAGGTTTTTTCTCTTCGGGCTTCAGAAAGGCAAGGAACAGCCAGAGGATGAAAATCACTAAGGCGCCAGTCATAATCCACATCTGATTTTTTACGATTGGCGCGGGACCAAAGTAAAGTAAGAGCACGGCTGCGCTAATGACTGCGAAAAACAAAATTCCCAAAATTCCTTTGCGCCGTGTCTCAGCAGATGTCTGTTGCGGTGGATTTCCAACATGCTTCAAACGGTTACTACCCAGGATGTACTGAATTACTCCAAAGGTCATGCCAATGCCCGCCGCACCGAATCCAAGATGCCAGTTAATCTTTTCGCCTAAGAAACTGCAAACAATCGGGGCGAGAAACGCGCCAATATTAATACCCACATAAAAGATCGAAAATCCGGCATCGCGCCTCTGGTCTTCGGGGCTATAGAGATCGCCAACGATGGTGCTGACATTCGGTTTGAGCAGCCCCGTGCCCAGGACGATGAGAATTAGCCCCATGAAAAAAGTAAATGTTGTGGGTACAATTAATGCGTAATGCCCCAGAGCAATAATGATGCCGCCAACCAAAACCGACCGCCGCGTGCCTAAGACATTATCGGCGATCCAGCCGCCAGGGATGGACATTAACCACACCGAGCCAGTATATGCGCCATAGATGCCAGCGGCGGTTTTTATATCGAAGCCCAGACCGCCATTGGTAATGGCAGAAGTCATATACAACATCAACAACGTCCGCATCCCGTAATAACTAAACCGTTCCCACATTTCCGTGAAAAACAGAGTCGTTAATCCGCGTGGATGTCCGCCGATTCCGGTAGTGTCCGTGAGAGTGTCAAGATTACTCGCTTCAGAGTTCATATTTTTTTGCCTGTTTGATTGGATGGGAAATTTTGTTTGTCACTTGTGACGGAAGACATTCTAATTCACAGGCGGGAAAAATGGTACAGCGCACTTCGGGTTTTGCGGGATCACTGACTTCTACAAGTTCGAGGAGCGGCGCATTTATTGAGTGAGGAATTAGTTTTCTTTTGGAGCGTGGTTTACTGCGGATTGCCAATCGGATCAACCTGCGTGAAGCGTCCCAGCCCTGCGTTGTACGAACGGTTCACCGCATAATCCAGCTTCGTCGTCGTGCTGCGATCATAGCTGGTGAAGTGCCGATTATTGCTGCTGATGCCTGTACTAAGTGCGGTTCCAAAGGGTAAACTTTCCTGTTCCCTGTTGCATTTAGTCTCGCAAAATTGTCAGGAAAATAGGTGATTCTGATTCAGAATTGGACACACATTCTCAACCAATTTACGATCCTCATTGACGGTCGCCTTCGACGCCGATCATCACTTACACAATATGAATATTCTCAAAAGTAATCCCCGTTATTTTTTCTTTCCTCATTAATTTCATTAATTTTTCGCTCACATATAAAGCTGTTGGAATTTCCCAAAACCACCCAGGCTTGTGAAAAACTGAGTATGAAGAAATTTTGCTACCTGAAAAGTAGGGTATAATAATATGTTCGTCATCTTCACCAAAGATGGTCTTATTATAATCAAGAACATCTAGTTTGTGGAGAAACTTTAATACATAATATTTTTTTGTCAGGTCATTAGAGTTGTTGCGGTGAGATAAAAAGTCATAACCTCTTGTTATGGATAGGCTTGAAGGACTGAAGACAAATCGTTAAAATGTCCAGATGAAACTACAAATCGCTGATTTAAGGACCGAGCGGCAATGGTGTGCCACGACAGGGTTTACTCATGTTCAGTTTGAGAAGTTACTCCCGCTGTTTACGCAAAGTTACTCGGAGTTATACGGGCAAGCGGTCGAACGACGCCAAGCCAACTTAGAAATAACTCCCTGTTTACAGTCGGAAACCGAACTATTATTCTTTACGCTCTTTAGTCTGAAAGCGGGCTTAACTTATGACGTCCTTGGTTTCGTCAGCGGGATGGATGCGTCGAATGCCAAGCGCAATCAACAGCTCGGACTGGCGGTGCTCGAACAGA
>JAYVRW010000132.1:0-6139 GCA_043775925.1 Blastocatellia bacterium
GCGATCAGCCTGATGTTCTCGTCGTTCTCTTCGCCCACGCTTTCGGCTTTGATGGCCTTCTTTTTGTTTGTGATTGGAACCTTCAGCGCAGATTTGAAATTATTCGCTTCGACCATTGGATTTGGTTTTCTCAAAGCTGTTTGCACGGCGCTGTATTACATTTTGCCGAATCTCGATAATTTTAATTTTATTACGTCAGCCGCACATGGAAATGTGCCTTCGGCTTCGATGCTGGGAGCCGCCACACTGTACGCGATGCTGTATATTTCAGCGCTCTTAGCCGTGACTGTGCTTATTTTTCAGAAAAGGAATTTCAAATAAAAGGTGAGCTATGCGATCAACTCAGTGGACCTTAATTCTGGTCATTTCACTTATCGCTGCGGTTACCGTACAGCACTGGATTGACGGCAAAAAAGGCGAAGCTTCAGCCGTTGAAGAATCCTTATACTTTACTTCAGGTGCGACGCTCCGACAGACCAGTCTGGGTTTTGAAGGGATCATGTCTGATTTGTACTGGTTGCGGACGGTCCAGTATTTCGGTGGGAGAATTATGGCTCAAACCGGAACGCTCAACATCGGCAACGTTAGTTCGTGGAATCTGGTTTTGCTGGAACCACTGATAAACATCACGACGCAGCTTGATCCGCAGTACGTGGCAGCCTATCGCTTTGGCTCGGCGTTTTTACCTGATGTTGATCCAGAAAAGGCAATGAAATTAGCCCAGCGAGCTATTCGGGATAATCCCAATACGTGGCAGTTATATCAGGATTTGGGCTATATCTACTGGAAGCAAAAACGATTTCAGGAAGCAAGTGAGACTTATCTAACCGGAAGCAGGATTGGAAATGCTCCCAGTTGGATGGCGCAACTTTCTGCCGCAATGCTGGCGAAAGGTGGTGAGCGTGATACCGCACGACAGATGTTTGCAAAGATTTATGATACGACTGACGATCCTAATATTAAGCAGACTTCGCTGAGCCGATTACAGTTTTATCAGGCTTCCGATGAAATAGATTTTTTGAATAAGCAGCTTGAAGCCTTTCGCACCGCACGTGGAAGTTGCCCGAATCATCCTTCGCAATTGCTTCGGATTTTGCCTCCGGGCGCAGTGCAGAAGTTGCGGCAATACGGCATGGCTTTCGATCAAAATATGACGCCGCTAGATCCGCACGGATTTGCTTATAGTTTGGTGGTGAGTGAATGCAAAATTAAGTTGTCGGCAGATTCAACAATTACTCAATGGAAAGATTAGTTTAAAAGGAAGAAGCAGTATGTTAGCACTCGAAATCAAAAATCTAACCAAAGAATACACCGTCGGATTTTGGCGCAAAAAACCGGTTCGCGCTCTGGATAGTTTGAATTTGGAAGTGAACCAGGGTGAATCGTTTGGTTTTCTGGGGCCGAATGGAGCAGGGAAGACAACGACGCTCAAAATCCTCATGCGCCTGATTTTTCCAACTAATGGTGACGCCCGGATTTTGGGAGCCGAACTGGATGATATGGCGATGCGCGCTCGCATTGGATATTTGCCGGAGCAGCCATATTTTTACGACTATCTGACGGCTCGTGAACTGTTGGTTTATTGCGCGAAAATTTTTGGATTGAGTAAAGGGGAAGCGCTAGCGCGGGCTGAAAAACTAATCCAACAGGTTGGCCTGGAACACGCTGCGGACAAGCAACTGCGGAAATACTCTAAAGGCATGCTCCAACGCGCAGGCCTGGCGCAATCATTGATTAATGATCCAGAAGTCTTATTTTTGGATGAACCCATGTCAGGACTTGATCCGCTGGGGCGTCGTGAAGTCCGTGATTTGATTGCCAATTTACGCGCTCAGGGGAAGACCGTATTTTTCTCTTCGCACGTTTTATCTGATGTCGAGGCGCTCTGTGACCGGGTCGCTATTATGAGCAAAGGTTGTTTAATCGAATCGGGCAGGCTTTCTGATATTTTAGGAAAACGTACCAACGAATTAGAAGCTGTGGTGGCGAATGTTTCGACTCAGGTTTTAGCGGAGTTGCAGGCTTTCGCGCTTTTGGTTACACCTGTCCCAGAAGGTGCGAGAATTCGCCTTGAAAGTGAGAGTCAAATCGAACGGTTGGTAACGATTGTGCATCGAAACGGGGGCAATGTGATTTCGCTTAACCCTGTCCGTGAATCGCTCGAAGATTTATTTGTCCGTGAGGTGAGTTCAAGCACCAAAGCCGCGTTACAAGCTGCCAGCTAATACTTCATCCACCACACAACGCAGAAATCAGGGATACTCTGCGTCGTGTTGAGGTGAGAAGTAGGTTTTGATGAGAAAGCTGACGGTTGTAATGATTACTCGGCTTGTGTTTCAGCAAATTGAATCAATCCTTCGCCGGGAACGACATCGCCTGTGCGGCGTCTGGGGAATGGATCAGTTGCACGACGACGCGGAACTGAAGTATCTCCACGACGATCCGGCGTGCCGGGAATAGGCTGACCAAGAGCTTCGGCAAGAATTCTAATTAATTCCTGCGAGAGGGTTCGATGTTGAAGTTGTGAACGACGCTTGAGAGCTTCTTTCATTTCGGGGGGCACATAGGCACCAATTAAAACGCCTTTTCTTTTCATGACTGGGCAATCCTTTCCGTATAGTAGTAATAGTAGTTTCAAATATATTGAGTCTGCTCTACCAGTGAATTGAAAACAGAACAAACTCTTGTCAGTGTCGGGGCTTGTTTAACCATTTGTATTCTACACAGAAGTGTTTAAAATGCCAAGTCCTTTTATCGCAGAATTTTGAGGTGGTTGTGATTGACAATTGAGGCGGTTATTGTGACCGAATTACACAATGATAAATGCTTGACATTTTTTGTTGGCAGGTGTTAATTTTAATATGAGGATAGGGCTGGATTTAATGTCTGAATCGCGCATTAAATACTTGGTCAGGAATACCTTGATTGTTCGCCTCATTAATTCCAAGTCACAGCGATATTTTTCTCAGAAAAAACAGAGATGACGCTCGACTATAACTACATGAACAATAAGTTTGAGATGGCAGATAAGCGTGGGCGTGAGCTTTTAACGCTCATTATCCAAAATCATCTGGCGTTAGGTGAGCCGGTGGGGTCGCGGACTATCTCAAAATTATCGAGTGAAGGGCTTTCACCAGCGACGATTCGCAATATTATGTCTGATTTGGAGGATGCGGGGTTTTTAGAACAGCCGCATACTTCGGCTGGTCGAATCCCAACCGATCAGGGCTACCGATTTTACGTGGATAATATTCTGGGGCAAACACCGATCTCGCCAGATGACGAAAATATGATTCAACGCGAAATGTTGAGTGATAGCTTGCCCAGTGCTGATCAAATTATGTCGCGCGCTTCGCATTTGCTTTCGCAACTTTCACATAGTGTAGGCATTGTGATTTCGCCGAACATCAATCGTGATGTCGTGAAGCATATCGAATTTGTCAGAATTAGTGATGGTCGTATTCTGGTCATTACGATTTCACGCGCCGGCCTTGTTCAGGATCGGTTGGTTCGTGTCGCGGAAGATTTCAGTCAGGATGAATTAGATCGAACTTCAAAATATTTGAATGCCCATTTTACCGGCAAAACATTGAGTGCGATTCACGAAGAATTAGTCAGACGGATGACTGAAGAGAAGGCTCTGTATGACCGATTATTACAAAATGCCATTTTGCTTTGCCATCGCGGATTGAGCCGAGACGGAGATTCAGACCCTGAGGTTTTTGTCGAAGGGGCCTCAAATATTCTGGCGAGTCCTGAATTTGCGGATCTGGAAAGATTGCGTGAGCTTTTTCTTGTCTTTGAGGAAAAGCGTCGTCTGATTACCTTGCTGAATGAGTGTATGACTTTTGAGCAGGAGCAAAGTGCCGTTTCCATTCGTATCGGATCTGAAAATAATATGCCGAGTTTAAGGCGTTGTAGCGTGGTCACAGCTTCTTTTCGATACGGCAATCAGATGAGCGGTCATCTGGGAGTCGTCGGACCATTAAGAATGGAGTACGCGCGGACAATAAATGTGGTAAGCTATGTCGCACGTACGTTGGAACGTGTTCTCACCGAGGCTCCTGCCACCGTGATGAGTTGATCTTTTTTCTCGCTAACTTGCCCCTCAAGTTCTTCCCCTTGCGCTCCCCGCGCAGCTTCTTGTAGTAGTCTCCTGTCAACAACCCATAAGAATTGTAGTTTCTTCAAACGAATAACATTTTGGCGCAGTGTTTAATGCACTGACCAGAAAACGAGCACACGAATTATGGGAAAAGTAATTGGCATTGATCTAGGAACCACCAATAGTTGCGTTTCAATTATGGAAGGTGGCGTCGCACAAATTATTCCAAACAAAGAAGGTGGTCGAACTACTCCTTCGGTCGTGGGATTTCAGGAGTCTGGCGAACGACTGGTCGGACAAATCGCCAAACGTCAGGCTGCTACGAATGGCGCCAATACAATTTACGCCATTAAACGTCTCGTTGGACGTAAGCTTAATTCACCTGAAGTTCGCCGGATGCAGGACAATGCACCGTATCCCATTACGGAAAGCCCCAATGGCGATGCGCGCGTGAGGTTGTTCGGACGTGATTACAGTCCGGCTGAGTTGTCAGCAATCATCTTGCAACGCTTACGCCAGAGTGCTGAAGAATATTTAGGTGAACCCGTCGAAGACGCCATTGTGACTGTTCCTGCCTACTTTGATGACGCGCAGCGACAAGCCACGAAAGATGCTGGAAAAATCGCCGGTCTCAATGTGCTGAGAATCTTGAACGAACCGACGGCGGCGGCTTTGGCTTATGGTCTGGGTCGGGAAGACTCGGAAAAAATCGTGGTTTACGATTTAGGTGGCGGCACCTTCGATATTTCGATTTTGGATATTCACGACGGAGTGTTTGAGGTTCTTTCTACTTCGGGTGACACGTTCCTCGGCGGCGAAGACTTCGACATGAAAATTGTTGACTGGATCATTGCTGAATTCAAGGCTGAGACCAGTATTGATCTACACAGTGATCGTCCGGCGCTGCATCGTCTCAAGGAAGCAGCAGAACGCGCGAAATGTGAGCTTTCGACCGCGAATGAAACCAATGTCAATTTGCCATTTATCGCTGCTGATAATCTGGGGCCGAAGCATTTCAATAAAGTACTGACCAGAGCGATGTTTGAAGAAATGATTATGGATTTGGTCGAAAAATCTCTGGAGCCTTGCGAAAAAGCGCTCTGGGACGCGAAGCTGAAACCGGAAGATATTGATAAGGTTTTGCTCGTTGGTGGTCAAACGCGAACTCCACTGGTCCGTCAGAAAGTGACGGAAATGTTTGGCAAAAATCCTTCGTCGGAAATTAACCCTGATGAAGTCGTCGCCATCGGAGCCTCTATTCAAGGCGCTGTACTGAGCGGCGAAGTCAAAGAACTGGTCCTCCTCGATGTCTTACCGTTGTCGCTTGGCATCGAAACGCGCGGCGGCTTGTTCACTAAGATCATTGAACGAAATTCCAGTATTCCTCTGAAAAAAGCTCTGACGTTTACGACCGTCGCGGATAATCAAACGACAGTTGAAGTCCACGTTTTACAGGGCGAACGCGAACTGGCGCGCGGCAATCGGAGTCTCGCCAAATTTGAATTGGCAGATATTCCGGCAGGCCCGCGCGGCTCCGCGCAAATTCTGGTTACCTTCGACGTGGATTCTGACGGGATTGTCAACGTCGGAGCGCACGATAAATCAACCGGACGCGAGCAGACGATTCGCGTCACGCCATCTTCAGGGTTAGGCCCGGACGAGATTTCCCGTTTGATTGAAGAAGCCACACGGAATCAACAAGCTGATAAAGTGATGAAAGAATTTATCATTGCTCGCACCAGATTAGATGGATTGATTGAGAGCACACGGCGCACCTACAGTGAATTCGGAGCGATGATGAATGATGAAGATCAGGCTTCAGCCCGACAAGTGATGGCGCGGGCGGAATTAGCCTACCGCAGCGATGAGATGGACAAGCTGAAAACGGCTTTCGAGGAATTAGAATCATTCGGAGTGAAGCTGACAGAAATCATGTTTAATGCTCCGATGAAAGCAGGAACGCATTAAAAGCAGCAGGAAAGTTCGCGGTAAAAAGTTCGCGGTTCGCAGTAAATACAGTTCGCGGTCTTGTAC
>JAYVRW010000133.1:0-6124 GCA_043775925.1 Blastocatellia bacterium
CCCATCGTCGTCGTGCGCGTGATTCTTGATGAAGCGAAGCAGAAAACTCCTGATTTCAATATTGGAATTTCACCGGATGGGAAGATGAGCGATTTGAAATCTGCGCAGGCCATGCTCATGCGTCCGTTTGCTGCGGTGATTTTTTTAGTGAGTTTAAGAAATTCGATGCAGGCTTTACGCAAAGTCTCACGAATGGTTTTAGCCGGAAGCTGGGAACAAGTTTTTTCTACTTAGACAGGATTTACAAGATTGACAGGATGATGAGAAAAGACCAATAAGCATAAGGTTTTATAAATCCTGTCTAATAAAATTTCATGAAAGCATTTATCACCGGAGCAACAGGATTCATCGGAAGCAATCTCGTCAGGCTTTTGCTTTCCGATGGGATTCAGGTACGCGCCTTAGCGCGGCAAAACTCTGATCGTAGAAATCTCACTGGCTTGCCGGTCGAAATTATCGAAGGCGATCTTGATGATATTAAATTTCTCTCCGATCACATCGCCGGATGCGACGTAGTTTTTCACGTCGCGGCGCATTATTCCTTGTGGCGCAAAGATGCCGATTCGATTTTTCAGGCGAACGTCACCGGCACAGAAAATATTTTATCTGCCGCGCAAATCACAGGCGTCAAGCGTTTCGTGCATACCAGTTCAGTCGCGGCGATTGGCGTTCCCGCTGTGGGAACTTTGGCGACTGAAGCGACTACGACAACAGTTGGGCAATTAGTCAGCGCCTATAAAAAATCAAAATTCTTAGCCGAACAAGCTGCGCTCGAAGCCGCAAAAAAAGGGACTGATGTCGTCATCGTCAATCCTTCGACGCCGATTGGCGCGTATGATGTGAAGCCGACTCCGACGGGGGAAATTGTGCTGCGCTTTTTGCAGGATCGAATGCCTGCGTATGTGCATACCGGATTGAATTTAATTGATGTCGAAGACGTAGCGCGTGGACATATTTTAGCGTGGCAAAAAGGACAAACAGGAGAGCGCTACATTTTAGGAAATCGTAATTTGACGTTGCAAGAAATGTTGCAGATTTTGTCGAAGGTCACAGGCAAGCCCGCTCCAAAATTTGCTGTGCCGCATGTGTTGCCGTTAATGGTGGCGTATGTAGATGAACTGATTCTGGCGAAGTATTTTGGCAAGACGCCACAGGTTTCTTTTGATTCAGTGCAGATGTCGAAATATGCGATGTACTACGATGCGACGAAGGCGGTGCAATTGCTCGGATTGCCGCAACAACCGATTGAAAAATCCATCGAAAAAGCCGTGAACTGGTTCACTGAAAATGGATATGTATGATTGCAGAAACTCGCACGCAGTAAGGGTGCTTTTTACTTTACTGCGTGCGGGTTTCTGCATTGCGCATAAATTTTCGAATCCCGAAAATCAAAAGCAAGCCAACCGCAAGATACACCAATGAATTCGCGCTGATGCTCGCGCTCATGCCGTAGCGTTCAGACGCAATCGCCACCGCGATGGGAGCTATTGCGCCTCCCGTCCATCCGATGGCATTCATTAATCCGACGGCGGTGGCGCGGCGTTCAGGTCGGACGACATCGTGCAGCGAAGCCCAGATGTTGGCGTCGTACAATCCTTTGAAATATCCGAAACACGCCATTGCTAGAACTAAAACCGGAATCGAAGTTGTCCATCCGGTCAGGAAAATAAACGGCACACCGCAGAGCAACCCAAGCGCCTGCGTCATCATCCTGCCGCCAGCATGTTTTTTGCGTAAATGATCCGCGAGAATTCCTCCGGTGATAACGCCCAGCACTGAGGCGACCTGCAAGTAAACCGTAGCGCTGACGCCGGACATCGCCAGGCTCATTTTGAAAGTACGATTGAGGTACGACGGCATCCACGTCAGGAAAATCGAAGCGACAAAATTGGCGCCGACGAAAACTGCCATCAGGATCAAGACCATCGGCTTGCTGAGGATTTCTGAAATATGTTGCAGCAGATTTTTTTGTTTGAGGTCAATCGCGGCGTGCGTATTTTCTTCGACTTCTGCTTGTCCACGTTGCGGTTCTTTCAAAGCGAGCAACAGCACAATTCCTAAAATAACGCCGAACCATCCGAACCAATAAAAGCTGGAACGCCAGCCGTAGAACTGCGCCATAATTCCTGAAACGGAACCGCCTGCAATCGTCCCCGCATACACACTAGACTGATGAATTGACATCGCCCGCGAACGGGTTTCTGTGCCGTGATAATCACTCACCAACGCCATCGAAGCCGGAAAGTAAAATGCTTCGCCGAAGCCTTCTGCCGCCCGACAAATCAAGAGGTGATAATAATTTTTTGAAAATGCTGTAGCGACCGTCACCAGCGACCAGAAAATCAATCCGCCAATAATGAGAGTCTTGCGCCTGAAGCGATCTGCGATGATTCCTGCCAGCGGCGCACTTGCCGCGTACACCCACATGAATGCCGAACCAACGAATCCAAGCTGGATGTCGCTGAGTCCCATTTCTGTTTTGAGAACAGGGAAGACCGAAAAAATTGCCTGCCGATCCGCGTAGTTAAAAAAGCACACAAACCAGAGCATCGCTACGACGAACCATTTGTAATTTTTGTTGTTCATCAGAAAATTCGACAGAATTTATAGGTAAGTACTAAAGCAAGAACAAACGTGTAGTAGGTCTCATTGCAAACATACGACTATTTTAAAATGGTGCGCTCGATTGGACTCGAACCAATGGCCTGCTGCTTAGGAGGCAGCCGCTCTATCCACCTGAGCTACGAGCGCAATAATCAGTTTTGAGTTTCGAGTTTTGTAGTTTCGAGTTGGATGACGCGAAACCCAAAACTCGAAACTGATTTACGATTGATATTTTAGCAGTGAGTACACGTCATAACCAGCGAGCTTTTCGCGTCCAGGTAAAAATTCCAGTTCTACGACAAACGCGAGTCCAGCGACTTTTCCGCCGAGCTTCTCGACTAATTGTGTGACAGCCTGTGCAGTTCCACCTGTCGCCAGCAAATCATCGGCGATCAAAACGTTATGACCTGCGCCAACGGCGTCCTTGTGGATTTCCAAGGTGTCGCTGCCGTATTCAAGATCGTAGCTGAAGCTTTCTACTTCAGAAGGTAATTTTTTCGGCTTACGCACCGGTACGAAGCCTGCGCCTAAGTGATACGCGAGCGCCGGAGCGAAGATAAAGCCACGCGCTTCGACGCCGATGACGGTATCAATTTTTTGACCGCGATAATTTTCCGCCATCGTATCAATGATGGTTTTCAAGCCGTTCGCGTCTTTCAGCAAAGTCGTGATGTCGTAAAATAAAATTCCAGGTTTCGGAAAATCCGGCACTTCGCGGATCAGTTGTTTGAGTTCAGTTTCTATCGTCATTCGGGGTTCCTTTTAGGGCAGAAGCCTGCGCGTTAGCAAGGGCGTCAGTACGGAGGAAGTCACTTCCAATGTACGATTGCCCTTCTTAACAGTCGGGCTTCTGCCATTGTATTTAATGATCAATTCTAAATTCGGAAAATCGTCCTGAGACGGTTATATCAGTTTCATTAAGGCTGGTGACTTCCGAAAACATCGGGCCGGTTGCCAGGTCTTTTTTGAATTCGTCCATGTCGTCGCGGTCGCCTTCGGCAATGACTTCGACGCTGCCATCCGGCAGGTTTTTGACGGTTCCTTTGATTTGATGGCGAGCGGCAGCCCGCTTCGCAAAGAAGCGATAGCCTACGCCTTGAACTGTGCCATCAATCAGAAAACGTCGTGCAACCATGAGATGAGCAATATACAAGAAGATCGGTTGGATTTAAAAGCTGCTGGCTGAGAATTTATCCACGAAGAACACGAAAGAATACGAAGAAACAGCAAAAAAATCTTTTACGAGAAATTATCAGAGGTGTTTCGGGAGTTGAAATTTTGAATGAAAAAATCTTCGTGTTCCTTCGTGTACTTCGTGGATTGTTTTTACGGCGATGCGTGAGAAGCCCAATGTCGGGCAAGTTCGGAGTGCACGTATTGATTCACTTCAGCGGGTGTTGTCAAGGTTAGCGCGTGGTTGGCGATGGACTGCGCCGCGCTTAAATCTACGGCGCGGATGATGCGCTTAATCATCGGGATCGCGCTGGGCGTCATACTTAAATCGCTCAGCCCAAGTCCCAGCAAGACGATTGCCTGCGTTGGATTTGAAGCCATTTCTCCGCAGACAGTGACAGGGATTTTGACTGCTTGCGCGGCATCGGCTAACAGCTTGATGGCGCGTAAGACTCCGGGATGAAGCGAATCAAATAAGTAATTGACGCTTTCGTTAGAGCGATCTACGGCAATTAAATATTGCGTTAAGTCATTCGTGCCAAGACTGAAAAAATCGGCTTCACGCGCCAGATGTTCAGCCAGAAAAACAGCCGTTGGGACTTCAATCATGACGCCAATTTCGATGTCTGATTTGTGATCCAGATGCTCGTTTTTCAGTTCTTTTGCAACTTCCGCAATTTTCTTTTTTGCCTGTCGCAATTCATCGGGGTTAGAAATAAGAGGCAAAACGATTTTCAAATTGCCGTGGGCAGCGGCTCGCAAAATAGCACGAAGCTGGGTGCGAAAAATGGTTTCCACTTTCAATGAAAGTCGAATTGCACGTAAGCCTAAAGCCGGATTGCGTTCGGCATTGAAGCCATCCAAATATAATTTGTCCCCACCCAAGTCAAAGGTACGAATGACGGCTCCTTCGTGACCGCTGGTTTCAGCCAGAAGTTTGTACACCTGATATTGTTCGTTTTCGGAAGGCAATTCCGTGCTGGCATTGGCATACAAAAATTCCGAACGAAAAAGCCCGATCCCACTGGCATTGAATCGCTTTACTGTATCAATTTCGTCAGGTAATTCGATGTTGGCGCGGAGCGCAATCAGATGGCCGTCGCGCGTAATGGCGGGCAGTTCGCGCTCCTGCACAAAATGTGAAATTTCTTCCTGCGCACGCACACGCTGATCGAGGTAGAAGCTGAGTGTTTCGGGGGCTGGGCGCAGAATGACGATGCCGGAATTGCCATCAATAATAATCGTCTCGCCAGAGCGCACCCGCGAAGTAATATCTTTTAATCCAGCTACTGCGGGGAGGTTCAAACTCCGCGCAATGATGGCAGTATGCGAAGTCCAGCCGCCGCTGTTGGTGGCGAATCCGCGAATTTTTTCTGGATTGATTTCAGCCGCGATGGAAGGCAACAGTTCATTGGCGATTAAAATTGCATCTTCTGAAAGGTCGGTAAAATTGCGTGGCTGGGTTCCGCTCAAAATAGCGACGACACGCTTGGAAACGTCTTCGAGATCGGAACTGCGCGAACGCATATATTCATCAGCGATTCCGGCATAAACCGCGAGCAGACGATTCGTGACTTCGCGCACTGCCCATTCGGCGCTGGCGTGATGATTGCGGATGAAGCTCTCAATTTGTCGTCCCAGACTTTGATCTTGAAGCAGTAAAACGTGAGCTTCAAGAATGTAAGCCTGCTCTTCACCTAACGCTGCGCGAAGGCGATCCTGAACAATTTGAAGCTGTTGCTGAGCAATTTCTACCGCCGCACGAAAGCGCGTGATTTCAGGCTCAATGTTTGATTCCGGCAGATTTAATCGAACAATATGTCCGCGTGGGTCATCAACAAAAAAAACTGTACCAATGGCGATTCCGGCGCAGATGCCGATGCCTTCGATACGTTCTTCTGTGAAAGTCCTGGTGTGTGGAGACGACATTAAGACCCGCTGCTTTCATTACACAATTGCATAAAGCAAAGATGATGAGCTTATTGTCGCTGATTTTCAAGCGGGTTGCTTACTCCGGCTCACCAAATTTATTTTGAATCAATTGGCACAATGCTTCGAGAGCTTCTGTTTCATCTGCGCCATCAACGATCAATTCTATTTCTGTTTGCTGCGTCGCGGCTAACATCAAAATCCCCAAAATACTTTTCGCATCTACATTTTTTTCCGGTGTGTCACAACGCAGAAGCTGAACCGAACTCGCGTAGGAATTTGCCAGCCGTACCAGCTTAGCCGCAGCTCTGGCGTGTAATCCAAGTCGGTTGGGGATGATGATACGACGAGCAATCATAAGGAATAGTTCGCGGCAAGAAAGTTCGCAGTTCGCAGTAAGAATCCTGCTGCGAACTGC